>NZ_JBSGZV010000005.1:0-328345 GCF_053611185.1 Streptomyces sp. NPDC054834 | reverse complement strand
CCGTCACCGGGAATGATGTCGCCGGCCTCGCAGACGACCAGGTCACCGATGCGCAGCGCGGTCCCGGGGACCTGCTCCTCGGCACCGCCGTCCTGGGACAGCCGGCGCTTCACCCTCGCCGTGATGCCCGACACCCAGTACCTCTTCGACGGACCCAGCATCGACAAGGCGCCGGTGGAGGTGTCCCTGCGCTACCTCCTCGAGCACGGCAGGGACGAGAACATCGTCTTCCTCTCCCACCTCGGCGACCTCACACAGAACGGCGCCGAGGACGAATTCGCCGCGATCGGTGAGTCGTTCGGGATCCTCGACCGGCGGGGCGTCGGCTACAGCGTCCTCGCCGGCAACCACGACGTGAAGTCCTCGACGGACGACCAGCGCGGCTCGACACCGTACCTGGACGCGTTCGGACCGCAGCGCTTCAAGAGCAAGCCGACGTTCGGGGGCGCCTCCGCGGACGGCTACAACACCTGCCACCTGTTCAAGGCCGCGGGGCGCGAGTGGATGGTGCTGGCGCTGGACTGGCGGCTGTCGGCGCAGGGGTACGCCTGGGCGAAGGACGTCCTCGCGCGGCATCCGAAGGCGCCGGTCATCCTCACCACGCACGAACTGGTCGTCGAGGACGGCCAGTTGTCGACGTACGGGCAGCAGCTGTGGGACCAGCTGATCGAGGAGCACGACCAGATCTTCCTGACCCTGAACGGCCACTACTGGCCGGCGGGCCGGGCGACCCGCGAGAACGCGGCGGGCAACGAGGTCCACCTGCACCTCACGAACTACCAGAACCGCTACTTCGGCGGCGCGGCGATGATCCGCCTCTACCGGTTCGACCTGGACCGGAACGTCATCGACGTGGAGACGGTCTCCCCGTGGATCCTGGGCCGGGCCGCGAAGGGCCTGAACGAGCTGGAGCGACAGGAGATCGAGCTGAGCGGCGACGCCGACCGCTTCTCGGTGGAGATCGACTTCGTGAAACGTTTCTCCGGATTCGCCCCGGTCCCGGCCCGCCCGGCACGCCCCGCGTCCAAGGTGCTGATTCCCGGCACGGTCGCCTACTGGCGCTTCGACGGGCACGACGACGGTGCGGCCGTCACGGGCACCGTCCGCGACCTGTCCGGACGCGGCAACGACCTCAGCCTCGTCACGGTGGGCGGCGGCGCCCTGACCTGGTCCGCCGACCACCATCCCGACCAGCCCGGCCACGGCAGCCTGGAGTTCCGGGGCTACAAGTCGCCGCTGAAGGGCGCGTATCTGAAGACCGTCGACGGCGCACCGCTCAACGCTGCCGGTTTCAAGGGCGGTTACACCATCGAGGCGTTCTACCGGCTGCCCGCCGACTGGGACCCCGACCACACCGCCTGGTCCGGCATCGTCAGCCGCACGGGCACGGGCGGCGCCGCCGGCAAGACCGCCGACGACCCCGACGAGCCCCTCGCCACGCTGTCGCTGTCCAACGACCGCGAGCCGCAGTGGGCGATGCGCCCGCTCGACCAGGAGGGCATCGCCACCAACTGGGGCCAGGAGACCCCGCTGGAGACCTGGTGGCATCTCGCGGTCGTCAACGACGGCAGACACACCACCCTGTACGTCGAGGGCTGCCCGGTCGTCCGCAACCCGAAGGCCGCCGCGTCCGGCATCACCTCCGTCGGACTGCCGTGGCTGCTCGGCGGCTACGAGTACGCCGGCAAGATCGACCAGATCCTGCACGGCCGCCTCGGCGACGTCCGGATCGTCTCGCGGGCGCTGCCCGTCACCTCCTTCATGAACCACTGACGCCGCCGAAGAGGACCTTGAGGAGGACCTTGAAGATCATGACCGAGCAGCAGCTGCCCGCCTGGGCCGACCCGTCCGTCTCCCCCGCCGCCCTCGACGTCCAGGGCGTGTCGAGACGCCAACTCCTGCACCGCGCCGGCCTGTTCGGCGCCGCCTTCGCCCTCGGCTCCGCGGCGACCCCCGCGCTCGCCTCCGCGCAGCGCGGCTTCGGCGGCGACGACCCGCGCCTCGCCTACCTCGTCGGCGACCACCACGTCCACTCCGTCTACAGCCACGACGCGAAGTACACCTTCTCCCAGCAGGCCCGGGCCGCCGCCAAGTACGGCCTCGACTGGATGGTGTTCAACGAGCACTCCAACTTCGGGCACGCCTACTACGGCGCGAAGATGGAGCACGCGGAGATCATCAAGGCCCGTGCCGAGAACCCGCGCCAGCTGATCTTCCAGGGCCTGGAGTGGTACATCCCGGCCGCCGAGCACTGCACGGTGTTCGCCGCCCCCGGCCCCAACGAGGTCGACCTGCTCACGCGGTTCGAGCTCGCCTACGACGGCAAGCTGCTCGGCTACACCGAGGGCTCCGCCGGCGCGACCGACACCGCCCGCAACGAGGCCCACGCCGTCAAGGCCGTCCAGTGGCTGGCCGAGCAGCGCCGCACCGGATACGTCGACGACGTCCTCGTCCTCGCCAACCACCCGCTGCGCCTCGGCATCGACTCCCCGCACGAGATGCGCAACTGGCGGGACGCGGCCCCCGAGATCATGATCGGCATGGAGGGCGCGCCCGGCGCCCAGGGCGCGGCCGTCCCCGGCTGGCGCGGCTCCACCTCGATCCGCGGCGAGTACGAGAACAAGCCGTCGGCGCAGTCGTGGGCGGACTATCCGGCGGACGCGTACCTGACGTACGGCGGCTTCGACTGGGCGACCGCCACCGTCGGCGGGCTGTGGGACTCGATGCTGGCCGAGGGCCGGCTGTTCACGATCACCACCAACTCCGACAACCACCGGACCGTCTTCGACACCTGGAAGAACGGCGACTGGCCGGCCGGCCAGAACTTCGACAACACCGGCAAGCTGCCCGACCCGGTGAACACCGACACCCCGCAGCCGGGCAGCGACTTCTGGCCCGGCGAGTTCAGCCGCACGCACGTCGGCGTGACCCGGTACGGCTACCGCGCCGTGATGGCGGGCCTGCGCGCGGGCCGCGTCTGGCTCGACCACGGGCACCTGCTGGACGGGCTCGACGTGCGGGTGAAGCGGGACTGCGACGCCGGCCGCGGCGTCACCCTCGGCGGGCGGCTGCGCGTCCGCAGGGGCGAGAAGATCACGCTGTACGTGACAGTGACGACCGCCTCCCGGGCCAACCCACAGGGCATCCTGCCCCAGTTGGCCCAGGTGGACGTGATCCGGGGCGCGGTGCGCGGCCCGGTCAGCGACCGCGACACCTGGAAGGCGCCGGACACGAAGGTCGTGCACTCGAAGGACGTGTCCGGCCGCAAGGGAACGTACACACTGCGCATCCCGCTGTCGGTCGGCGACGAGTCCTTCTACGTCCGGCTCCGCGGCAGCGACGGCAACCGGCATGGGGCCGGCTACCTGGGCGCCGCCGTCGACCCCCACGGCCCGATTCCCCACGAGCCCGGGAACGGTGACCCGTGGGCCGACACGTGGTTCTACTCGAACCCGGTCTTCGTCGACGTGGTGAGCGCCTGACATCGCGGACCGTAGACGGAGATCGCAGACTGTGAACGAAGATCGCAGATCGTAGGCGAAGATCGTAGACAGTAGACGTCAAGCGTAGAACCGGGACAGGCTCTGCAGGACGGCGGCGGGCTTCCCGCCGCCGTCGATCTCGATCGTGCCGTCGACGGTGATCTGCACCCCGCCGGGAACCTCCTCGACCTCCGCCAGCCGAGCCACCAGACGGATCCGGGAGCCGACCTTGACGGGCGCGGGGAAACGCACCTTGTTCAGACCATAGTTGACCTTGGTCGTGACACCCTGGACGTCCAGCAGCTCGGTGAACAGCGGGATGAACAAGGACAGCGTCAGATAGCCGTGGGCGATGGGCGCGCCGAACGGCCCTTCGGCGGCGCGCTGCGGGTCGACGTGGATCCACTGGTGGTCGCCGGTGGCGTCGGCGAAGGTGTCGATGCGCTCCTGGGTGACCTCGGTCCACTCGCTGCTGCCGAGGTCGCTGCCGGCCAGCTTCTTCAGGTCGTCCAGGCCGTTGACGGTGACGCTCATGAGTACCTTGTTCCTTAGGGGAGTTGGTTGCCGTAGCGCTGGCGCACCCGGGACTTGAGGAGCTTTCCCGAGGCGGTGCGCGGGAGTTCGTCCGCGATCACCACGGACTTGGGGATCTTGTACTTGGCGAGGCGGCCGGCCAGGGAGGCGAGCACCTCGTCGGGGTCGAGGGCGGCACCCTCGCGGGGCACGACGACCGCGCGCGGCACCTCGCCCCACTTGTCGTCCGGCACACCGATGACCGCGCATTCGACGATGTCGGGGTGGGCGAGGAGCCGGTCCTCGATCTCGGCGGGGTAGACGTTCTCCCCACCCGAGATGATCATGTCCTTCATACGGTCGACGATGTACACATAACCGTCCTCGTCGACCCGTGCCGCGTCCCCGCTGCGGAACCAGCCGTCCGCGAAGGAGGCGGCAGTCTCCTCGGGCAGCCCCCAGTAGCCGGGCATGACGTGCGGCCCGCGTACCACGACCTCGCCGGTCTCGCCGACGTCGACAGCGGTGAGGTCCGGCCGGACGACCCGTACGTCGCTGAAGAAGTGCGGTACGCCCGCCGACCCCGCCTTGCTCACGGCGTGTTCGGCGTCCAGGAAGAGGGTGCCGGGCGCGGCCTCGGTCATGCCGTAGCCCTGGAGGAAGGTCAGGCCGCGCTCCTGGTAGGCGGCGATCAGCGGGGTGGGGACGGGCGAGCCGCCGCAGGTGAGGATCCTGAGGGAGGACAGGTCGGCGCCCGCCCAGCGGGGGTGCCGGGCCACCTGGTCGAACATGGTCGGCACGCCGAACATGAAGGTGATGCGGTGCCGTTCGATCAGGTCGAAGGTCGCGTCGGGGTCGAAGGCGTCCACCAGGACGCAGGTTCCGCCCTTGAGCAGTACCGGCAGGGTCAGCATGTTGAGGCCGGCCGTGTGGAACAACGGGGCGGAGACCAGGGCGCGTTCATCGGCGATCAGGTCGTGGTCGACGAGGACGTTGACGGCGTTCCAGGTCAGGTTGCCGTGGGTGAGCATCGCGCCCTTGGGGCGGCCGGTCGTCCCCGAGGTGTACATGATGAGGCAGGTGTCGTCCGCGGCGACCGGTTCGTCGATGGGGTCGGGCGCGGCGGCGGCCAGCGCCTCCTCGTACTCGGCGCCCACCTCGGCATACGTCCGCACGTCGGTCTCGCCGGGCAGCCCGGCGACGAGCCCTGCGTGGGTGGGACCGTACACGAGGGCCTTGGCGCCGGAGTCGGCGAGCTGGTAGGCGATCTCGGGGCCGGCGAGGCGGGTGTTGAGGGGGACGAAGACCGCGCCCAGGGTGCCCGCGGCGAACAGTGTCTCCAGGTAGGCGGGGTGGTTGGGGCCGAGGTAGGCGATGCGGTCGCCGCGGCGGACGCCCCGGGCGCGCAGGGCGTGGGCCAGGCGCGTGGTGCGTGTATACAGTGTGCGGTAGTCGGTGGACCAGTCACTGTGTACCAGGGCGGTGCGGTGCGGGGTCTTGCGGGCCCGGCGAGCGGGCCACGACCCCAGTCCCTCATTGCGCATCCGACGCCCCCTTCACGGTTTCGTCAGCCCGAGCAGACGGGCGGCGTTCTCCTTGAGGATCTTCGGCCGGACCTCGTCCTTGATCGGCAGCTTCTCGAAGTCGGCGAGCCAACGGTCAGGGGTGAGGACGGGAAAGTCGGAGCCGAAGAGGACCTTGTCCTTCAGCAGCGTGTTGGCGTACTGCACCAGTTGCGACGGAAAGTACTTCGGCGACCAGCCGGACAGGTCGATGTGCACGCCCGGCTTGTGCGTGGCGACGGCGAGGGCCTCGTCCTGCCAGGGGAAGGACGGATGCGCCAGGATGATCTTCAGGTGCGGGAAGTCGGCGGCGACGTCGTCCACGTGGAGCGGGTTGGAGTATTTCAGCCGGATCCCGCCCCCGCCGGGGACTCCGGCGCCGATGCCGGTCTGGCCGGTGTGGAACAGGGCGATGGTGCCCGTGTCCTCGATCACCTCGTACAGGTCGTACGCCACCGAGCGGTCGTTGGGGAAGAAGCCCTGGATGCTGGGGTGGAACTTGAAGCCCTTCACCCCGTACTCCTCGACCAGGCGGCGGGCCTGCCTGACGCCCGCCTTCCCCCGGAAGGGGTCGATGGAGGCGAACGGGATCAGGACGTCCGCGTTGGCGGCCGCGGCCTCGGCGACCTCCTCGTTGGGGACCGGCGCGGTGCCGGTGGCGGACTCGGCGTCCACCGTGAAGATCACGGCGGCCATCTTCCGTTCGCGGTAGTGGGCGGCCGTCTCCTCCAGGGTCGGCTTCCGCTTGCCCTCGACCTTGAAGTAGGCGGAGGAGGCGTCGTGCAGGTCGTCGTCCAGGGAGGAGTGGCCCTTGGAGGACACCTCCGCGTGGGTGTGGACGTCGATCGCGACGAGTTCCTCGAGGTTAATGCCGAGGTCCATCACGCCTCCGGGAACTTGGGCGCCGGGATGCCGACGGTCTGCGGTTCGGCGCCGACCGAGCCGGCCCACGCGTCGGCCAGGGCGTCGGGGGTCCAGCCGCCGTCGGCGTAGGCCGCCCTGATCTCCTGCGGATGCGACCAGAGTGCCACCTTGTCGCCGCCGATGCCGATGGCCTGGCCGGTGATGCCGCGCGCGGCCCGTGAGGCGAGGAAGGGGACGAGGGCCGCGCAGTCCTCGGGGGTGCCGAAGCCCTCGCCCTTGCGCAAGAAGTCCGGCAGCGGTTCGCCGTTCTTCATGGCCTCGACGTACGGCGCGAAGGCGGGGATGGTCTCGGTCATGGCGGTCGCGGCCACCGGCACGATCGCGTTGACGGTGATGTCCGCGCGGGCCAGCTCCATCGACCAGGTACGGGCCATGGCGGCGATGCCGGCCTTGGCGGCGGCGTAGTTGGTCTGGCCGAAGTTGCCGCGCTGGCCCGCCGGGGAGCCGACCAGGATCAGGGTGCCGCCCTCGCCCTGCTCGCGCATGCGGACGGCGGCCGCCCGGGCGCAGGTGAAGGTGCCCTTGAGGTGGGTGGTGATCACCGCGTCGAAGTCGTCGTCGGTCATCTTCCACAGCACCTTGTCGCGCAGGATGCCCGCGTTGGTGACCAGGACGTCCAGCCGGCCGAACTCCTCGACCGCACGGCCGACCAGCCGCTCGGCGGCCTCGGCGGTGCCGACCGGGACCACCTCCGCGACGGCCGTGCCGCCCGCCTCGGTGATGGACTTCACGGCCTGCTCGGCCACGTCCTCGTCGATGTCGTTGACGACCACGGACGCCCCGTGGGCGGCGAGGGCATGGGCGTAGGCGAGGCCGAGGCCCCGGCCGCTGCCGGTGACGACGGCGGCCTTGCCGGTGAGATCGATGCTGGACACGGGCCAGTCCCTTCACAAGGCGATGCGGTTCACAAGGCGATGCGGTGCCGTGGCGGTGCCGCGGCTTCGAGATCGAAGCTAAGAGCAATAATTGTTGACGTCAATAGTTGTCCCGGACCTACGAGTGGGGCATGCTGGCCTGCGAGGACCGGACGACATCCGGGCCGGCCGAGACGAGGGAGAGCCGCCATCACCCGCCAGCACGCCACGAACCCCAGCCTCGACGCGCACGAGCCGTGGATGCGCGGCCTGCACGCCGACACCGGCTACCTGCTGTACCGGCTGGGCCTGCGCTCCGGGCAGCTGTTCAACGCCTTCCTGCAGGAGTCGGGCCTGCGCCTGCGCCACTACGCGCTGCTGCGCTTCCTCGCCACCTCCGAGGGCGCCCTCCAGCGGGAACTGAGCACGCGGCTCGGCTACGACCCGAGCGCGATCGTCGGCCTGGTCGACGACCTGGAGAAACTGGGCTTCGCCGAGCGCCGCCCCGCCCCCGACGACCGCCGCAGCCGCATCGTCGTCCTCACCGGTACGGGCCGGGCCTTCCTGCGGGACACCGACGAGGCGGGCCTGCGCGTCACCGGGGAACTGCTGGCCCCCCTGGACCCGGCCGAGCGGGAGACGCTGCACGCCCTGCTGCTGCGGATCGCCGAGGACGGGCTCTCCTGAGCCGCATCGCTGGAAACTCCGGCCGCACCGCTGGAAACTGAGGCCGCACCGCTGGAAAGGGGCACTCGGCGATGACCGTCCGTTCCGCGCCGGACCTGCTGCTGTCGGTGCTCGCCGCGTTCGACCACGAGCATCCGGCGCTGTGCCTGACGGACATCAGCCGCCGGGCGGGACTCACCCTCACCACCACGCACCGGCTGGTCGCCGCGCTCACCGAGTGGGGCGCCCTGGAGCGGGACCCGGACGGTGTGTACCACGTGGGCCTCAGACTGTGGGAGCTCGCCGCCCTGGCGCCGCGCGGCCTGGCGCTGCGGCAGATCGCGCTGCCGTACCTGGAGGACCTGTACGAGGCGACGCACGAGAACGTGCAGATGGCGGTGCGGGACGGGTCCGAGGTCGTCTACATCGAGTGGATCTCGGGCCGTTCGGCGGTCGGCGTCCACATCCGGGTCGGCGCACGCTGGCCCCTGCACGCCACCGGGGTGGGGCTCGCCCTGCTGGCGCACGCCGGCACCGGCTTCCAGGAGGAGTACTGCGCCGGTCCGCTCGCCTCCTTCACCCCGTACACGATCACCGATCCGGCGCGGCTGCGCAGGGTGCTGGCCGAAGTACGGCGTACCGGCGTCGCGGTGAGCGACCGTCAGGTGACCGAGGACGCGCTGTCGGTGGCGGCCGACGTGCGCGGGCCGGGCGGGGCCGTGGTCGCCGCCGTGTCCGTCGTCGTCCCCCAACGGGCCGCCCAGGTACCGATGCTGGCACCGGCGGTACGACTGGCCGCGCGGGGGATATCCAGGGCGCTGGGCTGGCAGCCGGAGCGGACGCCCTGAGCGCCGGCGCCGGGGACCGCCCGCCGGTGCCCGGGGTCAGTCCGCGTCCGGCGTGGTGGTGGGGGGCGCGGCAGCCAGGAGGCAGGCCGTGCCCGTCGCGCGGCGGGTGACGGATCGCTCGCGCGGGCGGGCGGGCGGGCCGTGAACTCGTAGCAGGTCTTCACCGGAATCTCAGGCAGGGCCCCTCGGATTCAAAGGAGCGACCCAGACAACCCGCGCAGTATGCCCACGCACAGACGGACAACTCGGAAAGGCGTGTCGTGGGCGTCTCGCACATATCGAACCGGGCCGGACAGCCGGCGCGGAACTGGTCCCGGCGCGGGATCCTCGGCATGCTCGGCGTCGCGCCCGGCGCCGCCGTACTCGCCGGATGCGGCTCCTCCCCGGACTCCTCCGGCGGCGCCGGCACCTCGCAGGCCGCGGACGGCGGGGGCGCGACCGCCTCCGCACAGGCCGCGACGACGAAGAAGGCGACGATCACGGTCACGCCCGCGGCGGGCACCAAGAAGGCCGACTTCACCAGCCGCGTCGAGGTCACCGCGACCGACGGCACCCTGGCCTCCGTCAAGGTCACCGGCAACGACGGCTCCACCCTGGCGGGCTCCTACAACGACGCCCGCACGAAGTGGACGTCGACGAAGAACCCGTACTCGGGAACGAAGTACACGGTGACGGCCAAGGCGAAAGGCGCCGCCGCCGAGGAGACGGTGACCACCTTCACCACCAAGTCCCCCGGCGCCACCTTCGTCGGCTACTTCACGCCCGAGGCGGGATCCACCTCCGGCGTCGGCATGCCGGTGTCGATCAACTTCACCCACGCCGTCACGGACCGGGCCGCCGTGCAGAAGGCGATCACGGTGACCGCCGAGCCCGCCGTCGAAGTGGTCGGGCACTGGTTCAGCGACACCCGGCTCGACTTCCGGCCGGAGACCTACTGGGCGCCCGGCACCACGGTCACGCTGAGCCTGCGGCTGAAGGACATCGAGGGCGCGGAGGGTGTGTACGGTATGCAATCAAAGGATGTTGTATTCCATATCGGTCGGCAGCAGATGAGCACCGTCGACCTGGCCACCAAGCAGATGACGGTGAAGCGTGACGGCACCACCGTCGCCACCTATCCCGTCTCCGGCGGCGACTCCGACCACACCACCTGGTCTGGGATCATGGTGATCAGCGAGCGGTTCAAGCAGACACGCATGGAGTCGTCCACGGTCGGGCTCGGCGACGAGTACGACATCCCGGACGTGCCGCACGCCCAGCGGCTGACCACCTCCGGCACCTTCGTCCACGGCAACTACTGGGCGTCCACCGCGGTGTTCGGGCACGAGAACACCAGCCACGGCTGCGTCGGCCTGCACGACGCCAAGGGCGCGGGCGACAGCTCCGTGGCGGGCTACAAGTTCTACGAGTCCTCGATGCTCGGCGACGTGGTGATCGTGAAGAATTCGGGCGAGAGAACGGTCGACCCGGCCAACGGACTCAACGGCTGGAACCTGTCCTGGGCGGACTGGAAGGCCGGCAGCGCGCTCTAGGGCCGACGGCCGGGCCCGCCGGATCGGGCCCGTACACGGCTTCATCGGGTGAACTCCCCCTCGAAGAAGGGAGTTTCCTTGCTTCAAGTCTTGACGACCGCAGGGGCGGAGAGCACATTGGCCGCATCTTGAGAGCGCTCTCAAGGGCATCCGCGCACATCTACTCCGTACCCGAGAGGCCCCCCCGTGATCGAAACCTCCGGCATACCCAGACGGCGCCCGCTGCGCCGTGCGCTAGTGGCCGTGCTCGGCACCCTCGGCCTCGCGGCAGCCGCCGCGACGGCCGCCGCCCTCCCCGCCAGCGCCTCGGCGCCCACGCCACCGTCCGGCTGGACGCAGGTGTTCCTGGACGACTTCGACGGCGCGGCGGGGACCGGCGTCAACACCTCCACCTGGCAGTACGACACCGGGACGTCCTACCCGGGCGGCGCCGCCAACTGGGGCACCGGCGAGGTCGAGACGATGACCTCCAGCACCAGCAACGTCGCCCTCGACGGCAACGGCAACCTGCTCATCACCCCGCGCCGCGACTCCTCCGGCAACTGGACCTCGGGCCGCGTCGAAACGACCCGCACCGACTTCCAGCCCCCGGCCGGCGGCAAGCTGCGCGTCGAATCCCGTATACAGATGCCCAACGTCACCGGCGCCGCCGCCAAGGGCTACTGGCCGGCGTTCTGGATGCTGGGCGCGCCCTACCGCGGCAACTACCAGAACTGGCCGAGCGTCGGCGAACTGGACATCATGGAGAACGTCCAGGGGCTGAACACCGACTGGGCCACGATGCACTGCGGCACCAACCCGGGCGGACCCTGCAACGAGACATCCGGCATCGGCGGCAACACCCCCTGTTCCGGCAGCACTTGCCAGGCCGGGTTCCACACGTACGCGATGGAATGGGACCGCTCCACCAGCCCCGAGGAGATCCGGTTCTACCTCGACGGCGTCAACTTCCACACCGTGAAAGCGAATCAGGTCGATGCCACGACCTGGGCGAACGCCACCAACCACGGCTTCTTCGTCATCCTCAACGTGGCGATGGGCGGCGGCTTCCCGGCGGCGTTCGGCGGCGGGCCGGACAGCGGCACGGAGCCGGGCCACCCGATGGTCGTGGACTATGTGCAGGTGCTTCAGTCGACAGGTGGTGGGAGCGGTACCACACCCCCGCCGTCCGGCAACCGTGACGCCTACAGCGCCATTCAGGCGGAGTCGTACGACAGCCAGTCCGGCACGGCCACCGAGACCACCGCGGACACCGGCGGCGGCCAGGACCTCGGTTACCTGGCGAACGGCGACTGGGCCCTGTACAAGGGCGTCGACTTCGGCTCCACGGCGGCCAAGCAGTTCTACGGCCGGGTGGCCAGCGGCGCCGCCCCCGGGGTGAGCGGACTGGTCGAGGTGCGCCTCGACAGCCCCGGCAACTCCCCCATCGGCAGCTTCGCGGTCTCCAGCACCGGCGGCTGGCAGAACTGGCAGACCGTCCCGGCCAACATCACCTCGGTGACCGGCACCCACGACGTCTATCTGACCTTCACCAGCGGCCAGCCATCGGACTTCGTGAACGTCAACTGGTTCGACTTCGGTCACTGACCTCCCGCCGCCGGCGACGCCCGGGTTGACCTTCACGTACGGGTCAATCCCTAGCGTCGCCGGCATGACCGCAACCGTGAACAACCGCACGGGCCTCGAGGCCCGCCTGGCCCGCCGTCCCCAGGGACTGCCCACCCCCGACGACATCGAGATCGCCGAGGTCCCGGTACCGGACCCCGCCCCCGGCCAGGTCCTGGTCCGCAACCTGTTCCTGTCCCTCGACCCGGGCATGCTGCTGCTGATGTCCGACGAGCCCGGGCTGCCCCTGCCGCGCTACGAGATCGGCGAGCCGATGTACGGGGACGCCGTCGGCGAGGTCGTCGCCTCGGACGAACCCTGCCTGTCGCCGGGGGACCTGGTGGTGCACCGGCTGGGCTGGCGGGAGTACGCGGTGGCCGCGGCCGAGGCGTTCCGGAAGGTGGACCGGGCCGCCTATCCGACCCCGTCCCTGCACCTGGGCTTCGGTCTGGTCGCCTACGTCGGACTCGTCGAGGCCGCCCGATTGCGGCCGGGCGACACCGTGTTCGTCTCCAGCGCGGCCGGCGCCACCGGCAGCCTCGCCGGTCAGATCGCCCGGCTCAAGGGGGCCGCCCGGGTGATCGGCAGCGCCGGCTCCCCCGAGAAGGTCGCCCGTCTCACCGGCAGGCTCGGCTTCGACGCGGCCTTCGATTACCACGACGGTCCGGTCGTCGACCGGCTGCGCGAGGCCGCGCCCGACGGTATCGACGTCTACTTCGACAACGTGGGCGGCGAGCAACTGCGGGCCGCCGTCGAGGTGATGAACGACCACGGCCGCATCGCCGTCTGCGGTGCCCTGCACCGGCAGAGCACCGGCCGGCCCGACACCGGGCCCGGCGATCTGCTCACCGTGGTCGGCAAGCGGCTGACGATCCGCGGCTTCACCGTCCGCGACCACCTGGACCGGGCCGCCGAGTTCGGGGAGCAGTTCCGCGGCTGGCTGCGCGACGGCTCGATCGTCCACGACGAGACGGTCGTCGACGGCCTGCCGAACGCGCCGCAGGCACTCCTCGACCTGGTGCGCGGCAGGTACACCGGGAAGACGGTGGTGCGGCTGAGGAGTTGACCTTCGCATACAGCATGCGAATACACCATGCCAAAGCCTCCGGAGGCGACTGTGATGCTGATAGGTGACCTGGCCGCGCTCACCGGGACCACCACCCGGGCCCTGCGCTACTACGAGGAGCAGGGTCTGCTGGAGTCCGAGCGGACCGCGTCCGGTTACCGGGTCTACGGGCCGGGGGCGGAGACGCGCGTGCGCAACGTCAGGGACCTGCTCGCCTCCGGGTTCACGGTGGAGAACGTCAAGTCCTTCGTCCGCTACCTCGACAACGATCTGCCCGAGGTGTTCGCGTACTCACCCGCCTGCGCCGCCAACTACGAGGTCGGCGCACGCCGGGTGGCCGAGTTGGAGGAGCGCATCGAGGCGCTGACCCGTATGCGCGACACGCTCGTGCGCCGGATACCGTGGCTGGGCGAGCACGCCCAGCCCCAGGGCCTGTCGGGCGGGATGCGCTAGCCCAGCTCCGCCCGGAACGCCACCGGTGTCTGTCCGGTGTGCAGTTGGAAGAACTTGGAGAAGTTCGCCGCGTCGGGGAAGCCAACGGCCGCCCCGACGCGGCCTATCGGCATGTCCGTGTGGGCGAGGAGGCGTTTGGCCTCCAGGACGACGCGTTTGTCGATGAAGCCCTTCGGTGTCTCGCCGGTGGCGGCGCGGACCGCGCGGACCAGGGTGCGGCGGGAGTAGCCGAGGGCGTCGGCGTAGGCGCTGACGCTGTGGATGGTGGCGAAGCCCTTCTCCACAGCGTCGCGGAAGAGGGTGAACGTCGTGTCGGCCTGTTGCCGTGCCGCCTGTTCCGAGCTGGCCGCCAGGTGCGCCAGGCGCAGCAGGAACGCCGTGAGGGAGTGGCGCAGCACCGAGGTGTGCAGGCTGAGCGGAAGCGTCGTGGTGTCCTCGTACTCGAGGCGCAGCTGGGCGAGGGAGGCCTCGAGGGCTGCCAGCCGGGGCTCGTCCGGGTGGAGCAGGGGTGGCAGGTCGTAGCGGTACAGGCCGGTGGCCTCCACCGTGGCGCGGGGCAGGAAGCCGGGTTGCATGGTCAGGACGGTTCCGCGGTACTCGCTGGTGCGCGAGAAGCGGTGGACCTGCCCCGGGCGGATCCACAGCAGGTCGCCGGCCGTGGCCTCGTACTCGGCGAAGTCGATCATGTGGCGTACGGGACCGTCGGTGAACAGCATCACGACGTGGAAGTCGATGCGGTGCACCCGCTCCAGCGGTGCGTCGGCGTGCCAGGTGCGGCCGTCGCCCATGGGGCCGATCTGCATGCCGACGCCGCAGACGCTGAGTTCGACCGGGAAGGGGAAGGTTCTGATCCCGTCCACGCCGCCGTCACCGCCGACGTCACCTTCTTGGCCTTGGATGGTTCTGTCCGCCATGTCCTTCTCGTGCCGCCTTTGTCGCGCGCGGTGCGGCGCCGTGCCGCGCGCGATGCCGTCGTTGCCCGCCGTCGCCGTCGTGGCCGTCGTTGGTGTCCCAGTTTCACCACAGGCTGACACACGCCGACCTTCCCCCGTAAAAGTCAGACTTTTAAGTTTGAACGCGTCAGACCAGTCACCCGCTCGGATCGAGGACTTCTTGAAGATGAGCACGCAGACACCGGACAGCTTCGAATGGACCGAACTCGACCGGCGTGCCGTCGACACCGCCCGCCTGTTGGCGGCGGATGCCGTGCAGAAGGTCGGCAACGGCCACCCCGGCACCGCGATGAGTCTGGCCCCGGCGGCGTACACCTTGTTTCAGAAGGTGATGCGTCATGACCCGGCCGACCCGGAGTGGGTGGGCCGCGACCGCTTCGTGCTGTCCCCCGGTCACACCTCGCTGACCCTCTACACGCAGCTCCACCTCGCCGGGTACGAGCTGGAGCTGGACGACCTGAAGGCGTTCCGCACGCACGGCTCGAAGACGCCGGGGCACCCCGAGTACGGGCACACCGCGGGCGTGGAGACCACCACGGGCCCGCTCGGCCAGGGCGTCGCGAACGCCGTGGGCATGGCGATGGCCGCCCGCTACGAGCGCGGCCTGTTCGACCCGGAGGCCCCTGAGGGCACCTCCCCCTTCGACCACACCGTCTGGGCGATCGTCTCCGACGGCGACCTCCAGGAGGGCGTCTCGGCGGAGGCCTCCTCGCTGGCCGGGCACCAGAAGCTCGGCAACCTGGTCTTCCTCTACGACGACAACCACATCTCCATCGAGGGCGACACCGCCACGGCGTTCTCCGAGGACGTGCTGAAGCGGTACGAGGCGTACGGCTGGCACACCCAGCGCATCGAGCCCGCCGCGAGTGGCGACATCGACGTGCGGGCGCTGCACGCGGCGCTCGAGGCCGCGCGGGCCGAGACCGGGCGCCCCTCCATCATCGCGATGCGCACGATCATCGCCTGGCCCGCCCCGAACGCGCAGAACACCGAGGCCGCCCACGGCTCGGCGCTCGGCGCCGACGAGGTGGCCGCGACCAAGCGGGTCCTCGGCCTCGACCCGGAGAAGACCTTCGAGGTCGCGGGCGACGTCCTGGCCCACACCCGCCGGGCCCTCGACCGGGGCGCGGAGGAGCATGCCGCCTGGGACAAGCGGATCGCCGAGTGGCGCGAGGTCCGGCCGGAACGCGCTGAGCTGTTCGACCGGATCGTCGCGGGCCGGCTGCCGGAGGGCTGGGAGGACGCCGTACCGGTGTTCGAACCCGGTAAGTCCGTCGCGACCCGCGCCGCCTCGGGCAAGGTCCTTGAGGCACTCGGACCGGTGCTCCCCGAGCTGTGGGGCGGCTCCGCCGACCTGGCCGGATCGAACAACACCACCATCGACAAGGCCAGCTCCTTCCTCCCCGCGGGCAACCCGCTGCCGGAGGCGGACCCGTACGGCCGTACCGTCCACTTCGGCATCCGCGAGTTCTCGATGGCCGCGGAGATGAACGGCATCGCGCTGCACGGCAACACCCGCATCTACGGCGGCACCTTCCTGGTGTTCTCCGACTACATGCGCAACGCCGTCCGGATGTCCGCGCTGATGCAGCTGCCGGTGACGTACGTGTGGACGCACGACTCCATCGGCCTCGGCGAGGACGGCCCGACCCACCAGCCGGTCGAGCACCTGGCGTCCCTGCGCGCCATCCCGGGACTGAACGTCGTGCGTCCGGCCGACGCCAACGAGACCGCCGTCGCGTGGGCGGAGATCCTCCGCCGGCACTCCACCCACCCGGCCCCGCACGGCCTGGCGCTCACCCGGCAGGGCGTGCCGGCGTACGCGCCGAACCCGGACGCGGCGCGCGGCGGCTACGTCCTCGAGGAGTCCTCCACCCGGGCGCCGGACGTGGTCCTGATCGCCACCGGCTCCGAAGTGCAGCTCGCGGTGGCCGCCCGTGAGCTGCTGGAAGCCGAGGGTACCGGTACGCGGGTGGTGTCGATGCCGTCCGTGGAGTGGTTCGAGGAGCAGCCGCGCGAGTACCGGGAGCGGGTGCTTCCGCCCGAGGTGCGGGCGCGCGTCGCCGTGGAGGCGGGCATCGGCCTGACGTGGTACCGCTTCGTGGGAGACGCCGGACGCATCGTCTCCCTCGAACACTTCGGCGCCTCCGCCGACGCCAAGACCCTGTTCGCCGAGTTCGGCTTCACCGCCGAGAACGTCGCCGTCAAGGCCCGGGAATCCCTCGCGGCCGCCCGCGGTTGATCCGATCGCACGAAGGAAGATGATCACAGTGACCGAAGCGACCGCGACCGCGGGAGCACTGGAGCGCCTCGCCGACGAGGGCGTGTCGATCTGGCTGGACGACCTGTCCCGGCAGCGGATCGAATCCGGCAGCCTCGCCGGGCTCGTCGAGGCCGGGAAGGTCGTCGGCGTCACCACCAACCCGTCGATCTTCCAGGCCGCCATCGGCTCCGGCGCGGGCTACGAGGAGCAGCTCGCCGACCTGGCCGTGCGGGGTGTCACAGTCGACGAGGCGGTGCGTATGCTGACGACCGCCGACGTGCGGTCCGCCGCCGACATCCTGCATCCTGTATACGAAAAGACAGTCGGCCGGGACGGCCGCGTCTCCATCGAGGTCGACCCGCGCCTGGCCCACGACACGGCGGCCACCGTCGCCGAGGCCCGCCAGCTCGCCTGGCTCGTCGATCGCCCCAATGTCATGATCAAGATCCCGGCGACCCGGGCGGGTCTGCCGGCCATCACCGAGGTCATAGGCCAGGGCATCAGCGTCAACGTCACGCTGATCTTCTCCCTGGAGCGGTACCGCGAGGTGATGGACGCCTACCTCGCCGGCCTGGAGGAGGCCCGCGCGAAGGGCCTGGACCTGTCCGCCATCCACTCCGTGGCGTCGTTCTTCGTCTCCCGCGTCGACACCGAGATAGACAAGCGGCTGACGGTCCTGGGCACCGAGGAGGCCCTCGCGCTCAAGGGCCGGGCCGCGCTGGCCAACGCGAGACTGGCCTACGAGGCGTACGAGGACGTCTTCTCCGGCGAGCGCTGGCTCGCCCTGGCCGGGGACCGGGCGAACAGGCAGCGTCCGCTGTGGGCGTCCACCGGTGTGAAGGATCCCGCATACAAGGACACCCTGTATGTAGACGATCTGGTCGCGCCCGGCACGGTCAACACCATGCCGGAGGCCACCCTGAACGCGGTCGCCGACCATGGAGCCGTCACCGGCGACACGGTCACCGGCGGCTACCCGCAGGCCCACGCCGACCTCGCGGCCGTCGAGCGGCTGGGGATCTCCTACGAGGAGGTCGTCCGGCAGCTCGAGGACGAGGGTGTCGCCAAGTTCGAGGCGGCCTGGCAGGACCTGCTGGACGCGGTCACGAAGTCCTTGGACACAAGGGAGTTGACGCGTAATGACCACCAATGAAGACCAGGGCGCGGCACCGGAGCCGGTGCGGGTGCCCGTCATCCCGGCGGCCGACTGGGTGAACCCCCTGCGCGATCCGCGCGACCGCCGACTGCCCCGCATCGCCGGCCCGTCGGGTCTGGTCATCTTCGGCGTGACCGGTGACCTGTCCCGCAAGAAGCTGATGCCGGCCGTGTACGACCTGGCCAACCGCGGTCTGCTGCCGCCGGGCTTCTCCCTGGTGGGTTTCGCCCGCCGCGACTGGGAGGACCAGGACTTCGCCGAGGTGGTGCACGACGCCGTCCGCGAGCACGCCCGTACCCCGTTCCGCGAGGAGGTCTGGCAGCAGCTCGCCGAGGGCATGCGGTTCATCCCGGGTGACTTCGACGACGACACCGCGTTCAAGCAGCTGCGGCAGGCCGTCGACGAGCTGGACGCCTCCCGGGGCACGGGCGGCAACTTCGCCTTCTACCTGTCCGTACCGCCGAAGTTCTTCCCCAAGGTCGTGCGGCAGCTGAAGAAGCACGGCCTGGCGAGTCCCCCGAAGGGTGCCTGGCGGCGCGCGGTCATCGAAAAGCCGTTCGGGCACGATCTGGCGAGCGCCCGCGAGCTGAACGCGGTCGTGCACGACGTGTTCGAACCGGACCAGGTGTTCCGGATCGACCACTACCTCGGCAAGGAGACCGTCCAGAACATCCTGGCGCTGCGCTTCGCCAACCAGATGTACGAGCCGATCTGGAACCGGTCGTACGTCGACCACGTGCAGATCACCATGGCCGAGGACATCGGCATCGGCGGCCGGGCCGGCTACTACGACGGCATCGGCGCCGCCCGTGACGTCATCCAGAACCACCTGCTCCAGCTGATGGCGCTCACCGCGATGGAGGAACCCATCGCCTTCGACGCCGAGGCGCTGCTCACCGAGAAGCTGAAGGTGCTCAAGTCGGTTCGGCTGCCGAAGGACCTGGGTTCGAGCACCGTCCGCGGGCAGTACGCGCAGGGCTGGCAGGGCGGCGCGAAGGTGCCCGGATACCTCCAGGAGGAGGGCATCGACGCGCGGTCCAAGACCGACACGTACGCGGCGGTCAAGCTGGAGGTCGACAACCGCCGCTGGGCGGGCGTCCCCTTCTACCTGCGCACCGGCAAGCGGCTCGGCCGCCGGGTCACCGAGATCGCGGTGGTGTTCAAGCGGGCCCCGCATTCCCCGTTCGACTCCTCGGCCACCGAGGAGCTCGGGCAGAACGCCGTCGTCATCCGCGTCCAGCCGGACGAGGGCATGACCGTCCGGTTCGGCTCCAAGGTGCCGGGCACCTCGATGGAGATCCGGGACGTGTCGATGGACTTCGCCTACGGCGAGTCGTTCACCGAGTCCAGTCCGGAGGCGTACGAGCGGCTCATCCTGGACGTGCTGCTCGGCGACGCCAACCTGTTCCCCCGTCACCAGGAAGTGGAAGAGTCCTGGAAGATCCTCGACCCCGTCGAGGAGTACTGGGCGGCGCACGGCAGGCCGGCCCAGTACCCGGCGGGCACATGGGGTCCGGAGGAAGCAGACGAGATGCTCGCACGAGACGGACGGAGCTGGCGCAGGCCATGAAGATCGACCTGACCGACACCACGGCAAGCAAGATCAACAAGGCGTTGGTGCAGGGCCGCCGCGCCATCGGAACCCCTGCTGTGGGCATGGTCCTGACGATGGTCATCGTCACGGACGAGGAGAACGCCTACGACGCGATCAAGGCCGCCGAGGAGGCCTCGCACGAGCACCCCTCGCGCACCCTGGTCGTCATCAAGCGGCACGCCCGCAGCCCGCGCGAGCGCACGCAGTCCCGGCTGGACGCGGAGGTCCGGGTCGGGTCCGAGGCCGGCACCGGCGAGACGGTCGTACTGCGCACCTACGGCGAGGTGTCCCAGCACGCCGACTCGGTCGTCCTGCCGCTGCTGCTGCCGGACGCGCCGGTGGTCGTGTGGTGGCCGGTGGACGCGCCGGAGAACCCCGCGAAGGACCCGCTGGGCGCGCTCGCGCAGCGCAGGATCACCGACCTGTACGCCGTCGAGAACCCCCTCGCGGTCCTCCAGGACCGTGTGCGTTCCTACGCGCCCGGCGACACCGACCTCGCCTGGACCCGGCTCACCCCCTGGCGGTCGATGCTGGCCGCCGCCCTGGACCAGGCCCGCACCGAGGTGACCTCCGCGGCCGTGGAGGCCGAGGCCGACAACCCGGCCGCCGAGCTGCTCGCCCGCTGGCTGGAGGCGCGGCTGAAGGTGAACGTCGACCGCGTCGTCACCGCCGGGCCGGTGGTCACGGCCGTCCGGCTGGGCACCCACAACGGCGAGATCGTCATCGACCGTCCCGAGGGCCCGCTGGCCACGCTGACCCTGCCGGGCCAGCCGCCGCGCACCCTCGCGCTGAAGGTGCGGACCATGTCCGAACTCATCGCCGAGGAACTGCGCCGTCTCGACGCCGACGAGATGTATGCAATCGCCCTGCGCGGCGACGGCGCCGAGGGGATCCCCGCCCATGCCTGACGCCCCGATCCCCACCCGGCGGCCGGAGTGGGCCGCCCTGTCGGACCACCGCGCGGACGCGATGCCGCACCCGAGCCTGAGGGAGCTGTTCGCGGCGGACCCCGCTCGCGCCGAGCGGTACGTCGTCACCGTCGGCGATCTGCGCATCGACTACTCCAAGCACCTGGTCACCGACGAGACCCTCGCCCTGCTCCAGGAACTGGCCACCGCCACCGGCGTGTCCGTCCTCAGGGACGCGATGTTCCGCGGCGAGCGGATCAACGTCACCGAGGACCGGGCCGTGCTGCACACCGCACTGCGCGCCCCTCGGGAGGCGGTGGTCGAGGTGGACGGGGAGAACGTCGTCCCCGAGGTGCACGCCGTGCTGGACAAGATGGCCGCCTTCGCCGAGCGGGTCCGTTCCGGTGAGTGGACCGGCCACACGGGCAGGCGGATCCGCAACGTCGTCAACATCGGCATCGGCGGCTCCGACCTGGGCCCGGCGATGGCATACGAAGTACTGCGATCGTATACCTCACGCGAGCTGACGTTCCGGTTCGTGTCGAACGTGGACGGCGCGGATCTGCACGAAGCGATCCGTGACCTGGACCCGGCTGAGACCCTGTTCATCGTCGCGTCCAAGACGTTCACCACGATCGAGACGATCACCAATGCGACATCGGCGCGTAAGTGGCTGCTCGACGGGCTGGACGGCGACGACAAGGCGGTCGCCAAGCACTTCGTGGCACTGTCGACGAACGCCGGGAAGGTCACCGAGTTCGGCATCGACCCGGACAACATGTTCGGGTTCTGGGACTGGGTGGGCGGCCGCTACTCGTACGACTCGGCCATCGGCCTGTCCCTGATGATCGCCATCGGCCCGGACCGCTTCCGGGAGATGCTGGACGGTTTCCGGATCGTCGACGAGCACTTCCGGACCGCGCCCGCCGAGGCCAACGCGCCGCTGATCCTGGGCCTGTTGGGCATCTGGTACAACAACTTCTTCGACGCCCAGTCGCACGCGGTGCTGCCCTACAGCCACTACCTGTCCAAGTTCACCGCCTACTTGCAGCAGCTGGACATGGAGTCCAACGGCAAGTCGGTGGACCGTCAGGGCCGCCCGGTCGAGTGGCAGACCGGTCCCGTGGTGTGGGGGACGCCGGGCACCAACGGGCAGCACGCCTACTACCAGCTCATCCACCAGGGTACGAAGCTGATCCCGGCCGACTTCATCGGCTTCGCCCGGCCGGTGGCCGAGCTGAGCGGGGAACTCAAGGCCCAGCACGACCTGTTGATGGCCAACTTCTTCGCCCAGACCCAGGCCCTGGCCTTCGGCAAGACCGCCGAGGAGGTGCGCGCAGAGGGCGTGCCCGAGGAGCAGGTGCCGCACCGCACCTTCCGCGGCAACCATCCCACCACGACGATCCTCGCCACCGAGCTGACCCCGTCGGTCCTCGGTCAGCTCGTCGCGCTCTACGAGCACAAGGTGTTCGTGCAGGGCGCGGTGTGGGACATCGACTCCTTCGACCAGTGGGGCGTGGAACTGGGCAAGGTCCTCGCCAAGCGCGTAGAGCCCGCCCTCACCGAGGGCGCGGACGTGCCCGGCCTCGACCCGTCCACTCGCGCCCTGGTGGCCGCGTACCGCTCGCTGAAGAACGCCTAGAGAGAAGTGAAGCTGATATGACAGCCATGCAGTTGGGCCTCATCGGCCTCGGCAAGATGGGCGGCAACATGCGCGAGCGGATCCGCCGCGCGGGCCACACCGTCATCGGCTACGACCGCAACCCCGACCTCTCCGACGTCAAGGACCTCGCCGAACTGGTCGAGAAGCTCGACGCCCCCCGCGCCGTGTGGGTGATGGTCCCGGCCGGCCACGCCACCCAGTCCGTCATCGACGAGCTGGGGGACCTGCTGTCCGAGGGCGACACGGTCGTCGACGGCGGCAACTCCCGCTGGACCGACGACGAGAAGCACGCCGCGGAACTCGGCATCAAGGGCATCGGTTTCGTCGACGCGGGCGTCTCCGGCGGCGTGTGGGGCCTGCAGAACGGTTACGCCCTGATGGTCGGCGGCAACAAGGAGCACGTCCAGCCCCTGGAGCCGGTCTTCGAGGCGCTCAAGCCGGAGGGCCCGTACGGCTACGTCCACGCGGGCAAGGTCGGCGCCGGGCACTTCTCCAAGATGGTCCACAACGGCATCGAGTACGCCATGATGCAGGCCTACGCCGAGGGCTGGGAGCTCCTGGAGAAGGTCAAGTCGGTGGACAACGTCCGTGAGGTGTTCCGCTCCTGGCAGGAGGGCACCGTCATCCGCTCCTGGCTGCTCGACCTCGCGGTCAACGCCCTCGACGACGACCAGCACCTTCAGAAGCTGCGCGGCTACGCGGAGGACTCCGGCGAGGGCCGCTGGACCGTCGAGGCGGCCATCGACAACGCGGTGCCGCTGCCCGCGATCACCGCCTCCCTCTTCGCGCGGTTCGCCTCCCGCCAGGACGACTCCCCGCAGATGAAGATGATCGCGGCGCTGCGCAACCAGTTCGGCGGCCACGCCGTCGAGTCGGCGAAGGACTGACCGGCCGTGGGGGACCTTCTGCTGGTCCGCCACGGTGAGACGGAGTGGAGCGTGTCGGGACAGCACACCAGCTGGACCGACCTGCCCCTCACCCGGCACGGCGAGGAACAGGCCAAGTCCCTCGCTCCGCTCCTCACCGGCCGGACCTACGCCCTGACGCTGACCAGCCCGCTCGGCCGCGCGATACGCACCGCGCAACTCGCGGGCCTCGACGGGGCCGTCCCGGACCCCGACCTGCACGAATGGGACTACGGCGGTTACGAGGGCGTCACCACCGTCGACATCCACCGCACCCGCCCCGACTGGGACCTGTGGACGGACGGCGTACCGCCCGGCCCCGAGGGGCACCCCGGTGAGTCACCCGCCGAGATCGGCCGGCGCGCCGACCGGGTGCTGTCCCGCCTGGACACGGTCCTCACCGGCGACGAGGGCGACGTGGTTCTCGTCGCGCACGCCCATTTCCTGCGCGTCCTGACCGCCCGCCGGCTGGGCCTGCCGCCCGCCGACGGCCGCCTCTTCCAGCTGGCCACCAGCACCCTCAGCCGCCTGTCGACGGAGCACGGCCGGCCGGTGATCGCGGAGTGGAACAGCAGACCCTAGCTCTGGGTGTGCTGCGCCGCGAGGCGTACCGGTGCGTTCGGGGCGCCGTAACCGTGGTAGCCGGGATCGCGCTGGACCAGTTCGAAGAAGACCCGGCCGACGGTGGCGGTGTAGCAGTGCCGGAAGGCGCCGCCCGCGTCCCGGTCGTAGAGGATGCCGAGGCCGCGGTACGTCTCGAGCTCCCCGTCGGCGAGGTCGTACCGGGCGGCCAGGTCGTCGTAGTAGTTGGCGGGGATGGGCAGCAGACGGCCGCCGGCCGCGCGGAAGCGGCGGGCGGCCGTCACCACGTCGTCGGTGGCCAGGGCGATGTGCTGGGCGTGCGCGCCGTCCTCGGTGGGGGCCGCGCCCACGGTGAGGGCGATGCGGACGCTGCCGTCGGCGCTGGTGACGGCGCGGCTTCGCAGCAGGCCGTAGGGGTCGGCGACGTCGACGCTCTCCTGGGCGTCCAGGCCGAGCACGCCGCGGTGGAAGAGGGCGGCCTCGTCGAAGTGGTGCCAGGGCTGGGTGAGGGCGAGGTGGTCGACGCGGGTCACGCGGGTGACGCCGTCGGCCGGCGGGGTGTGCGGCACGTCCGTGAAGTCGGCCCGCCAGTCGGGCAGTGGGGGACGGTTCGTGGCGCAGAAGAACAGTTCCGTGCCGTCGGGGGCCGCCACCGCGTCGAGCGGGGCGTCCCCGGGGGCGCGGCGGCGGGGCAGCACCGGGGCCAGCAGTGCCTCGGCGCGCCGGGCGGCGCCCGCCGGATCGGGTGACTCCAGGCCGACCGCGGCGAGGGCGGTGCCGTCCCGCCGCCCGGCCGCGCCGGTGTTCACCAGGATCCGGGCCTGCCCCTGTTCCCACAGGTCCACCGGCTTGCCGCGGTGGCGGGCCGTACGGACGAAGCCCAGCGCGCCGAGGACCGCCGCGACCGGTTCGGCGTCCGGGGTGAGCAGTTCGGTGAAGGCGACGCCCGTCGGCACCACCGGCGCCGGCGGCTTCGCCACCCCGGCGGCCTCCTGGAGCAGCAGCAGTGAGCGTTGCGCGTCCACGGCCGTCGGGCCGGCCTCGGCCTGCCGGAAGACGTCGTTGAAGACCTCCAGGGACAGCGGGCCGTCGTAGCCGGTGCGCAGCACGTGCCCGAGCAGCCCGGCGACGTCGAAGCCGCCCTGCCCGGGGAAGCAGCGGTAGTGGCGGCTCCACTGGAGCACGTCCATGGCGAGCCGGGGCGCGTCCGCGAGCTGGAGGAAGAAGATCTTCTTGCCGGGGATGTCCTCGATGCCCTTGGGGTCGCCGCCCCGGGAGAGGATGTGGAAGCTGTCCAGGCAGGTACCCAGGGCCGGGTGGCCGGCCGCCTCGACGATCCGCCAGGCGTGTTCGTAGGTGTTCACATGACGGCCCCAGGCGAGCGCCTCGTAGGCGACGCGGATTCCGAAGTCCTGTGCCAGGTCGGCGAGTTCACTCAACTGCGCGACTGCCAGCGCGTCGTCGTCCTCGGCGGCCGGGGAGACGCTGGAGCACACCAGGACGGTGTCCGCGCCGAGCCTGCGCATCAGCTCGAACTTGTGCCGGGCACGGCGCAGGTTGCGTGCGAACTCGTCGGCGGGCACGGCCTCGATGTCGCGCATCGGCTGATACAGGTCGATGCTCAGGCCGAGGTCGGCGCAGCGGGCGCGGATCTCCTCGGGGGTGAGGGGGCTGGCGAGCAGGTCGTTCTCGAAGATCTCGACGCCGTCGAAGCCCGCCCGGGAGGCGGCGGTGAGTTTCTCGGTGAGGGGTCCGCTGAGGGAGACGGTGGCGATGGACGTACGCACGTCGGTTCCTCTCTCTACCGGTCGCTACCGGTGTCTTCCGGTGTCTTCCGGTCCCTGCCGGTGCCTTCCGGTCTCTACCGGTCTCTACCGGTGCCTCCCGGTCCCTACCGGGGGCTGGCCACGGCGCCCGCCAGTTCGGCGAAGTCGTCGAGCATCCGCGCGCTGTCGGGTTCCCGCCCGGTGAACAGCCGGAACGCGTCCGCCGCCTGGAAGACCGCCATGCCACCGCCGTCGAGGGTGGCGCAGCCCGCCGCTCGGGCGATGCGCAGCAGCTCGGTGCACAGCGGACGGTAGACGACCTCGGCGACCCACAGGCCGGGGTGCAGCAGGTCCGCCGGGAACGGCAGGCCGGGGTAGGCGGCCATGCCGGTGGGGGTGGCGTGCACGATGCCGTCGGCCCGCGTCAGCAGGGCGGGCAGTTCCCCGGGGACCGCGGCGGTCGCCCGGCCCGCGCCGAAGTGCCGGTTCAGGGAGGCGGCGAGAGCGGCGGCCCGCTCCGGCAGCGCGTCGACGACGGTGACCAGCCCCGCGCCGAGGGTGAGCGTGGCGTGCGCGACGGCCGCGCCCGCGCCGCCCGCGCCGAGCTGCACCACCCGTTCCAGCGGCGCGTCCGGCAGACCGCGCGCGAAGGACGCCGCGAAACCGGTGACGTCCGTGTTGTGTCCCGTGGCCCTGCCGTCCTCGCTGAACACCACGGTGTTGACCGCGCCGAGCGCCTCGGCCTGCGGGGTGAGCGCGTCGAGGTGCTCCAGGACGAGCTGCTTGCACGGGTGGGTGATGTTCAGCCCGTCGAAGCCCAGGTCGCGGGCGGCCCGGACGAGGTCGCCCACCGCCTCCGGGCCGACGCCGAGCGTGTCGATGTCGATGAGCCGGTAGACGTGGCGCAGCCCCTGCCGGTCGGCCTCCCGCTCGTGCAGGGCCGGGCTGAGCGAGGGTCCGATGCCCGCACCGACGAGCCCGACGAGATACGAGTCCCTGGCCACGCAGACCTCCTGAAACCGTCTAATGTACGAACCAGTACGTTAGCTATACCAGGCCGACGAGCCCGGAGGGAAGACCCGGCGCAGCGCACCCCGCCCGGGAAGAGCCCGTGCGGAACATCCCGCCGACGCCCCGGGAACCTGCTTCTACAATCACGGGCACTGGCCCTACGCCCGAAGGAATCCGATGACCACCGTCGACGAACCGGCACGCGACAACGGGCGCATCCGCGACGCCGCCCGCACCAGGGCCGAGATCCTCGACGTGGCCACCCAGGAGTTCGCCCGGGCCGGCTACGACGGCGCCCGCGTCGACGAGATCGCCGCCCGCACCCGCACCACCAAGCGGATGATCTACTACTACTTCGGCGGCAAGGAACAGCTGTTCACGGCCGTGCTGGAGCGGGCGTACGGGGTGATCCGCGAGGCCGAGCAGGAGCTCGACGTCGAACACCTGGACCCGGTCGCGGCCATCCGGCGTCTGGCCGAACTCACCTTCGACCACCATGAGCGGCATCCCGACTTCATCCGCCTGGTCAGCATCGAGAACATCCACGGCGCCGAGCACATCGTCGCCTCCGAGAAACTCGGCAAGATCGGTTCGCCCGCCCTCGAGGTGATCCGCCGCATCCTGGCGTCCGGTCAGGAGTCCGGCCTGTTCACGGCCGACGTCGACGCGATCGACCTGCACGCGATGATCAGCTCGTTCTGCTTCTTCCGGGTCGCCAACCGGCACACCTTCGGCGCCCTGTTCGGACGGGACCTGGTGGACCCCGCGCAGCGCGAGCACTACCGCGCCATGCTCGGCGACATGGTGATCGCCTACCTGACGGCGGAGCGCGCGGCCGGCTGAGGTCATACGGCAGCACCCCTTGACACCCGGGAAACGCGGACGCAACATCCCTACCCACCGGAACTAACTATCCAGTGGGTTAATTGGCCGAGATCCGCACCTTCACCTCCCACCTCCGCTCACTCCGCCGACGGTGGAGTCCCCCCGAAGGAGCACGCCGTGTCCGTCCCCGCCGAAGCCGCCGGGCAACCGAAAAAGGCGGCCGCCGCCGCCTGGATCGGCAGCGCCCTCGAGTACTACGACTTCTTCGTCTACGGCAGCGCGGCCGCGCTGATCTTCCCCAAGGTGTTCTTCGACGCCTCCGACCCCGCGACCGCGACCCTGCTGTCGCTGGCCACCTTCGGCGTCGCCTACGCCGCCCGCCCCGTCGGCGCGCTCTTCCTCGGGCACATCGGCGACCGGCTGGGCCGCAAGAAGATCATGGTGTTCACGCTGATCCTGATGGGCCTGTCGACGTTCCTCATCGGCTGTCTGCCCACCCGTGCCCAGGCCGGCTCCGTCGCCCCCGTGCTGCTGGTGCTGTGCCGGGTGCTCCAGGGGATCTCGGCGGCGGGAGAGCAGGCCAGCGCGAGTTCCATGAGTCTGGAACACGCGCCGGAACACCGGCGCGGCTTCTTCACCAGCTTCACCCTCAGCGGCACCCAGGGCGGCCAGCTGATCGCCACCCTCGTCTTCCTCCTCGTCGCCCAGCTGCCCGACGACCAGTTGCTGTCCTGGGGCTGGCGGGTGCCGTTCTGGCTGAGCGTCGCCGTCGCCGTCGTCGGCTACGTCATCCGGCGCAGGCTCGAGGAGACCCCGGCCTTCACCCGGGAGGCGGCGACCGCGGGCGTCGCACGGCTGCCGCTGCTGGTGCTGCTGCGCGAGCACTGGCGGGACGTGCTGCGGGTGATCGCGGGTGCCCTCATCGCCTCGGTGAGCACGATCTTCACGGTGTGGTCGCTGGCCTACGCCACCAGTGACTCGGTCGGCATGTCCCGGTCCTCGATGCTGTGGGTGGGGGCTCTCGCCAATCTGGTCGCCCTGGCGGCGATCCCGCTCTGGGCGACGCTGTCCGACCGGATCGGCCGCCGTCCCGTGTACGTGGCCGGCGCGGCCGGCAGCGCGGTGACGATGTTCCTGTACCTGTGGGCGATCTCGTCCGGCTCCTACCCGCTGACCCTGCTGACCGGCGTCCTCGCCTTCGGCGTGGTCTACAGCGCCGCCAACGGCGTGTGGCCCGCCTTCTACGGGGAGATGTTCTCCACCCGGGTCCGGCTGTCCGGCATGGCGATCGGCACACAGATCGGCTTCGCGGTCGCCGGGTTCGCGGTCACCTTCGCCGCGCAGGTCGCGGGTCCCGGCGGCGACGACTGGTCGGCGGTCGGCCTGTTCACCGCGGCCCTGTGCGTCCCGCCGGTCGTCGCCGCCCTCTCGGCCCGCGAGACCCACCGGGTTCCGACGCGGGCGCTGGGCGAGCGGGCGGGGCGGGGGGCCTCGCGGCCGGAGACGGTGTCGGCCTGACCCGTCGGCGATGGTGTCGGTCTGACCCGCCGACGACGGCCCGGGCGGCTCAGGACGGGCGCACGACGGCGGAGTCCAGAAGGGGCCCGAGTTCTGCGGCCACGGTCGTCAGGGGGCGTACGTCCTCTTCGGCGCGGGCCAGCAGGATGGCACCCTCAAGGGCGCTGATCATGAGGGTTGCGAGCCCGTCGGCGCGGACGGCGGGCACGCCCATGCCTGTGAGGGCGCCGGCGAGCGGGCGCCGCCAGGCCGCGAAGGCGTCGGCGACCGCCTCACGCGTGGACGTGCCGGCCGAGGCGCAGTCCACGGTGGCCGCGGCGACCGGACAGCCCGCGCCGAAGCCGGCCGTCCCGTACTCGTCGCTCCACTGCCGCACCATCGCCGCGAACAGGCCGCTCGGCGTCGGCCCGTCCTCCAGCCCGGCCAGGAAGCGCTCGATCCGCTTGCCCGCGTACCGGCCCGCCCAGTCGACGGCCTCGTTGACGAGCTGTTCCTTGCCGCCGGGGAAGTAGTGCTGGAGCGAGCCGCGGGGTGCCCCGGCGTGCGCGGCGACGTCCCGCATGCCGGTCGCCGTGACTCCGTCCCGCCGGATGAGCTGGGCCGCGCTGAACACCATCCGCTCGCGTGGCCCCCGCCCGGACTCCGCCATCGTCGACCTCCCGGCACCCCGCATCGGCTCGCGCTCCCGGAGGCCACTCTATGACCGGTGTCATAACTGCCGCTACTATGACCGCTGTCATAGTCGCCCCTCGAGCGGAGGGTGGTCCGCCATGCGGGTCGGTTTCATCGGTCTCGGAGTGATGGGGCAGCCCATGGCGCTGCGGCTGGCGGCCGCGGGCACTCCCCTGGTGGTCTTCAACCGGACGGCCGCCCGCACCGAGCCGCTGCGCACGGCCGGCGCCGAGGTGGCGGAGTATGCCGACGGGGTGTTCGCGCGGGCCGGGGTGGTGCTGCTGATGCTGGCTGACGACCTCGCGATCGACGCCGTCCTGGGCCGCGGCACCCCCGCCTTCGCCACCCGGGTCGCCGGGCGGACCGTCGTCCACATGGGGACCACGTCCCCCGAGTACTCGCGGTGCCTGGAGGCCGAGGTGCGGGGGGCGGGCGGGCACTACGTCGAGGCTCCCGTGTCCGGATCGCGGGTCCCGGCGGAACGGGGGGAACTGGTGGCCATGCTGGCCGGAGAGGAGGCGGCCGTGGAGACCGTGCGGCCGCTGCTCTCGCCTTTGTGCCGGGAGACGTTCTTCTGCGGTCCGGCGCCCGCCGCCCTGCTGATGAAGCTGTCAGTGAATCTGTTCCTGATCACTCTGGTGACAGGGCTGACGGAGGCGTTCCACTTCGCCGAGCGGCAGGGCCTGGACCGGCGGCTGTTCCTGGACGTGCTGGACGCCGGCCCCATGGCCAGCGGCGTCTCCCGGATGAAGGCGCCCAAGCTCCACGACCGTGACTTCGCGGTCCAGGCGGCGGCCGCGGACGTGCTGAAGAACAACCGGCTGATCGCCGAGGCCGCCCGCCAGGCCCGCCTGGCCTCGCCGCTCCTCGACGTCTGCCACGCCCTCTTCGGGGAGACCGTGGAGCGGGGATACGGCGAGGAGGACATGGTGGCGGTGCTGCGGGCGATCGAAGGGCGGACCGACGGGACGTAGGCCGTACACGCAGGGTGTAGACCGTATACAAAAGGTGTAGACGACAGCCGTGGACTACGGACAGTCTCCCGTCTCCCCCGGACAGGCTTACGGCTTAGGAATGCCGTACGCGCGCTCCACCCGCAGCCTCAGCACCAGCCGGCGGTCGCGGACCATGGCGGCCCGGTAGTCGTCCCAGTCCGGGTGCTCGCCCCGCACGTCGCGGTAGAGGCGGATCAGCTCCTCCACCGTCTCGTCGTGCGGGTCCCCGGCGACGGGCGAGAGGTCGGCGGTGCCCTCGGCGACCGCGTACGCCCACCGGTCGGCGGTGGTGACGTGGTACGAGGCTCTCGGATCCCGGCGCAGATTGCGGGTCTTGGCGCGGTCGTCGGTGAGTGAGACCCGGATGATCCGCTCGTCGGGGTAGTAGGCGTGGTTGACGTTCGACAGCTGGGGCCGGCCGTCGCGCTTGAGAGTGACCAGCACTCCGCTGTTGCCCTCGGAGAGCAGCCCGAGCAGTGCGTTCTGTGTCGCGTCGTGAGTCATGCCTGGATCAACCACCCCGTCGCACTCACGCATTCCGGGTAGACACCGTCTACGCGCACTTGGTAGACAGTGTCTATGTCCTTGAGTAAGAGTGAATCCGCGCCGGGCCTGCGCACCCGCCTGGTCGACGTCGGCGTGGAACTCGTGGCCGCCGAGGGCGCCGGCGCGCTGACCCTGCGGGAGATCGCCCGCCGGGCCGGGGTCTCGCACGGGGCGCCGCGCCGGCACTTCCCCACCCACCTGGAGCTGCTGTCCGCGATCGCCCGCCGAGGCTTCACCGACCTGGCCGGCCGGGCGGAGGCCGCGCTCGCGGACGCCCCGCCGGACCCGCGCGGGCGACTGACGGTCCTGGGCCGGGTCTACCTGGAGTTCTCTCTGGGCAACCGCGGCATGTACGAGCTGATGTTCCGTCACGATCTTCTGGAAAGCGGCCACTTAGGCCTCCGCGAGACCAGTCTGCCGCTCTTCGGCCTGCTGGCCGAGCTGGTGGGCAGGGTGCGTCCGGAGGCCGACGCCCGCCTGGTCGCGGGCGCGTTGTGGGCCAACCTGCACGGCATCGCCCAGCTGTGGGGCTGGGGCAGCCTGCAACTCGCCACCGGCGGCGAGGACTTCGTACCCCTTCTGCATTCCGCGCTGGACGCCCACCTCGGACCGGAGGAGGTGCGGTGAACCGTCCGTTGACGCTGGCGAGCAGCGTGGTGGGCGCCGTGGTAGTCGCCCTGGACGGCACGGTTCTCACGGTCGCCCAGCCCACCCTGCAAAGGGAGTTGCACGCCTCCTTCGCCGAGGTGCAGTGGACCAGTACGGCCTATCTGATCGCGGTGGCGAGTCTGCTGGTGTTCGCCGGGCGGCTGGGCGACCGGTACGGGCAGCGGCGGATGTTCGCCTGGGGGATGCTCGGGTTCGGGGCGGCGTCGGCGGCCATCGGCCTGGCGCCCGGCGTGGGCTGGGTGATCGTGCTCCGGGCGGCGCAGGGCGTGTGCGGCGCGCTGTTGCAACCCGCGACGCTGGGGATGCTGCGCACCGCGTTCCCACCGGATCGTCTTGCGATGCCCCTCGCCGTGCGCACCGCCGCGATCGGGCTGGCCGCGGCCGCCGGGCCGGTCCTGGGCGGGGCGCTGGTGACGGAACTCGGCTGGCGGGCGGTGTTCTTCCTCAACGTGGTGCCCGCCTGCGGTTTCGGCGCGCTCGCGCTCGCCGCGCGCGACACCGGTGGGGCGCGGCCCGCGGGAGCCCGGCTGGACGTTCCCGGCGCCCTGCTCCTCGCGATGACGCTCGGCTCTCTGGTGCACGCGCTGGTCCTGCGTCCGGTGTCCGCGCAGACGGTGGCCGGGCTGAGCCTGGCGGCCGTCGCCGGCGCCGCGTTCGTCCGGCACGAGCGGCGGGCCGCGAGCCCGTTGCTGCCGCCCGAGGTGATCGGCTCACCGGCGGTCGGCGCGGCGCTGGGCATCCTGGTGGCCGCGTCGGCCTCGCTGTTCGGCACGCTGTTCGCCGTCACGTACGTCCTCCAGGACGGACTCGGCCTCGACCCCTTCCACAGTGCCCTGCGCAGTCTGCCGCTGGCGGTGCTGATGGTGCTGTCCGCGCCCGGCTGCGCGGTGCTGCTGCGCAGGGTGGGCGCCCGCCGTACGACCGGGACGGCGATGGCCGTCCTCGCGGCCGGAGTCCTGGTGCTCTCCCGGGCCTCGGGCACGCTCGCGCTGGGCGCCGGTTTCGCGCTGCTGGGCGCCGGGTTCGGCACGGTCATGGTGGCGGCCACGCACGTCGTCGTACGGCGGGCGGACGCCGGTACGGCCGGGGTGGCGGGCGGGTTGCAGCAGACCGCGCTCAGCATCGGGCCGACCCTGGGCGTGGCCGCGGCGACCTCGCTGCTGGGCGCGGGGACGGCGCCGGCGCTGACCGTCCTGGCCGCCGTGGCCGCGCTCGGGGCGGTGGCCTGCCGGGCGCTGCCCGGGCACCGCGTCGCGTCGATCACACCCCGCCCGGATCCGCGGGAGCGGGCCGGTGTTCCTGCGACGATGAACTCGGACGACGTCCGACGGGGTCTGACCACGTCCGATGAGGCCGGATGAGGCCTGAGGCCGTCCCGGTGGGGTAGGACGAATCACACCGGGCCGGACACGACCGGAGGAGAGCGATGGCACAGCTGCGGCAGGAAGCCGATCCGGGCGAGGCCGGGCTGGACGCGAAGGCGCTGGACCGCCTCGACCAGTACGTCGCCCACCATGTCGACGAGGGACGTCTCCCCGGCTTCCTGGTGGCCGTCTCGCGCGGCGGCCGCGTCGCCCACCTGACCGTGCACGGACACCGCGACCGGGCGGCGGGGCTGCCGGTCGAAACGGACACCCTGTGGCGGATCTACTCCATGACCAAGCCGGTCACCGCGGTCGCCGTACTGCTGCTGGCCGAGGAGGGCATGCTGTCGCTGGACGACCCGCTCGAGACCCACCTGCCCGCCTTCGCGAACCCGCGGGTGTACGTCTCCGGTTCCGGCACCGACGTGGCGACCCGCCCGGCCGACGGCCCCGTCCTCCTGCGCCACCTGCTGACCCACACGGCCGGCCTCACCTTCGGCTTCTACTACTCCCACCCCGTCGACGCCCTCTACCGCAAGGCCGGCCTGGAGTCGTCCGTGCCGCCGGGCGCGGACCTGGCCGAGACGATGGACGTGTACGCCCGCCTGCCCCTTCAGTTCGAGCCGGGCACGCAGTGGAACTACTCGGTCGCCTCCAACGTGCTCGGCCGTGTGATCGAGGTGGTCTCCGGCCGGCCCCTCGACCGGTTCCTCGCCGACCGGGTCTTCCGGCCGCTCGGCATGACGGACGCCGGTTTCGAGGTCATGTCCGAACAGTCCGGCAGGCTGGCCGAGTTGTACGGCGAGACCGACACCGGCGGCATCGAGCCGATCCCCGGGCTGCCGCTGCACGGCCGCCCCCGCTTCCTGTCCGGCAGCGGCGGAATGGTCGCCTCGGCCCACGACTACCACCGGTTCATGGAGATGCTCCGCCGGGGCGGCGAACTGGACGGCACCCGCCTGCTCTCCGCCGAGTCGGTGGCCCTCATGACCAGCAACCACCTCGCCGGCGGCGCCGACCTGCGCGCCTTCGGCGCCCCCGCCCACCAGGAGCCCGGCAACGCGGGCATCGGCTTCGGCTTCAACGTCTCCGTGGTCACCGACCCCGCCCGGACGGTGGCGCCCATGGGCCTGGGCACGTTCGGCTGGAGCGGCGTGGCGACCACGACCTTCTGGATCGATCCGGGCCGGGATCTGACCGTGCAGTTCATGACCCAGGTGCGTCCGAAGAAACTGAAGATCTTCCCGGAGCTGAAGCGGCTGGTCCACGAGACCGTCGTCGACTGAATACGGATTCTGTCTGCGATCTTCGTCCGCAGATCACCGTCTACGGTATTCCGGCCTTGGTGCTGGTGAGCTCGCGCCTTCAACTGTCGCCGATGCGGCCACCGGGCACGAGGTGGTGGTCATGGCCGTCGGGGGGCGCACCGGTTCGCAGGCGGAGCCGGGGCTTTGGACACCCATCGGGATCCCTGCCGTCAGGGTGCGGGAGTGTAGGTGCCGTTCACGTCCAGGGCGTAACTGCCGCTCTTGTGGCCGTCGACGGCGGTGTTGCCCAACCACTCTCGGGCCATGTGGTGCAGATCCTTGGCACGCCTCTCCCAGGGCATGGAGTGCCCCGTGGCAGCCACCTTGATCATGAGCTTGTCCGCGCCGGGGACGGCGGAGTAGAGGTCGCAGACGGAGAAGTTGAGCTGGTCGATTGGCGACGGGTGCATCGCCTGCATGTCGTGCTCCCCGTAGGCAAGAAACACGGGCACGACCGTGCCGAGTATGCCGTCGAGTGGCACCGTGGTGTTGTTCCAGCCCCACCAGAAGGAGTTGCGGACCCGGGACACACCGATCGGTGCGCCGGACTGCACCGGTCCCCAGTTCCTGCCGATGGTGTCGTTCTCCATGATGGCCGCCCACACCACGTCCACCATGTCGTTGTCCCGCTGCCCCGGGCTTTTCACCTCGACGTCCCAGGAGTCGGTGAAATCCTTCTTCGTGGTGAGGTTCATGGGAGGATGTGGCGGACGCCCAGGGCCAGGGGGCGGGAGACGCAGCAGGCCATGGCGCTCTCCTCGGCATCGCCCACCAGGCCGGCCTAGTACTCCTCGGCCGGGGAGATCCGCTGCCCGGACTCCTCGACGGTCAGCGTCACCCCGGTCCCGGTCGGGCGTCGGGCGTCGGGCGTCGGGCGTCGGGCGTCGGAGGGGACGATGGGCGTGCGGCGTTCCGTCGTACGGTCCTCGTGGCACAGCCACAGGTGGAGCTCGGTCATACCAGGTTGGACTCCGGGCGCGGGGCGTCGGCCGCGAAGCGGTCGGCGCTCAGGGGACGGACGTCCAGGAACGGTGCGCGGCCCAGGTACAGGTCGCGGATCACCTCCCCGACGGCAGGTGCCTGGAGGAAGCCGTGTCCGGAGAAGCCGGTTGCATACAAAAATCGGGATACTGAAGACGCCTCGCCGATCAGGGCGTTGTGGTCGGGCGTGTTCTCGTACAGCCCCGCCCAGCCGCCGGTGCGGCGCAGGTCCAGGAGGGCGGGGGCGCGCCGTTCCATGGCCTCGGTGAGGCGGGGGATCCAGCGGTCGTGGGTGTCGGTGGCGAAGCCGGGTGTCTCGTCGGGATCGGACATGCCGACCAGCAGGCCGGGGCCCTCGGCGTGGAAGTACAGGCTGGTGGTGAAGTCGATCGTCATCGGCAGCGTGGGAGGCAGGCCGGGTACGGCTTCCGTGACGGCGATCTGGCGGCGCAGCGGCTGCACCGGCAGGTCCACTCCGGCCATCACGCCGACCGCCCGCGACCAGGCGCCGGCCGCGCAGATCACGGTGCCGGTGACGATGCGGCCCAGGCTCGTGGTCACCGCCGTGATCGTGTCGCCGTGCCGTTCGATGCCGGTGACCTCGGTGTGCCGCAGGATCCGGGCGCCGTGGGCGCGGGCAGCGGAGACGTAGCCGTGGACGACCGCCTCGGGCGTGCAGTGGCCGTCGTCCGGGGACCATGCGGCGGCCAGCAGTCCGTCGGTGCTGATCAGCGGCGACAGTCTCCGGGCCTCCTCGGGGGCGATGATGCGGCTGGGCACGCCGAGGGAGTTCTGGAGCCGCACGCCCGCCTCGAAGGAGGTCACCTCCTCGGGCGTCGACAGCAGGAAGAGGTAGCCGACCCGGTGCAGCCCGATGTCGTGTCCCGTGTCCTGCTCGAACCGGGCGAAGGCCTCAAGACTGCGGGCGCCCAGCTGGATGTTGAGCTCGTCGGAGAACTGTGCCCGCACCCCGCCGGCCGCCTTCGACGTGGACCCGGCGGCCGGTTCGTCGCGTTCGACGAGTACGACGTCACGGACGCCGGCCCGGGCCAGATGCCAGGCGATGCTGGTGCCGATCACCCCGCCGCCGACGATGACGACCCCGGCCTGCATGGTCACTTGGCACCTCCGCGGCAGTCGGCGTCCGGGGCCCGGAGAGGAAGAGGACGCCTTCGGTCATGGCCTCTTCTTCCTGTCCGGATCTCCGGGCTCGTATGCGGGACAGGTGTTTCAGGACAAGGTGGTTCAGGACAAGGTGGTTCAGGACACGGTGGTTCAGGACACGGTGGTTCAGGACAGGTGAGCGACGGCGTCCAGGTGGGGCAGGTTGTGGTCGAGTCGCTCCCGCTTCGTCCGCAGGTAGGTGATGTTGCTCTCGCACGGCGGAATCAGCAGCGGCACCGTCTCGGCGACCTCTATGCCGTGCCGTACCAACGCTTCTCGCTTGCGCGGGTTGTTGGACATCAGGCGGACCGAGTTCACGCCGAGGTCGTGCAGCATGCCGGCGGCGACGCCGTAGTCGCGGGCATCGACGGGCAGTCCGAGGGCGAGGTTCGCCTCCACGGTGTCCAGGCCCTCCGCCTGGAGGGCCATCGCGCGCAGCTTGGCGAGCAGGCCGATGCCACGGCCCTCATGCCCTCTCAAGTAGACGACGATGCCACTGCCTTCGGCGACGACCGCGCGCAGCGCGGAGTCCAGCTGGTCGCCGCACTCGCAGTGCTGGGAGCCGAACGCGTCGCCGGTCAGGCACTCCGAGTGCAGCCGGACGAGCACCCCCTCGGAACCGATCTCGCCGTAGACCAGGGCCACTTGCTCGTCACCGCGGTCGTGGTCCAGGTAGCCGACCGCCTGGAATTTCCCGTACACCGTGGGCAGTGGCGCATTCACGACGCGTTCCACGCCCGTACGCTGCGCTGCCTTCTTGCCGAGTACGCCGATTTTTTCTGTCATGATCTGATTCCTAAAGCAGAGACGAAAGGCCGTGAAGAAATGAGTGGTTCGGGCGCGGGTGGGGCGAGGTACGGTACATGGGGCCCGCTGCCGGCGGACACCACGGAAGACGTACGGGCGCGGGCGGCGGGCGTCTCAGCACAGGTGGCCGTCCTTCCCGTCGGCAGTTTCGAGCAGCACGGCCCCTACCTTCCGTTGGCGACCGACACCTTGGTCGCCTGTGCCATCGCCCGGGAGATCGCCGCGGCGCACCCGGTGCACCTCCTTCCTCCGGTGACGGTCGCCTGCTCGCACGAGCATGCGGCCTGGCCAGGGACCGTGAGCATCTCCTCCGTGACCCTGCATGCGGTGGTACGGGACATCGCGGCGTCGCTGCGCCGCTCGGGCGTCGACGCGCTCGTCGTGGTCAACGGGCACGGCGGAAACTACGTGCTGGGCAACGTGGTTCAGGAGGCTTCCGCGCGCGGGGAGCGGATGGCGCTGTTCCCGGCCGCGGAGGACTGGGAGGAGGCGCGGGAGCGGGCCGGGGTGCTCACCTCGCTGCTCACCGACATGCACGCGGGAGAAATCGAGACGTCCATTCTGCTGCACGCTCATCCCGAATATGTCCGTCCTGGTTACGAGTCCGCCGATTTCACCGCGGACGACCGCCGTCATCTGCTCACCGTGGGAATGTCCGCCTATACCGAATCGGGTGTCATCGGCCGTCCCTCCCTGGGTTCGGCGGAAAAGGGGAAGGAACTGCTGGCGAGCCTCGTCGAATCCTTCGGCGCGTACCTGGAGCTGCTCACCTCGTCGGAGCCGGAGGGCGGCTCCGGCAGCGGGCGCGCGTAGCGGCCGCGCAGTCCGGTGTACCACCGGGCGACGAGGACGAGCGCGCCGGGCAGGGCGGCGACGAAGCTGAGGACGCCGTACACCACGGCGACGGCCAGCCCGCTGCTCGCGCCCAGCCCGGCCGCGCCGAACGCCCAGGCGGTGGCGCCCTCCCGGGGGCCGAAGCCGCCGACGTTCAGCGGCAGGCCCATGGCAATCAGGGCGAGCACCGCGAGCGGCAGCAGCACCGGCACGGAGGCACCGGATCCGGCGACCCGGGCCGCGACGACGAACATCGCGAGGTGTCCGGCCAGGACGACGACGGAGGACAGCGCGACGCCCGGACCGTTGCGGCGCGAGAGCAGCGCGTGACGGGCCTCGACGAGGCTGGTGCGCCGGGTGCCCCGGCGCGAGGGGGCGCGGTTCATGCGGACCGCGAGGACGACGGCGAGCGCGCCCAGCGCGGCGAAGACGGCCGGCAGGGCGAAGCTGCGGGCGTCGTCCCGTACCGGCGAGGGCAGCGTCAGCAGCGCCGCCCCGCCGATCACGGCCAGCGCGACCTGGCCCGCGACGCGCTCCAGCACGACCGCCCGGACGCCGCGCCCCATGTCGCCGGCGCTCTGCCCGTGGCGCACCGCCCGGTGCACGTCGCCGAGGACGCCGCCGGGCAGGGCCGCGTTCAGGAACAGCGCCCGGTAGTAGTCGGCGACGGCCGCCCCCAGCGGCAGCCGGATCCCGAGGCCGCGGGCCACCAACTGCCAGCGCCAGGCGCTGAACACCGTGGTGACGACGCCGACTCCCAGCGCCACGAGAAGCGTTCCGCCGTCGATCCGCCGCAGCCCGTCGAGGAACACGCCCGTGCCCAGCCGCCACAGCAGGACGGCGAGGATGACGACACCGGCGACGGTGCCGAAGTGGGTGCGCACGGCGGGGGTGTTGACGCGTGCCAGGAGGGAACGCAGGCCGGAGCGGGGGGCGGCGGGCGCGTTGGGGCCGGTGGGTTGCGGGGGCACCGGGACGGGGTCCGGCGTGTGGGGGGAGGGTGCAGCGGCGTCGGGCACCCACACGGGCATCGCGACCGCCCGCGGTGCGGCCCCGGTTCCCGCGGCCGTGCCCGCGGACCTGCGCACGCGGGTGCGTGCGGTCCGAGTGCGTGCGGTCGTGGTGGGCTGCACGCGCGCGTGGGTGGCCGCACGGGCCGTCCGCGGCTTCGTGGCACCGTACGCCTGCGCGGACCTGGCGGTGCCGGCTCGCGCGGTCCGGGCGGCGCCCGGCCGTGTGGCGCGGGCGCTGGCCGCGAGCGTCGTCCGCGCGCTCGCCGGACGCGTGGTCGCGGCGCTCCCCGTCTGCGGGGCCCCCGCACTCACGCGGCGCCGCCCGTCGGCCGCGGCAGTGCCAGCAGGTCGCTGTGGTGGACGGTGACGCGCAGTTCGCCGGCGGCGCAGGCGGCCAGGCGCTCCTGGAGGTAGCGGCCGGCGCGCTCGCCCAGTTCGGGGCGCTGCTCGACGGCCGCGCCGACCCAGCCGCGCAGCCACTGGGCGGTCAGTTCGGCGTCGCCGGGGCCCAGTCGCCAGGGGCTGGGGTTGACCCGTACGGTCGCGCCGCGCTCTCCGAAGGCCTCGGCGGCCGCGGTGACCGCGTCGGGGCCGAGCAGGCCGCCGCGTCGCTGGTGGGCGTTGAAGGCCTCGGCGATCTCGGTGTCCAGCGGGTCGGACGGGCCGAGTTCGACGCGTCCGGCGACGGACAGGGTCAGCAGCGCCGGGCAGCCGGCGCCCACGCAGGCCTCCGCGAGGGCCTCGATCTCCTCGCGGGTGAGGACGTCGAGCAGTGCGGAGGCGGTCACCAGGGAGGCGCCGGACAGGGCGTCCTGGGTGAGACGGGCGACGTCGGCGCGCCGGGTCTCGACGGTGACCCGGCTGCCGTCGGCGGCCGCCCGGGGGGAGGCGACGGCAGCGAAGTGCAGCAGGTAGGGGTCGCGGTCGTGCAGGATCCAGTGCTGGGCGCCGTCCAGACGGGGCGCCAGCCAGCGGCCCATCGAGCCGGTGCCGCAGCCCAGGTCGTGCACGACCAGACTCCCGCACCGTCCCGGCAGGTTGGCCAGCCGGATCCGCAGCGGGTCGAGCAGGTCGAGCGCCCGGGCGGCCCCGTCGGCCCCTTCGCGCAACTGGAGCCACTCGGGCGCGTACCGGGGCGGTTCCTCCTCCGACTCCGACCCGGTGTCCCTCAGCCGTACGGTGGCCCGCTCGCCGGGGCGGGCGACGGGCCCCGCGCCGGCGATCACGCCGGACGGTCCGGGCTCGCCGGCAGTGTCGTGCCGCGGTGCGGGTTCCGTCATGTCCGTGGCCCCGTCGGTCGTACTGTCCGTCGCCGTCTTCGCCGCCGCGTCCTTCGCCGCCGCGTCCTTCGCCGCCGCGTTCTGCGCCGCCGCGTCCGAGACGTCCTTGGGGCCGGGCTGGGCCGGGATGCCGTCGGTCGTCGTGGTGGTCCGGCTCATGCCGCCCTCCGGGGTTCGTCGGGGAGTCGCAGCAGGACTCCGGCCAGGCTGCGGGCGGTGGCCGCCCAGCCGCCGAGTGCCGCGCGGCGGCCGCGGGCTGCGGCCTTCAGACGGCGGCGCACATCGGCCTCGCCGAACCAGCCGCGCAGTTCGGCGGCGAGGGCGGCGGGGTCCTCCGGCGGTACGAGGATGCCGGGCACGCCGCCGTCGGGGGCGCGGCCGACCGCCTCGGGCAGCCCGCCGACGTCGGTGGCCAGCACCGGGATGCCGCGCGCGAGGGCCTCGGTGACCGCCATGCCGTAGGTCTCGGCGTAGGAAGTGAGGACCATCAGGTCGGCGGTGGCGTAGCTGGCGTCGAGGTCGGCGCCGGAGCGCGGGCCGGCCAGGTGCAGGCGGTCGCTCAGGCCGTGCTTCTCGATGAGGGCGCGCAAGTGGGCGACGTACTCGGGATCCTGGTTAAGACCGCCCACGCAGGTGCAGGTCCACGGCAGGTCCCGTACCGCGGCGAGGGCCTCGACCAGCCGGTGCTGGCCCTTGCGCGGGGTGACCGCGGCCACGCACACCAGGTGGGAGACGCCGTCGGTGCCGGGGGCGAGGGGGGCGATGTCGGCGCCGGGGGCGGCGACGTGCACCCGTTCGGGGGCGAGGCCGTGGTGGGAGACGAGGCGGCGCACCGCCCAGTCGCTGGTGGCGATCACCGCGGGCACCGCCCGCAGCACCGCCCGTTCCCGGGCGTCGAGGTCGGCGGCGACGGACGGCTCGAGGCCGGTCTCGTCGCCGAGCGGCAGATGCACCAGCACGGCCAGGCGCAGCCGTTCGGCCTCGGGGACGACGATCTCGGGGACGCCGCAGGCGACCAGGCCGTCCAGCAGGACGACGGCACCGTCGGGCATCTCCCGCAGGGTACGGGCGAGTGCGTCACGGGCGGCGGCGCCGGGGCGGGGCCAGGCGCCGTCCACGGGGTGCTTGGTGACCTGCCAGCCGAAGCCGGGCAGGTCCAGGCAGACCCGCCGGTCGTAGGCGTTGCCGCCGCTGGGGTTGGCCGGGTCGTCGACGCCGCCCGGCAGGACGAAGTGGACGGTGCGCAGGGACATGGGGATGATCCCGACGTTGTTCAGGGCCTCGCGCTGGACGGGCACGTAGGCGAGCGCCGGGCCCCGGCCGATGGTCGTGTCGGTCACAGCGCACGCTCGTAACTCGCCCAGGCGATGTGCGACTCGTGCAGGGTGACCGTGATGCCCGCCAGGCCCTTGGCGCCCTCGCCGAGGGCGCCCTTGTGGACGCGTTCGGCGAGCCGGTCGGCGATGACCTTGGCGAGGAACTCGGTGGAGGTGTTGATGCCGGCGAAGTCGGGCTCGTTGTCGAGGTTGCGGTAGTTCAGCTCGCTCACCACGGCACCCAGTTCCTGGGTGGCCAGTCCGATGTCGACGACGATGTTGTCGTCGTCGAGCTGCTCGCGCCGGAATGTGGCGTCCACCAGGAAGGTGGCGCCGTGCAGCCGCTGGGCGGGCCCGAACACCTCGCCGTGGAAGCTGTGGGCGATCATGATGTGATCGCGGACGGTGATGCTGAACAACTGACGACCCTCCAGGTGCGGCGCGTCCGGTTCCCCAGCGGTTCCCTGCCGGGGGATGCCGTGTAGTACGGCTCTTCGCTTCCCCGTGTTCAGCCGTTCCTCACTCTTTTCTCAGGTCAGGCGCTCTTGCCGGGCCGCGGGTAGTCAGGGATCGGACGTCCCGTCAGTCGTGTACGCCGTACCGCACCCGGTGGCACAGTGCGGGGACCTCCCCGGAGGCGAGCCGGGGCAGCACGTCGGGGAGTTCCTCGAACGCGGACTCACCGGTGATGAGCGCGTCCAGGGCGGGGTCGGCGAGCAGGTCGAGGGCGAGGGCGAGCCGGTCGGCGTAGGTGCGGCCGGGGCGGGCCGGGGAGACGGTGCCGACCTGGCTGCTGCGCACGGTCAGCCGCCGGGAGTGGAAGGCCTCGCCGAGCGGGAGGCTGATCCGCCGGTCGCCGTACCAGCTCAGTTCGACGACGGTGCCTTCGGGGGCGAGGAGTTCCAGTGACCGGGTCAGGCCCGCTTCCGTGGCGCTGGCGTGGACGACCAGGTCGCAGTCACCGAGGGCGTCGGCGGGCGAGGCGAAGCCGGCTCCGAGGGCCTCGGCGGTCTTCGCGCGCGCGGGGTCGGCGTCGACGAGTTGCAGCCGTACGCCGGGGAAGCGGGCGAGCAGGGCGGCGACCGAGCAGCCGACCATGCCGCCGCCGACCACGGCGATCCGGTCGCCGACCAGCGGGGCCGCGTCCCACAGGGCGTTCACGGCCGTCTCGACGGTCCCGGCGAGGACGGCCCGCTGCGCGGGCACGTGGTCGGGCACCACGGTCACGGCGCTCGCCGGGACGACGTAACGGGTCTGGTGCGGATACAGGCAGAAGACCGTGCGGCCGACCAGCTCGCCGGGCCCCTCCTCGACGACTCCGACGCTGAGGTAGCCGTACTTCACCGGGCCGGGGAAATCGCCCTCCTGGAACGGCGCCCGCATGGCGGCGTGCTGGCTCTCCGGCACCCCGCCGCGGAAGACGAGCGTCTCCGTGCCGCGGCTCACCCCGGAGTACAGCGCGCGGACCAGCACCTCGCCCTCGGCCGGTGCCGCGAGCGCCTCCTCGCGGATCTCTCCGTTCCCCGGCGAGGCGAGCCAGAACGCGCGGGCCGAGTGGTTCATCGGCATCCTCCTGAACGATCGGGAACTTGTCCACGTACCGAGGTGTGCACAGGGAGATGTGCACAGGCCGCGCACAGTACGCGGCGTTGATCGACTCTGTCACTCGGCCGGAGGATGTGCGGTGGCCCTGAACAACACGTACGACGCGAGGCTGGTCCAGCAGGAGACCGCTGTGGGAGCGGGCGTCCAGATCCTGCTGCTGGCCCTGCTGGGCTCCGCCATCGGGATGGGGCCGGCCGGCTGGCTGACGGGCCTGGTGTTCGCGATCGCCACCTGGGCGGTGCTCTCCCGGGCACTGCACCGCTCCCGGCTGCGCTCCTTCGGGCCCGCCAACCGCGTCACCCTCGGCCGGGCCACCCTGGTCGGCGGGGTGACCGCGCTGGTCGCGGACTCCTTCGAGAGTTCCCCGCCGGTCACGCTGCTGGTCGGCCTGACCGCCGTCGCCCTGATCCTGGACGGCGTGGACGGCAAGGTGGCCCGCCGCACGGGCACCTCGACGGCGCTGGGCGCCCGCTTCGACATGGAGGTCGACGCGTTCCTGATCCTGGTGCTGAGCGTGTACGTCGCCATGCAGCTCGGCCTGTGGGTGCTGCTGATCGGCGGTATGCGGTATGCGTTCGTCGCCGCCGCCCGTGTCCTGCCCTGGCTGAACGCGCCGCTGCCGCCGTCCTTCGCCCGCAAGACCGTCGCCGCGATGCAGGGCATCTGCCTGCTGCTGGCCGGCGCGGAACTGCTGCCGCACGCCGCCAACCTGGGGATCGCGCTGCTGGCGCTGGGGTCGCTGCTGTGGTCGTTCGGACGGGACGTGCACTGGCTGTACCGGACGTCCCGGACGAGCCCGGTGGCGCCGGTGGCGCCGGTGGCGGCGCAGGCGCCCGTGGTGGAGCGGGCACCGGTCGAGGAGCAGGCGCTGGTGGAGGAGCAGTTGCTGGAGCCCGCGCTGCGGTGAACCGTCCCGGCAGACGTGCGGAAGGGCCCCGGACCATCGACTGGTCCGGGGCCCTCCGCATGTGCGGCGCTACGAGCTGCACGTCGTGTGCGGCCCTACGAGCAACACGCCGTGCGCGGTGCGACGAGCAACACGCCGTGCCCGGTGCTACGACCGTGACAACCGGCCGCGTACGAGGGCGAAGGCCGCCGCCGCGAGGCCGAGCACGCCGACGATCAGGCCCGCGACGCCGAGGCCGCGCGCCGTCGAGTCGCTGCCGGAGGCGGCGGTCGGCTTGGTGCCGGCGGAGCTCTTGGCGTCCGAGGACCCGGTCTTGCCGCCCGCCGAGGAGCTGTCGTCGTCCTCGGCCGCACCCTTGGCGGTGAGCTTCAGCACCGGCGCCGGGTTCTCCGGCTCGTCCGCGCCCTCCGCGGGCTGCTCGATCCAGCGGGTCGTCTTGCCGTCGGAGTACGTCTGAAGGGCCTTGAAGGTCAGCTGGTCGGTGTCGTCGGGCAGTTGGCCGAAGGCGACGTCGAAGTCCTCGTAGTGCCCGGCGGTGATCTTGCCACCGGTGAAGGTGATCTCGGAGGCGGCCTCGGTAATGGTGCCGTCGTCGGTCTTCACCGGGGTCTTGAGCTTGCTGGTGGTGACCTTGGCGGTCCAGCCGTCCCGCGGGGAGACCAGTACACCGAGGACGGGGTGGTCGGTGGGCAGGAAGACCTGCACCTTGGTGGTGGCGGCGCTGTCCTCCTCGTTGGGCACGCGGAAGGTCAGCACACCGTCCGTGGCCCCCTTCGCGTAGCTCTCGGGGTGCACGGTGACGTGCGCGGAGGCGGCGCCCGCGGCGGCGAGGACACCGACGGCGGCGAGAACGGTGACGACACCGGCGCGGCGCGCGTTCTTGGACATGCTGGTGGACACGCTGATGGACATGGGTGACTGGATCTCCGTACGTACTGAAAGGTGTTAGGGGGTCAGGTCGGGTACGGGATCCGGGCCGGGGGCCCGCGGCGGTTCACCGCGTGCCGCAGCGGCAGCAGACGGGGCGTTCCCGGGGCGGCCTGGGCGCGCAGCGGTCCGTCGAGGAGTCCGGGCAGCGGGGCGTCCCGCCACCAGGCCACGAGGCCCGGCACCAGGGCGGCCGCCCGCCGCAGCAGCGAGAACAGCGCGGCCTCGCCGCGCCTGAGCCACCAGGAGGCGAGCAGGGCGGCGAGGATGTGGGCGGCCGTGGCGTGCGCGGTCACCGCGTGAACGGGGTGCGGACGGTCCATCCCCACCATGACGTGACCGTGCATGGCGGTCATGCTCATGGCATGCACGGACACGGGGACGGCGCGGTGTGCCGCGTCGAAGGCGATGTGCAGGCCCGCCTGGGTGGCGAGCATGGCCGAGCCGATCCCGAGCAGCGAACGCTCCCGCCCGCCGAGCAGCCACCCGAGCGCGAACACAACGAGGAAACCGGCGGCGTCGACCCGCACCGGCGGCATGTCACCCATGGCGAGCCCGTGCCCGGCGGCAGCCAGCAGCACGCACACCGCGGCGAACATCGCGGCACGCAGACTCCGTACGGCCGGGGACGCGCTCATGGTGAGGGATCCTCCCACGCTCGGGAGATACGGGGGACGCCGACGCCCTGTTCAGTCGCCGCGTCAGGTCACCCTGCGGGCCGGCGTCAGGTCACCCCGCGGGCTACTCGAGACCCGTAGCGTCGATGAGCCGCACCAGGTCGTCCCGGCGGTAGCCGACGAGTCCCGCCCGGTGGACGGCACTCAGCAGCAAATGAGCCACCACCTCCCCCTTGAATCCGTCCTTTCCCTCACCGAACCACTCCTCGGGTTTCTCGATGCCGAGACTGTTCAGAACCACTCCGTGCTCCCGACGGACCTCGGCGACGGTGTCCGTCACCGCGTCGAGAAGCGTGGCTCCGGGTCGCTCGCACTTCAGGGCGAAGCTCCCCCAGTCCACGGGGACACACCCTTCGGGAGGGTGCGCCCGCAGCCCCGTATAGCGAGGGTCGTCGAAGCCGTTGGTGTCGAACGCATCGTCCACGAGGGCGAACCGGTGATGCCCGGGCGGTACGGGGGGCGACGGAGGCGTGTACTCCCACCCCGCGTCCTCGTACAAGCGCCGCTTCACCTCTTCCGCATCGGCGTCCGTCACGGTGAAGTCGTTGATCGTGTTGCGGCCCGTTGTGGTGCCGTCGGGATTACGGTGAAAGGAAAAGCCCATGCGCTCCCCCAATGGGTCGGGTCGGTCTTGACAATTCCGCGCCATTGATCCAAACGGACCGCACCCTCCGTGCGTCCCCGTCTCGGCGAGCTTCACTCGAAGGCGTGACCACCACTGAACCCGTGCCTGCCCACCGGGACCTGACCACCGCGCACCCGCACTCGCCTCAGCCGCGCATCAACGCGCCCGGTCCGACCTGCGCCGGCAGCGGCGGCTCGGTCTGCCCCTCGTAGGCGAGAGGCAGTTCGTGCCGGACAAGGGTGGCCAGGACGGTCCGTGTGGGTGCCGGATGACCACCGAGTCGAAGCCCAGCCCTTTGGCGCTGGCGCGGTGGACCAGGTGACCGACGCGCGGGGTGATCAGCTTCCGTCGCCCGCAACGGACTTCGCTCCCCCCTGACGCGGAGTCGGGCCGCGGCCTCCTGCTGGTCACCGCCCTGACCGACCACTGGGGCACGGAGCCGTATCCGCCGGGCGGCAAGACCGTCTGGGCCGAGTGCGCTTCCCCAAGGGCCTGATCACGTACACCGGCAGCGCGCCCACTCGGAGCGGGCGCGCGCAACGCGTGGCTCGACCGCCGTGTCGAGCGGGTGACGCGGCCAGCCTTCACGGTGACCGAGCAGTGGGACAACGGCCACCGGCCGCTGTCCCACTCCCGCAGATTCAGCCGCTTCAGGGGTGGGAGCCGTGGGGCACGTACGCCTTGCAGTAGTTGCTGTAGTAGCCGTCGTCCATGACCACCCAGAAACCGGTGCTCTTGCCCACCACGCTGTCGGCGTGGAGGCCGTACTTGCCCTGGTACCAGGCCACCCAGTCAGCGGTGCTCGTGCCGAACACCGCGTCCTCGGCGAGCGGGCCGCTCTTCTTGTCGTAGTACTTCTCGTAGTAGAGATTTACGGCGTGCTGGACGCACCAGACGCCGTGTCCGGTGTCTCCCTTGCCGATGGTGCTGGGCGGAGTGGCCGCCATGGCGGCCGGGGCGAGCAGGGAGCCCACGCCGAGGGCAGCGGTTGCAGCGAGCAGGCCGGCCCGCACGCCGACAGCCTTGATACGCATGTCATTTCCCTTCGAAGGGGCTTGGGGCGGCGCAGGCCGTTGGTCGTTGACGAGCACCGCGCCGCCCGTCTTGCATCGATATGCCTGGCTCGTCTTGCGTCTCGGGCGTGTCTCTCAGTTGTGCGGCACGTACGACTTGCAGTAGTTGCCGTAGTAGCCGTCGTCGATGATCACGTAGTGGCCGGTGTTCTTGCCGACGATGCTGTCGGCGTGGACGCCGTGCTTGCCCTGGTACCAGGCCACCCAGTCGGCGGTGCTCGTGCCGAACGCCGCGTCCTCGGCGAGCGGGCCGCTGCTCTTGCCGTAGTACGTCTTGTAGTAGTTGTTCACGGCGTGCTGGACGCACCAGACGCCGTGGCCGGTGTCTCCCTTGCCGATGGTGCTGGGCGGAGTGGCCGCCATGGCGGCCGGGGCGAGCAGGGAGCCCACGCCGAGGGCAGCGGTTGCAGCGAGCAGGCCGGCCCGCACGCCGACAGCCTTGATACGCATGTCATTTCCCTTCCTGAATGGTTGGGGCGGCGCGGGGTGGACCGCACCGCCCGGCTTGCATCACCGACTGTGCTGGACACCCCCGATCCCCCGACAGCGACCGCGGCCGACTGAGGCGTTCGTGGGACGTCCCATGCTCTGACCTGCTGGGATGTCGCTGGATACGAGGTGACGCCGGGACGCCCGCGGGCCGGGGCGGTGGCAAGAAGGTTGTCCGAAAGGCGCATGGCGGCGCGCGCGTCAAGAACCGCGGACCTTGCAGTGGCGTATAACACCACTCAGGGGGCGCCTGCACGAAGCCTCCGACGACTGAACGCATGGGGTGGAACGTGTCGCGTTGGAAGGCGTTACCGGATTCCCTTGACGACCGGGTGCAACAGTTGGTCGTCCAACTTCGGCGACTGAAGGACCGCAGCGGATTGAGCCTGTCGTCGATGGCGTCCAAGACCGGCTACAGCCGCTCCTCCTGGGAGCGCTACCTCAACGGAAAGGCACTGGTGCCGCGACAGGCCGTGGAGGAACTGGCGCGGGTGAGCGGCGTGGAGACGACACGGCTCCTGGTGCTCCATGAGCTTGCTGAAGAGGCGTGGCGGACGGAAGACGGAGCGACCGAAGCGGCGGACACCCCGACGCGGAGCGGTGCACGCCGGGCAGCGCTGATCGGTGTCCTCACGACTGCGCTGCTCGGCGTACTGGTCGTCGGCCTGCTGGTTGCGGTGCCTTGGAGAGACCACGAGAACAGCCGAAAGGACACGGCGGCCACGGCCCATGGGGCCTTCGCCTACAAGCCGGGAAGAACCTACCCCTGCGCGGTGAAGCGGAAGAACGGACAGCTGTACGCGGGGTACAGCACCACCCGCACCGCTGTGCTGAGCCAGCCGGGATGGGACGTCGTAGAGGCCCAGTGCTTGCTGCGTCACCTGGGTCTCGACCCAGGTGGCGTGGACGGCGTCTACGGGGAGATGACGACGCGGGCCGTCAAGCGGCTGCAGGAGAAAGCCGGGCTGGCGACGGACGGCCTGGTGGGTCCGCAGACCTGGAAGGTGCTTCGGCGATGAAGGGCGTCGCGTGCGACAACGCAGCGTTCGCATGTGCACGGCTTGCTCAGGAGTTGCGCCGGCTGAGAGCGAGTACGGGCCTGAGCATGGCCGCGTTGGCCAAGGAAACCGCGTACAGCAAGTCCTCCTGGGAGCGCTATCTCAATGGCCGGCAGCTCGCTCCGCGCCAGGCCGTCGAGTCGCTGTGCGCGATGGCGGGGGAGCCGCCCGAGCGCCTGGTGGCGCTGTGGGAACTGGCCGATCTGGAGTGGAGCGGGCGGGCCCGGAAGGCAGCGCGACCCGTAGCCGAAGGAGCGGTGGCGCAGCCCGACAGGGACCAGCTGGGTGAGGGCGATTTGCCCGCTGATCGTGCCGGACAGAGTCCGGACGGTGCCGTGCGCATCAAGCTGCGCATGTGGGCCGTCGTCGCTGCCGTTTGCGCGGTCGGCCTGGCGACGGCAGTTTGGGTGGCCGCGCCCTCCACCACCGGGGCCAGGGGGTCCGCAGGGCGGGTCTCACACCCCGCGGCACCCACTCCTGGATGTCGTGCACAGACGTGCACGGGCAAAAGCCCAGAGCTGATGGGCTGTGGCATGCCCGGGCGAGTTCGGACACTCGGCCCGCAGCGCAGCACCTCCACCGGTGCACGGTTCGAAATCAGGTACAGCGCGGACTGCAGCGCCGCATGGGCGCGGATGTGGCGCTCACACGCCGGTGACGCCTTGGAGGTGTCGGTCCGGAGCAGCTCGCCACAACGGGCCGAGGTCGCCGACAAATACGACGCGGAGAGCTTCCTCTTCACCCCCATGATCGGCGGCAGAGATCTCACCGGCCTCCGCGTGTGCTTCGAACCGGCGGACAACAGGCGCGAGGAGTGCTTCCGGCGCTGACCGACTGGAATCACCCGCTCCCGCCGGTACGCGGGAAGTCGGCCGACGCGAAGTGGTCGACCCGACCGCCGAGATGATCGCCGACCGCCTCACCGACGCAGCCGGACACCAAGGCGCCTTCGCTGGTCGGTGAGTGCGGCCCCTCATGGGCCGTCCCCTGATCTGCCGTTGCTCGCCTTTCGTCCGTGTCAGCCCCTCTGTTCCACCCGCACCCAGTCCACCTCCGCCTGCACTCCCCCGCCCGCGATCCGGTCCACGCTCGACTGCGGCAGGCCCCAGTAGGGGGTGGTGGCCTTGTTCCAGCCGGCCGGGTAGGCGCCGCCGAGGGCGAGGTTGAGGATCACGTACTGGTTGTGGTCGTAGACCCACTGGCCCCGCGTCGACTCCAGCACGTTGCGGGTCGTCTCCTGGACCAGGCGGTCGTCGACGTAGAAGCGCATCGCCGTCGGGGTCCATTCGACGGCGTAGGTGTGCCACTGGTCGGCGGTGCCGCCGCTGGGGTAGGTCTGGCGGGCGCCTATGTTGCCGTCGGCGGAGTAGCCGGGGCCGTGCAGGGCCGAGCTGGTCCAGTCGGGGTAGCCGATGTTCTCCATGATGTCGGTCTCGCCGGAGGCCGGCCAGGAGACGGAGGGGTCGTCGACGTTGCTGCCCAGCAGCCAGAAGGCGGGCCAGAAGCCGTCGCCCACGGGGAGTTTCATGCGGGCGCTGACCTTGCCGTACGTGAAGTCGAAGTGGGTGCTGGTGTCGATGCGGCCGGAGGTGAAGTCGTAGGTGCCGCCGCCCGCCTGGGTGCAGCCCTTGCAGTACTTCGCCTTAAGGATCAGGTTGCCGTTCTGCGTGCTGATGTTGTCCGGGGAGTCGACGTACGCCTGGGACTCGCCGTTGACCGGGCCCATCTCCGGTCCGGTGCGTACGACCCGCCACTTGGAGCGGTCGAGGCCCGTGCCGGTGAAGTCGTCGAAGAACGTGGTGCGGTAGGTGCCGGTCTGGTCGGCGGGCAGGGACGGGTAGGCGGCGGCCGCGGTGCCGCCGGTGCCCCAGACCTGGAACTCGTAGAGGGAGTAGCCGAACTGGGCGGTGGCGGGCGCCGGGTTGTAGAAGGAGCGGCGTTCCTTGCCCAGCATGCGGACGTAGCGGCCCGTCGCGGGGGTGGGCAGCTTGACCGTGTCGTGCAGGCCGGCCGCGTCGGAAGGGGACTTCACGTTCGCCCGGCGGGCGGCGATATCGGCGGCCGGCGGCTCGTAGACGGTGCGCCAGGTGCGGTTGTCGTCGGAGACCTGGAGGAGGTAGTCGACCGCGTACGCCGACTCCCAGTACAGATCCACCGTGTCGATCGTCGACTGTATACCGAGATCGACCGACACCCACCGGTCCGTGTTCCAGTCGCTGGACCAGCGGCTCGTGTCGCCCTTCAGGTCGGCCGGCCAGCCGCCGTCCGTCAGGGACGCCGGTGAGTGGCCCGCGTCCTGGTAGAAGTTCGAGTACGCCGGGTGGTTCAGGGCCAGGTTGGCGCGGGTCGTCGACGCGGGGGCCGGTTCGCCGCCGTAGACCTTGAAGCTCCACAGGGAGTAGCCGTAGGGCGTGGCCCTCTCCAGGCCGCGCAGGCGGATGTAGCGGCCGGTGACCTCCTGGGGGTAGGTGTGGGCCGTGACCGAGCCGCCCGTGCCGGAGGTCTCCGTGTAGAAGGGGGTCCAGTCCGTGCCGTTCTTCGAGACCTCCAGGACGTAGCGCTTGCCGTAGGCGGCCTCCCAGTCCAGGGTGACGTGGTCCACGCGGATCGTGGTGCCGAGGTCGACGCGGATCCAGGCGTCGTCGGCGAAGTTGCTGGACCAGCGGGTGGAGCCGTTGCCGTCGAAGGCGAGGCCCGGGGCGGCGCCGGCGTTCTCGCTGCCGGAGGCGGTGACGGCGGCCGGGTTCACGGCGTAGGCGGCGGCCGCGCGGTCGGTGTCCCAGCTGACGGCGGCCGCGGAGGCAGGGGCGGCGGCGGAGGCGGGGGTGGCCAGGAGCGGGCCGGAGGCCAGCAGGGCCGCGACGGACAGGGCGGCGAGCAGGGTGCGCGGGATTCGGGATGGCATGCGGCTCTCCTCGGAGGATGAGTGCTGACGCGTGCATGACAGTTCTGCGGGGAGTGGTGCCCCTTGCGTGTGAGCGGACCGGTGGGCGCGGGCTCCCGCACCCGCACCCACCGGTCGTCCAGGCCGGGCTCAGGCGGCCCGGCGTGCCTGGCCGCGGTGGACGCGGACGATGTCCGCGTACCGGTGGCCGGAACCCTTGATGGTGCGTACCTGGGTGCGGTAGTCGACGTGGACGAGGCCGAAACGCTTGTCGTAGCCGTACGCCCACTCGAAGTTGTCCAGCAGCGACCAGGCGAAGTAGCCGGCCAGCGGGGCACCCTTGCGGGCCGCGGAGGCGCAGGCGGCCAGGTGCCGCTCCAGGTAGTCCTGGCGCTCGGGGTCGTCGACGGTGCCGTCGGGGCGGACCAGGTCCGGGAAGGACGAGCCGTTCTCGGTGACGTAGATCTTCCGCGCGCCGTACTCCTCGGTGAGACGCAGCAGCAGTGTCTCGATGCCGCTCGCGTCGATCTCCCAGTCCATGCCGGTGCGCGGGACGTCCGGGCGGCGTACGGAGCGGACGCGCGGGGCGGGGCCGTCGGGGTCGTCGGCGACGTACGCCGGGAAGTAGTAGTTCAGGCCCAGCCAGTCCAGCGGGGCGGCGATGGTCTCCGAGTCGCCCGGTTTCTCGGGGAGTTCGACGCCGTACGTCTCGACCATGTCGGCCGGGAAGCCGCGGCCGTGCACCGGGTCCAGCCACCAGCGGTTGACGTGCCCGTCGTGGCGGCGGGCGGCCGCGACGTCCTCGGGACGGTCGGTGGCGGGGTGCACGGTGGAGAGGTTGTTGACGATGCCGATCCGCGCGTCGGGGGCGGCGGCGCGGATCGCCTGCGTGGCGAGGCCGTGGCCGAGGAGCAGGTGGTAGGAGGCGCGTACGGCGGCGGTCAGGTCGGTCAGGCCGGGCGCCATCGTGCCCTCGAGGTGGCCGATCCAGGCCGAGCAGGACGGTTCGTTGAGCGTGGCCCAGTGCTTGACGCGGTCGCCGAGGCGGGCGGCGACGACCGAGGCGTACTCGGCGAACAGGGAGGCGGTCTCCCGCTCCGGCCAGCCGCCGCGGTCCTGGAGCACCTGCGGCAGGTCCCAGTGGTAGAGGGTCACGGACGGGGTGATGCCCGCCTGAAGCAGCGCGTCCACCAACTCGTCGTAGAAGGCCAGCCCCTTGGCGTTCACGGGACCGTCGCCGCCGGGCCGGACGCGTGGCCAGGCCACGGACAACCGGTAGGCGTTGGTGCCGAGTTGCCGCATCAGGCCGATGTCCTCGCGCCAGCGGTGGTAGTGGTCGCAGGCGACGTCGCCGTTGTCGTCGTTCGCGATCTTCCCTGGGGTGTGGGAGAAGGTGTCCCAGATCGAGGGCGCCCGGCCGTCCTCGGCGACGGCTCCCTCGATCTGGTACGCCGCTGTGGCCGTGCCCCACAGGAAGTCGTGCGGGAGTGCGGCGAGGTCGATGCGTACGGACACTGAAGTCCCTTCGGAATTCATGGTGTTGGTCACTTGACGGCGCCCGCCGTCAGTCCGGCGACGAGGTAGCGCTGAAGCAGCAGGAAGCCCGCGACCACGGGCACGCTGACGACGAGCGAGGCGGCCATGATCTGGTTCCAGTAGACGTTGTTGAGCGTGGAGTAGCCCTGGAGGCCGACGGCCAGGGTGCGCGTGGTGTCGTTGGTCATCACCGACGCGAAGAGCACCTCTCCCCAGGCGGTCATGAACGCGTAGACGGCGACCGCGACGATGCCCGGGACCGCGGCCGGCACGACGATCCTCAGCAGCGCGCCGAGCGGCCCGCAGCCGTCCACCAGCGCCGCCTCGTCCAGGTCGCGCGGCACCGAGTCGAAGTACCCGATCAGCATCCAGATCGAGAACGGCAGGGAGAAGGTGAGATACGTGAGGATCAGCCCGCCGCGTGAGCCGAACAGGGCGATGCCGGTGGCGTTGCCGATGTTGACGTAGAGCAGGAACAGCGGGAGGAGGAAGAGGATGCCGGGGAGCATCTGCGTCGAGAGCACGGTGACCGTGAAGACGCGCTTGCCCCGGAATTCGTATCGGCTTACGGCGTAGGCGGCGAACACCGCGACGACCACCGAGCAGACGGTCGCCGCGCCCGCCACGATCAGCGAGTTCACGAAGTACCTGGCGAGCGGCACCGTCGACCAGATGTCGATGTACGGGCGGACGGTCAGGCCGCTGGGCAGCCAGCGGAACTTGCCCGTGACGTCCGCGAGGGGCTTCAGCGAGCTGGAGACCATCACGTACACGGGGAGCAGTACGAAGCCGGTGAGCAGGGTGAGGAAGATCCGCCGGGACCACAGGAACGAACGGGGCGGCGCCATGGGCGAGTCAGACATCGGCGGCCCTCCGTCCGCGCGAGGTGAGCAGCAGGTACACACCCGTCACGACCAGCAGGAACAGCAGCAGCAGCACGGACATGGCCGAGCCGGTGCCGAAGTTCCAGGTGACGAAGGAGGCTTGGTAGATGTGCACCGAGATCAGGTCCGCGGCCTCGGGGGCGGCCTCGCCGAACAGGACGTACGGCGTGTTGAAGTCGTTGAACGTCCACAGGAACAGCACCAGGACCAGCACCTGGTTGACCGGGCGCAGCGACGGCAGGGTGATGCGGCGGATCTGCTGCCACATCCCGGCGCCGTCCAGTGCTGCGGCCTCGTACAGCTCGTGTGGGATGTTCTGGAGTCCGGCCATGACGATGAGGAAGGCGAACGGCCAGCCCTTCCACACGTGCACGATCAGCAGGGCGTAGAAGCTGTTGTCGCCGATCAGCCAGAAGGACGGCTTGCCGGTGAGGTGCAGCTGGTCGTGCAGGACGTGGTTCACCAGGCCGTTGTCGTGCTGGAACATGAACACCCAGGTGATGACGGCCGCGTAGACGGGCAGCGCGTACGGCACCAGGAACAGGGCGCGCAGCAGGCCGCGGCCGCGGAAGGTGTCCTGCATGAAGATCGCGGCGGTCGTGCCGATCAGCCAGCACAGGGCCACCGACAGCAGGGTGAAGCCGACGGTGACGAAGAACGAGTGCAGCAGTGCCTCGCCGACGGGGGCGTCGAAGTCCACCGAGACGCGGTAGTTGCCGAAGCCGGACCAGGGGGCGGTGCCCCAGTCGCGGATGTAGAACTGCGTCAGTTCCTTGAAGCTCATCACGATGCCGATGACCATCGGCACCAGGTGGACGAGGAGTTCGAGGAGCAGGGCGGGCAGGAGCAGCAGGTACGGCAGTCCGATGCGGCGGATCCGCCCGGTGCGGCGGCGGGGTTCGCCTGCCGCCGCACCGGGCGAGTTGTCCCCGTGCACCGTCTCCCGGAGGGCGGTGGTGGTCATCGTGCTCACTTCGCGGGCATCTGCTGCTGGGCCTTGGCGAGCTGGGCCTTCACCGAGTCGGCGGTGACCGCGTGTGCGGCGGCCGCGTCGGCGAAGAGTTCCTTCACGGCCGTACCGACCGCCGTCTCGAACTGCGACTCGTTCGCGACCTGCGGCAGCGCGACGGCGCTCTTGGCCAGGGTGTCCTTCAGGACGGCGTTGGACGGGGTGGTGAACGCGGCGTCGGACTGGGCGGACTTGACCGGCGGGATGGTGCTGTAGGCCGTGTTGAGGATCTTCTGCTCGGCATCACCGGTCATGAACTTCACGAACTTCGTGGCACCGTCGAGGTTGTGGGTGTTCTTGAAGACGGCCAGGTTGATGCCCGCGACCATCGAGTTGACCTGGGCGCCGGAGCCGGGGGTGCCGGACTGGACCGGCACCGGCGCGATGCCGTACTGGTCCTCGCTCATGCCCTGCGACTTGAGGTTGGAGGACGCGGACTGCCACAGCAGCATCGCCTGCTTGCCCTTGGCGAAGTCGCTCACGGACTGGTTCTGCGCGTACTCGGCGTCGCCGGTGGGGATGACCTTGTCCTTCGCCATGAGGCCGACGTACTGCTGGACCGCGGCGACCACGCCGTCGTTGGTGAAGTCGGGCTTGCCGTCGGCGGTGAAGAAGTCGGCGCCGTGCTGCTTGGCGAAGACGAAGACGTGGTGGATGTTCTCCGCGAGGTTCGCGCCCTCGGCGCCGAGGGCCGACTTGCCCTTCGCCTGGATCTTCTTGCCGTCGGCGACGAGCTCGGCCCAGGTGGCCGGGGGCTTGGCTATGCCGGCGTCGGCGAAGATCTTCTTGTTGTAGTAGAGCGCGTACGCCATCGAGTACAGCGGCACCGCGGCCGGGTCCTTGCCGGCGGCGCCGGTCGAGCCGAGAGCCGAGTCGACGAAGCGGTCCTTGCCGCCGATCTTGCCGAAGTTCTTCGCGTCCCAGGGCAGCAGCGCACCGGTGGCCTGCAAGGAGGCGCTCCAGGTGTTGCCGATGTTCAGGACGTCGGGGCCCTGACCGGAGGTGGTCGCGGTGAGGATCCGGTTGAGCAGGTCGGACCAGGGAACGACCTCCAGCTTCACCTTGATCCCGGTCTGCTTCTCGAACTTGTCGAGTTCGGGCTGGAGGACCTTCTTGTCCACCGCGATGCTGGCGCCCTGGTTGGACGCCCAGTACGTCAGCGTCTTCGGCGAGTCGTTGGACCCGCCGCCCGTCGACGAACCACCTCCGCAGGCCGTGGCGGCCAGGGCCAGAGACAGGGTGACGGCCCCTACGGCCGCGACTCGGATTCTGCGCATGGCTCCCGGTGTCCCTTCAGGGATTGCAATCATGACTTAATTTAGGACGTGAGTTAAACCCTCGGAGATGCGCTCGTCAAGAGGTGCGGCAACCCTTGTGGAACTCCGGTCCCGCCTCTTGACGCGCCCGTTCGGGTAGTTGAAGCATTCACCGGCAAGAGAGCGCTCCCAAACCCCACCTCGTTCACTTCCTGAACAGGAGCCGCCCCATGCCCCTGCCCGCCATCGGCCGCAGAGCCGTCCTGGCCGCCGCGGCCGCCTCAGCCCCGGCCGCCGTGCTCGGCCTGTCCGCCCCAGCATCCGCCGCCCCGCCGGTCGGGAAGACCCCGGCCGGCACGACCCCGGCCGGCACGACCCCGGCCGGGAAGAGGCCGTCCCTGCTGCCCGGCGGCGGCGACCTCGGCCCGAACGTCCTCGTGTTCGAACCGTCGACGCCGAACATCCAGGCACGGCTTGACGAGGTCTTCCGGCAGCAGGAGTCGGCCCAGTTCGGCACCGGCCGGTACGCCCTGCTGTTCAAGCCCGGCACCTACCAGGGCCTCAACGCCCAACTTGGCTTCTACACCTCCATCGCGGGCCTCGGCCTCTCCCCCGACGACACGACCATCAACGGCGACGTGACGGTCGACGCGGGCTGGTTCAACGGCAACGCGACGCAGAACTTCTGGCGTTCGGCGGAGAACCTCGCCCTGGTCCCGGCGAACGGCACCAACCGGTGGGCGGTCGCGCAGGCGGCGCCCTTCAGGCGCATGCACGTGCGCGGCGGCCTCAACCTCTCACCCACCGGCTACGGCTGGGCGAGCGGCGGCTACATCGCGGACAGCCGCATCGACGGCCAGGTCGGACCGTACTCGCAGCAGCAGTGGTACACCCGCGACAGTGCGATCGGCAGCTGGCTCAACGGCGTCTGGAACATGGTCTTCTCGGGCGTCGAGGGCGCGCCCGCCCAGAGCTTCCCGAACCCGCCGTACACCACGCTCGACACCACCCCGGTCTCCCGGGAGAAGCCCTTCCTGTACGTCAGCGGCAGCGAGTTCCGCGTCTTCCTGCCCGAGAAACGCACCAACGCCCGCGGGGTCACCTGGGGCAACGGCACCCCCCGCGGCACGTCCCTGCCGCTGTCGCAGTTCTACGTCGCCAAACCCGGCGTCACCGCCGCGACCCTCAACCAGGCCCTCACACAAGGGCTTCACCTGCTGCTGACACCGGGGATCTACCACCTCGACCAGCCGATCCAGGTGAACCGCGCGGGCACCGTCGTCCTGGGCCTCGGTTACGCGACCCTGGTCCCCGACAACGGCGTCACGGCCCTGAAGACGGCCGACGTCGACGGCATACGCCTGGCCGGATTCCTCATCGACGCCGGGCCGGTAAACTCCGCCACCCTGCTGGAAGTCGGCCCGGGCGGCGCCACCCGGGACCACTCGGCCAACCCGACCACCGTCCAGGACGTGTTCGTCCGCATCGGCGGCGCGGGCGCCGGCCGGGCCACCACCAGCATGGTGATCAACAGCCGCCACACCATCGTCGACCACACCTGGGTCTGGCGTGCCGACCACGGCACCGGCGTCGGCTGGGAGACCAACCGCGCCGACTACGGGGTGGTCGTGGGCGGCGACGACGTGCTGTGCACGGGCCTGTTCGTCGAGCACTTCAACAAGTACGACGTCCAGTGGAACGGCCAGCGGGGCCGCACGATCTTCTTCCAGAACGAGAAGGCGTACGACGCCCCGAACCAGGCCGCGATCCAGAACGGCTCCGTGAAGGGCTACGCCGCCTACAAGGTCGGCGACGCCGTCACCACGCACGAGGGCTGGGGCCTGGGCAGCTACTGCTACTACAACGTCGACCCGGCCATCGTGCAGCACAGCGGCTTCGCCGCGCCGAACCGGCCCGGGGTGCGCTTCCACGACCTGCTCGTCGTCTCGCTCGGCGGCAACGGCCAGTACGAGCACGTGATCAACGACACTGGATCGCCGACGCAGGGCACATCGACGACGCCGTCCACCGTGGTGTCGTACCCCTGACGGGTCGCGACGGCGGCCCCGGCGGGTCGTGACGGTGGCCTCGGCGGGTCGCGACGGTGGCCCCGGCGGGTCGCGACGGTGGCCCCGGCGGGTCGCGACGGTGGCCCCGGCGGGTCGCGCCACGCCTTTCGGGGGACGTGACGCGGCCCGCCGGCGAGGCCGACAGGGCCGGCAGACGGCGGCAGGGGGCGGCAGGGCAAGGGACCGTCCTGCTACCGCGCCGGAGCCGCCGCCACAGTCGCGGCCGCGTCCGCCGCCGGGGCCGGCGCGTAACCGGTGGGCCTGGCCGTGAAGGTGCCCCGGCCCTGCGTCCGGCTGCGCAACCGGGTTGCGTAGCCGAACAGTTCGGCCAGCGGCACGGTGGCGGTGAGCACCGCGGCACCGCCGCGCGACTCGGAACCCGTGACCCGGCCGCGCCGCGCCGCCAGGTCGCCGAGCACACCGCCGACAGCGGCCTCGGGCACGGTGACCGTGACCTCGGCGACCGGCTCCAGCAGCACCATCGCGCACGCCCGCAGCGCGGCGCGCAGCCCGAGCCGGCCCGCCGTGCGGAACGCCGTCTCCGAGGAGTCCTTCACATGCGTCGCCCCGTCGGTCAGCGTCACCCTGAGCCCGGTCACCGGGTGACCGCCGAGGGGTCCCTCGGTCAGGGCGTCCCGGCAGCCGGCCTCCACCGCACGCACGTACTCCTGCGGCACCCGGCCGCCGACCACGGCCGACCGGAACTCGAAACCGCTGCCCCCGGGTTCGGCCGCGAATGGCTCCACGTCCAGGACGACATGGGCGAACTGCCCTGCCCCGCCGTCCTGTTTGACGTGCCTGAACACCAGCTGCGACACCCCGCGGACCACAGTCTCCCGATACGTCACCCTCGGACGGCCGACGGTGACGTCCGGCCCTGAATCGCGGCGTATCTTCTCCACCGCGACCTCCAGGTGCAGTTCGCCCATGCCCGACAGCACCGTCTGGCCGGTCTCGGGATCCGTCCGCACCACCAGCGACGGGTCCTCCTCGGCCAGCCGCGCCAGCGCCGACGCCAGCCGGCCGGTGTCGCAGCCGCGACGGGCCTCGACCGCCACCGACACCACCGGGTCGGCGACCGACGGCGGCTCAAGGACGAGCGGAGCCGCCGGATCGCACAAGGTGGAACCGGCCCGGGCGGACTTCAGCCCCACCACGGCGACGATGTCCCCGGCGACCGCCCGGTCCAGCTGGGCGTGCCGGTCGGCCGTCACCCGCAGGATCCGCGCGACCCGCTCGGTGCGCCGCGTGCCCGGGTCCCACACGGTGCCTCCCTTCTCGATCGTGCCCGAATAGACACGGACATACGTCAGCCGGCCGGTGGCGGTCGCGTTCACCTTGAACGCCAGCGCGGCGAACGGCGCCCCCGCGTCGGCGGGGCGAAGCTGCTCGGCGCCGTCGTGCGTCCCGCGTACGGGTGGGACGTCGAGCGGGGACGGCAGGTAGGCCACCACCGCGTCGAGGAGCGGCTCGGTACCGCGGTTGCGGTAGGCCGAGCCGCAGAGAACGACGAGGCCGTCTCCGGTGCGGGTCAGGTCGCGCAGGGCGGTGATGAGGGTGGGCGTGGATACTGCGGGCGGAGGTGTGCATACGATCGGCGGCGCAGTGGATGCAATCGGCACGGATGCCGTCGACATGTCGACGGTCGGCTGCATACAGAATTCCTCCATCGCCGCTGGATGCAGTTCGGCCACGGCCTCCTCCAGCGCCCGGCGCCGCCACCACGTCTCCTCCCGCAGCGCCTCGGGCACCGGCCGCTCCTCGACCGTCTCAGCGCCGTCGGCCCAGACCAGCGCACGCATGTGCACCAGGTCGACCACCCCGGTGAACGCGTCCTCCGCCCCGATCGGCAGCTGCACGACGAGAGGTGCCGGGTGCAGACGTTCCCGGATCGACGCCACGGCGGCGTCGAGATCGGCGCCCGCCCGGTCCATCTTGTTGACGAACGCGATACGCGGTACACCGTGCCGGTCGGCCTGTCGCCACACGGACTCGCTCTGCGGCTCGACCCCCGCGACGGCGTCGAACACCGCGACCGCGCCGTCGAGCACGCGCAGCGAGCGCTCGACGTCGTCGGCGAAGTCGACATGGCCCGGCGTGTCGATCAGGTTGATGCGGTGGCCGTCCCAGGCACAGCTCACCGCGGCGGCGAAGATGGTGATGCCGCGGTCGCGTTCCTGAGGGTCGAAGTCGGTGACGGTCGTGCCGTCATGGACCTCGCCGCGCCGGTGCGTGATGCCGGTCGCATACAGGATCCGTTCGGTGACGGTGGTCTTGCCGGCGTCGACGTGGGCGAGGATGCCCAGATTGCGGACGGCGGCCGACGGAGTGGTGGAGTACGGACGGGGTGCGGTGCGCATGGCCCGATGCCTTTCGCATGGATGCGGAATGGGCGGCGCGATTCCCGGGCAGACAAAAGCCGATCGACCGTCAACAGGGGGTCGTCGGTGGGCACCGAAGCGACGGATGTGGCATGCGAATGCGGAATACGTCAGCGGTGTGCCGCGGGGTTCCGGTGCCGGCCGCGCTGCGGGCACCGGGCGGACGAGGACACGAGGATCACCTCGTACCGGGAACGGGGAACGGCGACGGCGGCGTGGTCACACACGGCGCGGCTCCCCTCACTCGTCGGCTGGTCACGATCGGCGCACCGTGCTGTGGTGGCGGCGCGCGACGCATCGTGAGTGTAGGGAGGACGGCCGCCCCGGAGCACGGCATTTTTTTCGGCGCCCGGTATTGCCGAAGCTCCCGAACAGGCGGAGAAAACACGGAGATTCCCGTTCGGCACCGTTTCTCCGCGCTCTTCCGGGAATTCGTTCCACCGGCCCGACATTTTCCGGACATTTGCCCGACGGGCATCGGCCAACTTCGGGGCGGCGGCGACGCGTTGTCACGCCGGGACCGGCATCCCGGGGGCTGCACACAGCGAGGGCTCCTCCGTACCAGCGCTTGTCCGAAAATCGATGGTCCCGTGTCGCTGACAGAACACCGGTGGACGGTGACCGGAGCACCGGCCCGCCGATCGGAATGGCGGTGATCACACCCCTGGCACACGGCAGTTGCGCCGCAGCAGCCCGCGGACGGGCGGCCGGGACGGCCGTCGAAGCCCGGCATTCCGGGGTACCGGAACGCCGAGTGCCCATTTCCCCCCGGTACCGGACATGGCCGAGAAGCCGGGATACAGGTGTCCGGACCGGGGCTCCTTCGCAACCGCCCGGGCGGTGTCCCGGGGATGGCCGGTGGACGCCCTCCCGCTCCTGGAGCAGACCTAATCTGTTCCGCAGCAGCCTTGAAGTGATCACGGCAAGCAGATGGATGGGACTCGATTGGACACGCACAAAACGCGGAAGACGAGGTTCGCCACACTGCGCCGCGGTCTGCTGATCCCGGCCCCCGCTCTGGTACTGATCGCGGGAACGCTCTTCTCACGCGTGGGCGACTCCCTCGCCTCCCTCGGTATGGTGCTGGACGCGGCGGACCACGGCATCCGCTGGGGCGTCACCGAGGTCTTCCTCGCGGAACTGATCCCCACCGTCCTGGCCGCTCCCCTCGTCGGGGCACTGGTGGACCGGCTCAGCGCCCGGTCGGTGTGCCTGTCGGCGCTGGCTGTCCAGGCGCTGTCCCTGGGTGCCGCCGCCGCAGTGGACGGTTTCCACGTGCGGGTGGGGCTGATCGCGCTGTCGGGGCTGGCCGGTGTGGCGTCGGTGACGGCCGGCTTCAAGATGCTGCCGGTGGTCGCTGGTGGCGAGCACACCGGACGGGCCAACAGCCTGCTCACCGCGGGGCTGTCGACGGCCGGGCTGATCGGACCGCCGCTGGCCGGCTTCCTGCACTCCGGGCGGGGCACCGCGTTCCTCCTCGGCGCCGACGCCGTGTCGTTCCTCGTACTCGCCGGGTGCACAGCGCTGGCCGTCCCGCGCCGTACGGACGTGGCGGTCGGACGCCGGCCGTCCGCGAAGCTCTCGGACGGCTACCACGCCCTGCGCGAGGCCCCGGTGGTGGGCATGCTGCTGCCCACGCTCGCCGCGGCGATGCTGGCCACCAGCGTCGAGGGTGTCGCCGGCGTCTTCTATCTGCGGGACGTGGCCGACGGCAACGAAATCCTCTTCGGGTTCTTCCTGGCCACCTGGGCGCTGGGCAGCATTCCGGGTGCACTGCTGGCCGGCCGCGCGGGCTGGTCGGCGCGGCACTCCGCGCTGATCCTCGGCGGAGTGCTCGGCATCTCCGTCGCACTGCTGTCCGCCGGGCTGCTGCCGGTGGCCGCGGTGATCTTCCCGCTGTTCCTGCTGGGCGGGTTCGGCAATGGTGTATGCAATGTCGGTCTACGAAATGCCGTACACAGTCAGGTGCCGGCAGAGGTACACGGCAGCGCGTGGGCCTGCTACCAGGCACTGTCGCGGATCTGCATCGGCCTGGGCTTCGTCCTGGGCACTCCGAACGCCCTCGTCTCCAGCCGCGGCCAGGTGATCGTCTCCGGTGCCGTCCCGCTGGCCTTCTCCCTGTGGGCGCTGATCGGCCTGGGCCGCCGGGGGCAGTCGTTCCTCGGGGAGTCCCCGGCCGGGATGGGCAAGGTCTCGGGCTGAGCCGCCCCGAGCCGAGGGACCGGGCCTGCCGGCAGACGCGGGACGCGGACAACGCGGTAGCGGAAAGGGTGCCGACCGTCGAACCGGTCGGCACCCTTTCCGAGAAGAGAAGTGTCCGAGGGGGGACTTGAACCCCCACGCCCGATAAAGGGCACTAGCACCTCAAGCTAGCGCGTCTGCCATTCCGCCACCCGGACCAGGTGTCTGCCGCCTTGCCCGGGGGTCTTCCCCGCGGCGACATGGACAACAATACCAAGGTTTCGGAGTGCGTTTCACCTGCATATCCGCCGTGTGGGCGGGACCACGGGAGCCGATGCCCCCACGGCCCCGCACCCTCACAACGGGTGAACACCGTCTCACTCTCCGGTGGCGCAAGGTGTCCCGCGGCTGTTCGTCACGGCCGGAGCGGAGTCACGGCAGGAGCGGAGTCACGGCAGGAGCTGGTAGTCCGGGAAGTTCCCGGGCAGCCGTTCCCCGGCCGGGCCCTGCGTGACCGCGCGCACCAGGAGCTCTCCGCCGACGAAGGCGCCGCGCCAGGACGCGCCGAACCCGCCGAAGAGCTCGTCGCGGTCACCGCGCGAGCGCGGCTTGCCGTGGCCGACCTTGAACGCCCGGATCTGCGGTGCCAGCCGGTCGTAGGTCGCGCGGTCGTCCGTGGCGAGCGTGGCCACCAGGGCGCCGTTGGAGGCGTTCATCGCGGCCAGCAGTTCGGCCTCCGTGTCGACCAGGACGATGGTGTCGACCGGGCCGAACGGCTCAGCGTGGTGCAGCGGGGACGACGGCGGCGGGTTGAGCAGGGTGACCGGCTGTACGTACGCGGAGGTGTCCTGGCCCGGAAGGAGGCGGGCGTCGGCGAGCCTGCCCCGGTGCAGCGGGACGGCGCCGCGGTCGACGGCCTCGCTGACCTGGTCCGTGAGCTCCTTGGCCTTGGCAGCGTTGATCACGGGGCCGAAGTCCAGTTCGGGCAGGGCGTCGTCCGGGTTCTCGACGGCCAGCGGGTGGCCGACCTTGATCGTACGGACCGCCGGGAGATAGGCGGCGAGGAACTCGTCGAACAGCGCGCGCTGGACGACGAAGCGCGGGTAGGCGGTGCAGCGCTGCTTGCCGTAGTCGAAGAGTTTGGGGACGACCGCGGTGAGCGCGTCCCAGTCGGAGAAGTTCCAGATGCCCCAGGTGTTGAGTCCTTCCTGTTCGAGGACGTGCCGCTTGCCGAGGTCGGCGACGGCCGTGGCCACTGCGGCGCCGGTGTCGCGCCCGCCGACGAAGGAGATGCAGCCGATCTCGGGCGCCCGCACCAGCGCCTGGGACAGCTCTCCGCCGCTGCCGCTGACGAGGGTGACGGGAATGCCCTCGCGCGCGGCCAGTGCCGAGGCCAGGGTGAGGCAGGCGACACCGCCGTCGGTGGGAGTCTTGGCGATGACCGCGTTGCCCGCCAGGGCCTGGACCAGCATGGCGTGAACAAGCACGCTCATCGGATAGTTCCAGCTGGCGATGTTGGACACGGGGCCGTCCAGCGGGGTGCGGCCGTCGACCATCGGCTCGATGCCGTCGACGTACCAGCGCACGCCGTCGATCGCCCGGTCGACGTCCGCCCGCGCCAGCCGCCAGGGCTTGCCGATCTCCCAGACGAGCAGCAGGGCGAGCAGGTCACGGTGCTCGGTCAGCGCGTCCAGGGTGGCCGCGATCCGGGCCCGGCGTTCGGCGAGGGGAACGTGCCGCCAGGCGCGGTGCTGGTCGAGTGAGGCGCGTACGGCCTGGTGTGCGGTGTCCCGGTCGAGGCGCGGCGCGCCGGCGATCGGGCTGCCGTCGACCGGCGTGGTCGCGGGCAGCGGCCGCCCGTCCGGCTGCCAGGCGCCGCCGAAGAGGTTGAGGACACGGTCGTCACGGAAGGCCTCGGGAGCGACGGAGAGGCTTCGCTGCCAGGCGTCGTTCCAGGACGTGCCCGGTTTCAGGATGAGGGGGCGGTTCGTGGTCGGGGTGGATGCCATGGGTAGCTCCGCTCTCGGTGCAGGCTCGGGGCGGGGTGTGGCCAGGGTCGTCCTCGGCGCCTGAGCCCGCTTCGACGCGGACTCGGGCCGGGGTGTCCTACGTCGTCGGGCGCGGGCCCGTGGCCGTGGCCGTGGCCGGACGGCAGGCGGGGCCGCGCCCCGCTCCAACGCAGCCTTGACACGGGGTGGTTGGCCCGCATCGCGGCATCCGGCGATGCGGGCCGGCCCACGTCGTCCCTCTACGATCGGCTCACCGATCACCGGAGGGGGAACACCGAATGGACACCGCGACGGAGGAGACAGGGCGCCGGGTCACCACGCTGGAACTCTTCTTCGACCTGGTCTTCGTCTTCACGCTCACCCAGCTGACGGTGCTGCTCGCCGCCGACCTGTCGTTCGCGACAGCGGGCCGCGTGGCGCTGATCTTCGTGGTGCTGTACTGGATGTACGCCGCCTACGCCTACCTCACCAACCAGGTACCGCTCGACCGCCCGTCCCGGCGTCTGCTGCTGATGCTCGGCATGGCCGCGTTCCTGGTGTGCGCGCTGGCGATCCCGCGGGTCTTCGACGACACCGGCGTCGTGTTCGGGCTCGGCTTCCTCCTCGTCGTGATCGTGCACACGGCGCTGTACACGCGCAGCCACGGCTGGGACTCGATCTGGTACGGCGTGCCGAACGCGCTGGCCGCCCTCTCGGTCACCGCCGCCGGCCTGGTCGACGGCCTCCCGGCGGACGGCCTGTGGATGCTGGCGCTGTCGCTCCAGTTCGTGACGCCGTTCGTGGCCGAGCACGGCCCCGGCCGCCGGGACGGGCGTACGGCCGCGACCCTGCGGGTCCAGCTCGGCACACTGGACCCGGCGCACTTCGTGGAGCGGCACGGACTGCTGCTGATCGTCGCGTTCGGCGAGTCGGTGATCTCCATCGGCGCCGGCATCGGTGAACTGCCTCTCACACCCGGTCTGTTCGGCGGTGCGTTCCTGGCGCTCGCGCTCGCCGTCGCCCTGTGGTGGACGTACTTCATGCGCGACGAGGAGGGCGCCGAGGCCGCGTTCCGGGCGACGCCGCCGCCGTACCGCTGGCGGCTGGCGATGAACGCCTACTACTACGCCTTCCTGCCGATGCTGCTGGGCATCGCGTACCTCGCCGCCGGGGTGAAGAAGACGCTCGGGCATCTCACCGAGGAGCTCGCCACCGGCCCGGCGCTGGCGCTGGCCGGCGGGGTCGCGCTGTTCCTCGTCGGTGATGTGGCGTTCAGAAGGGCGATGCGGCTGCTTCCGGTGCGGCACCGCGCGGTCGCCGCACCGGTCGCGCTCGCCGCCGCGTTCCTCGGCGTCCGGTGGTCCGCGGCCGTCGAACTCGTCGCCCTCGTCACGGTGTTGGTGGCGATGCTGGCGATGGAGGCCCGTTGGTGTACCGCCGAGAGGCGTGGCCTGGACATGGCACGCGCCTGAGGCCCCGGCCTCCGCCTCCGTCAGGACTTGTCGCGCGCGTGGTACGACCGCCGGGTGTGTTCGGTGTGCTCGCGCATCAGCTGGGCGGCGCGCTCCTCGTCGTGGCCGGTGATGGCGGCGACCAGATGCTGGTGCTCCTCCCAGGACTGCTTGCCACGGGAACGGGCCACCGGCGTGTAGAACCAGCGCACCCGGCGCTCGACCTGCCGGCCCAGCTCGGCGAGGACCGCGTTGCCCGACAAATCCATGATCTTCGCGTGGAAAGCGGTGTTCAGCGCCACGGCGGTGGCGATGTCGTCAGGGTGGTTGGCGACGGCCGACATTCCCCGGATCAGCAGTTCCTCCAGGGCGTCGATGCCGTCGTCGTCCGCGTGCACGGCGGCGAGCCGGGCCGCCTCGGCCTCCATGAGCGTCCGGACCGTCAGGAGCTGGTCGGCCTCCTCCTCGGTCGGCTCGTGCACGAACGCGCCCTGGGCGGGCCGCAGATCGACCCAGCCCTCGGTGTTCAGCCGTTGCAGCGCCTCGCGCACCGGCTGCCGGGACACCCCGAGGTGCCCGGCGAGTTCGCTCTCGACGAGGTGCTGGCCGGGCTGCAGCGCGCGGGTGGTGATGAGTTCGAGCAGCGCCTCGTAGACGCGGTCGCGCAGTGGGCCGGGCCGTTCGAGTTTGGGCACTGCTCCCTGCGGCAGTCCGGTCGACAACATCGCGGGTCCCCCCTTCTCGGCACACCGTCCGCCGTGGACGGTGTGCGCGTATGCAGTGGACGCCCAGTATCGATTGTCTTTCGTCTACAGTCTACGGTGCACAATCGGCCGTAGACCGTGAACCGGGCGCGTGACTGGTGATCTCAAGGGCACCGTACGACCTGCCCGGCATAGGACAGATTGCCGCCGAAGCCGAACAGCAGGACGGGGTCACCGCTGGAGAGCGCGCCCCGCTCGACGAGCTTGGACAGGGCCAGCGGAATGCTGGCGGCGGAGGTGTTGCCCGATTCGGTGACATCGCGCGCGACCACCGCGTTGACAGCACCGATCTTCTCGGCCAGGGGTTCGACGATGCGCAGGTTCGCCTGGTGCAGGACGACTCCGGCGAGGTCCTCGGGGGCGGTTCCGGCGCGCTCGCACGCCTTGCGGGCGAGCGCCGGCAGCCGGGTCGTGGCCCAGCGGTAGACGCTCTGCCCCTCCTGCGCGAATCGCGGCGGTGTGCCCTCGATCCGCACCGCGTGCCCCATCTCCGGCACCGAACCCCACAGCACCGGCCCGATCCCGGGCTCCTCCCCCGCACCGGACGCCTCGACGACGACGGCCCCCGCCCCGTCCCCGACCAGGACACAGGTGCTGCGGTCGGCCCAGTCGGTCACCGCGGACATCTTGTCGGCACCGATGACCAGGGCGCGGGTCGCGGCACCGGCGCGGACCGTGTGATCGGCGGTGGCCAGGGCGTGGGTGAATCCCGCGCACACCACGTTGACGTCTATCGCGGCGGGCTCCGGAATACCGAGCCGGGCCGCGACCCGGGCCGCGTTGTTCGGGGAGCGGTCGATCGCCGTGGAGGTGGCGACGAGGACCAGGTCGATGTCGGCGGGGGCCAGGCCCGCCGCGGCGAGGGCCTTGGCGGCCGCGTGCGCGGCGAGTTCGTCGACCGGCTCGTCGGGGCCGGCGAGGTGCCGGGTGCGGATGCCCACCCGGCTGCGGATCCACTCGTCACTGGTGTCGACCATGCCCGCCAGGTCCTCGTTGGTGAGCACCTTGGCGGGCTGGTGGTGGCCGATGGCGATGATGCGCGAGCCGTTCAACTGGGGTCCCCTCGTTCAGCGTAAGCAGCGGGATCCACCAGTCTGGGCAGTGACTCACGGGTACGACGGCAGGTGAAGCCACAGGAATCGGGCGCCGGTGTTGTCGGCTTCTGTCAGACCCTCGGACGCCCGAGCATTCACCCGGTGAACAGCTGGGTCGCCTTGTGCACGAGTTCGTAGAGCCCGTACCCGAGCGGCGCGGCCACCCACAGCCAGGCGAACGCGATCAGTCCCCGTCGGCTAGGCGGACTGGTGTCGCTGGACATCGGCGGCCTCCCTCGGCGCGGGGACGTGGTGACGGGCGTGGACGGGGCGTACGAGCTCGTTGGCGACGAACCCGACGACGAGCAGGCCGATCATGATCGCGAACGACAGCCCGTACAGCGCGGATCCGTGCTTGCCGGCCGCTTCCTGGCGGTCGGCGATCCAGTTCACGATCAGCGGCCCGAGCACGCCCGCGGTCGACCAGGCGGTGAGCAGCCGTCCGTGGATCGCGCCGACCTGGTAGGTGCCGAACAGGTCCTTCAGATAGGCGGGGATCGTCGCGAAGCCGCCGCCGTAGAAGGAGAGGATCACCAGTGCGCACAGGACGAACAGCGGCTTGGCCGAGTCGCCGGCCAGGGCGAGGAGCAGGTATGTCAGCGCTCCGACGCCGAGGTAGACCCGGTAGATGTTCTTGCGCCCGATCAGGTCGGAGGCCGACGACCAGCCGATCCGGCCGGCCATGTTGGCCGCCGACAGCAGGGCCACGAAGCCGGCGGCCGCGGAGGCCGACACCGGCGTGGAGCTGTCGGCGAAGAAGTCCGTGATCATCGGCGCGGCCTTCTCCAGGATGCCGATGCCGGCGGTGACGTTGGTGCAGAGCACGACCCACAGGCACCAGAACTGAGGGGTGCGCACCGCGCTGCGGGCCGACACCTGAACGCCCTCGAGGGAACTCACACCGCGGTCCTCGTGCCTGTCGGCGCGCGGGACCCGGACGAGGAGGACGCCCAGCGACATGAAGACCGCATACGAAAGACCGTGGACGAGGAACGCGAGCGCGATCCCGGAGTGGTCCGTGCCGAACGAGTCGAGCATCTGCGCCGACCAGGGCGAGGCGATCAGCGCACCGCCGCCGAAGCCCATGATGGCGATGCCGGTGGCCATGCCGGGCCGGTCCGGAAACCACTTGATCAGGGTGGAGACGGGTGAGATGTAGCCGATGCCGAGACCGATACCGCCCACGAAGCCGTAGCCGAGGACGATGAGCCAGTACTGCTCCGTCTGCGCGCCGAGCGCGGAGAGCAGGAAGCCCGAGGAGAAGCAGACGAGGGCCACGGTCATCGCCCAGCGCGGGCCGTTGCGTTCGACGAGTGTGCCGCCGAACGCGGCCGACAGGCCGAGCATCACGATGGCGAGCTGGAACGGCAGGGCGCTCTCGGTGCCGTCGAGGTGGAGCGCGGCTTCGAGGGACGGTTTGAAGACGCTCCAGGCGTAGGCCTGGCCGATGGAGAGGTGGACGGAGAGAGCGGCGGGCGGGACGAGCCAGCGGCTCCATCCCGGGGGCGCGACAGGGGGGCTGCTCATGAGGCCGAACGGTAGGGGCCGGGCAGGGACGTTGAAAACCGGGCACGTCGACCGTATGCGATGAACGGTATTCAGAATGCGGTGAACGGTCGGCATGCAACCCTTGGCGTGCTGTCCTCCACGCTGCACGTGCAGGACAATGAGATGGCTACCAGCACGTACAGAACCGGGGCTGATCAGGACATGGGACGAGTCACCGAACGACGCAGGGTGATCCGCATCCGCGACGGGGCGGTCTCCGCCCGCCCGGACACGCTCGTCGCCGAGGAGCCCCTGGAGATCAGACTCAACGGCAAACCGCTCGCGATCACCATGCGCACGCCGGGCGACGACTTCGCGCTGGCCGCGGGGTTCCTGGTGAGCGAGGGTGTCCTGGCGACCACATCCGATCTGCTGAACATCGTCTACTGCGCGGGGGCGACGGTCGACGGCTCCAACACCTACAACGTGGTGGACGTGAAGACCGCGCCCGGCGTCGCGCTCCCCGACTTCACGCTGGAGCGGAACGTGTACACCAGCTCCTCGTGCGGGCTGTGCGGCAAGGCCAGCCTGGACGCGGTCCGTACGACGGCCCGCTGGCCCATCGCCGACAGGCCCCCGATACGTGTCGCGCCCGAACTGCTCGCGGCCCTCCCCGACCGGCTGCGAGCGGCCCAGCGGGTGTTCGACCGGACCGGCGGTCTGCACGCGGCGGCCCTGTTCGACGAGGACGGGGAGCTGCTGGACGTCCGCGAGGACGTGGGCCGGCACAACGCGGTCGACAAGCTGGTCGGGCGCGCGTTGCAGAACGGGGACCTGCCGCTGTCCCGCACCATCCTGCTGGTTTCCGGCCGGGCCTCCTTCGAGCTGGCGCAGAAGGCCGTGATGGCGGGCATTCCGGTGCTGGCGGCGGTCTCGGCACCGTCCTCGCTGGCGGTGGACCTGGCCGCCGAGACCGGGCTGACCCTGGTGGGCTTCCTGCGTGGCAGCTCCATGAACGTGTACGCGGGCGAGGACCGCATCGCTCTGCGGGCCGCGGCCGCCCAGGGCTGACCCGCCTCGGTCGTGGGTCTGCCGGCCTGCCGTCGGCCGGTCAGGATTCCAGCCGCAGGTCCTGCGCGCGCACCACCGTACCCAGCCGGGGAAAGTCCAGCGTGACCGAGGCCTCGTGCTCGGCGGCGGTGAAGGCGGCCATGGCGTTCTCGACGAAGACGAGGTCGTAGCCGAGGTCGGCGGCGGCGCGGGCGGTGGACTCGACGCCGAGGTTGGTGGCGATGCCGCCGAACACGAGCGTGGTGACTCCTCGCTCCCGCAGCCGGGGGGCGAGGTCCGTGCCCTGGAAGGCACCGATCGTACGCTTCACGATCTCCAGGTCGCCGTCCCGCGGAAGGCCTGCCACCAGTCCGCTGCCGGACGGCTGCTCGGCGACGCCGGGACGTTCGACGCGGACGAGCACGACGGGCGCGCCGGCCGACCGGAAGACGGTCGCCAACTGCTCGGCGACGATGAGGACTTCGGATCCCTTGCGGGGTTCCAGGGGCAGCGCGACGATGCGGTCCATCAGGTCGACGAGGACGAGGGCGGTGCGCGCCGGATCGAGAGTGAGAGGTGCGGTCATGACGGAACGTTAGCCGTCATACGCCGTCCGTACCGGAAATCCGGGTCAGCAGGTCCATGAACTGGTCGCGCTCGGCCGCCGACAGCGGGGCGAGCAGCGCGTCGTTCGCCTCCCGGGCCGCCTTCTCGCAGCGGGTGAGCAGCCGGGCGCCCTCGTCGGTCAGGGAGACCGCGTTCTTGCGGCGGTCGCGGGGGTCCGGTGCGCGGACGACGAGGCCCGCGGCTTGCAGGTCGTTGAGTACGCCCACCAGGTCCTTGGGGTCGAGTCCGATGCTGCGGCCGAGGTCGGCCTGGGCGACGGGGGCGAGATCGCGGACGGCGGAGAGTACGACGTGGTGCCACATCTTCATGTCCTGCGCCGCCAGCGCCTCGGCGACCAGCGCCCGGCCGCGCGCGGCCGCCCGGCCGAGGATCCAGCTGGGGAGGGAACGGATCGCGGAAAGGGGGGCTTCGGCCATGCGGACAGCCTACCGGCCAACCGTTGGACTTCCCAACGAATACCCTCTAACGTTGGGGCTCCCAACGATTGCGGACGGTTCAAGAGGGTACTCCCGCGCTCCGTCCGCTTCTTCAGGAGGTGCGATGCGTCGCGTCCGGTACGAGTCCCCCGGCGGCCCACTGCTTCTGGAGGACGCCCCGGTGCCCGAGCCCGGCCGCGGCGAGCTGCTCGTGCGCACCGAGGCCGTCGGCCTCACCCTCCCGGTCGTACGCAAGGTCACCGAGGTCGCCGAACCGGTCCCGCTGGGCGGTGAGATCGCCGGGGAGGTCGTGGCGGTCGGCGACGGGGTCACCCGGTTCGAGGCCGGCCGGCGTGTGACGGGACTGTGCTTCGGGCACGGGTACGCCGACTTCGCGATTCTCCAGGAGGCGATGGCCTCCCCCGTGCCCGAGGCCGCCTCCGCCGTCGACGCTGTGGCACTGGTCCGCAGCGGACTGGTCGCACTCGGCGCCCTGGAGGCGGCGCGGCCGGAGCGCGGCGAGGCGGTTCTGGTCACGGCGGCCGCGAGTGGCGTCGGCCACCTCGCCGTCCAGCTGGCGCGCCTGCGCGGCGCCGCCCGGGTGGTGGGCGCCGTGTCCGACCCGGCCAAGGCGGACTTCGTCCGCTCTCTCGGCGCCGACGACGTCATCTCGTACACGGACGACAACTGGGGGGATCCCGTCGACTGCATATTGGATGCGGTCGGCGGCGACCTGCTCACGCCCGCGATCGCCGCACTCGCCCCGGACGGCCGACTGGTGGCGTACAGCTCGGGCGGCGGGACGATCCAGGCGTACGACCTCCTGGTGGGCGCCAAGTCGGTGATCGGGTTCCAGATGGCCCGGATCGCCCGAGGCCGGCCGGAGCTGTACGAGCGGTGGCGGGTAGAGCTGTGGCGGCTGTTCAGCGAGGGCGCGCTGCGGCCCGCCGTGCACGGGGAATTCGCGCTGGAGGACGCGGCCCGCGCCCATGAGGTCATCGAGTCGCGGAGCAACCTCGGCAAGGTGGTGCTGCGCCCCTGACCCGTCCCGCCGCTCCCGGGAAGTGGCCGCACGCTTCTTGTGGGGCGCCCGAGGAGCCAACTACCGTCGTGGGAAAGCACGTTGGACGTGGAATGTCCCGATGTCCCAATGTCCAGAGATCCGGATGTCCGGATGCCGGATCAGGTGGATGAAGGGCAGGTCGCACCATGCCGTCAGGTTTTCGTGCACGCCCGAGACACATCCTGGCCGCCGTTCTCACGGCGGCCGCGGTGCTCCTTCCGTTCCTGCTGCCGCACCCGGCACAGGCCGGACCGGCCGCTTCCGCAGCCGACTCGGCCGACTTCGAACAGCAGGTCCTCTTCAAGGCCTCGCAGGACCCCGGTTACGCCTGCTTCCGCATCCCCGCGATCGTGCGGACGGCAAAGGGCACACTGCTGGCGTTCGCCGAGGGACGGGTCCTCAACTGCGGGGACGCGGCCGACATCGACATCGTGGTGAAGCGCTCCGCCGACGGCGGCCGCACCTGGAGCCCGTTGCGGGTCGTCACCGAGGGCGCCGGTGACACGCACGGCAACCCTGCACCGATCGTGGACCGCGCGACGGGCCGCGTCCTGCTGGCGGAGACCTACAACACCGGCCGTACGGACAGCGGGAGTTGCCAGGTCCCCTGCGACCGTACACCGCACCTCCAGTACAGCGACGACGACGGCCTGACCTGGTCCGAGCCGCGCGACCTGAGCCCGGAGATCCTGCCTCCCGACTGGAACTCCTGGTACGCGACCGGACCGGTGCACGGCATCCAGCTCACCCGGGGCCGGCACGCCGGGCGGCTGGTGTTCGGCGTCAACACCGAGACCTGGAACGGCAGCAGGGTCACCGCCAACCACGCGGCGCTGATCGTCAGCGACGACGACGGCGACCACTGGAGGGCCGGGGCCACCGACACCTGGCCGATCGCCGCCGACGGCACCTTCCGGCAGAAGCCGTCCGAACTGACCCTCACCGAGCGCGCCGACGGCTCCGTCCTCGTCAGCGGCCGTGAACAGGACGGCACCGACCTCGGCCACCGCACTCAGACGGTCAGCCGCGACGGCGGCGACAGCTTCGCCACCCCGTTCCGCGACCTCCCGGACCTCTACGCCCCTCAGGTGCAGGGCTCGACGCTGCGCCTGGGCGACCGCATCCTGCTGGCCTGCCCGGGCGACCCGGACCGCCGCCGGACGATGATGATCCGCTCCTCCTACGACGGCGGACGCACCTGGGACAGCGTGGACCGCGGAACGGTCGTCACCACGGACTGGTCCGGCTACTCCGACCTGGTGCGTGTCGACCACGACACGGTGGGCCTGATGTACGAGGGCGGTGCGGTCGACGCCCGCGACGAGATCCGGTTCGCCCGCTTCACCGAGGACTGGCTCACCCCGCGCCGCGGCCCCGACCCGACCACCGCCGACCTCGCCCCGCACGCCCCGCACGCGGCCGTGCTCGGCGGCGCGGAGGAGACGGACGGTGTGTCGGGCGGCGCGCTGGAGCTCGACGGCGTCGACGACGCCGTACGACTGCCGTACCGGGCCCGGCTGCCGCTGGGCACCAAGGACTTCACGGCGTCGCTGTGGTTCCGCTACACCGCCACGACCGGCGAGCAGCCACTGCTGTGGATGGGCGGCATCGGTACCACCCAGCCCCAGGTCTGGCTGCGCGGCGAGCCGGACAGTGACCGCGTGCGCGGGCTGATCACCGTACGGGACGGCGCGACCGCTGTGCGTACGGCGACCGTGAGCACCGTCGGCGCCTACAACGACGGCCGGTGGCATCATCTGGCGCTGCGCCGCGGCGGCGGCCGGTTGACGATTTTCGTAGACGATATGCAATCCTCCGTAGCCGATGTCCCGGGTTCCGTGAGCCGCAACTCCCCGTTCGGCGTGCACATCGGCCAGCGCATGGACAGCCGGGCCTTCTTCACCGGCGCCATCGACGACGTGCACGTCTGGGACCGGGCGCTGAACGACGACGAACTGGCCGGCCCTCCGGAGCCGGAGCCCACCGAGGACACCGTGCTGTGGCTGCCCCTGGACCACATCGGCAAAGGCCACGGAGCAAGCTGAACAACCGGGGAGAGCGACGGTCCCGGCAGCCGTCAGCGGGTACGTGGCCCGCTGCCGGCGGCGGTCCGTGACGCCGCGGCCGACGCCGTCGGCGTCACGGGCGTCTCCGGATCGCGTGCCCGGCGCCGGGCGATGACCGCGCACACCATGAGCTGCATCTGATGGAAGAGCATCAACGGCAGGACCGCCAGCGCGGCGTGCGCGCCGAACAGCACGCTCGCCATCGGCAGCCCGGAGGCAAGGGACTTCTTCGACCCGGCGAACTGGATGGCGATCCGGTCCTCACGGCCGAAGCGCAGCGCGCGGGCGCCGTACCAGGTCAGGGCGAGCATCACGGCGAGCAGTACGGCCTCCACGGCCAGCAGCCCGGCCAGCCGGACCGCGCTCACCTGGTGCCATATCCCCCGCACCATGCCCTCGCTGAACGCGGTGTAGACGACCAGCAGAATGGAGCCGCGGTCGACCAGCCCGAGGACCTTCTTGTGCCGGGCGACGAAGTCCCCCACCCGGGGCCGCAGCACCTGCCCGGCGAGGAACGGCACGAGCAACTGCAACACGATCTTCGCGAGCGAGTCGGCGGAGAACCCGCCGCCGGCACTGCCGAGCAGGCCGGCCGCCAGCAGCGGGGTGAGCACGATCCCGACCAGCGAGGAGAAGGAACCCGCGCAGATGGCCGCGGGCACGTTTCCGCGGGCGATCGAGGTGAACGCGATCGACGACTGGATCGTCGACGGAACGAGCGTGAGAAACAGCAGGCCCTGGTACAGCGGCTGGGTCAACAGCACCGGCACCAGCCCTCGCGCTGCCAGGCCGAGCAGCGGGAAGACGACGAAGGTGCAGGCCAGGACGGTGACGTGGAGCCGCCAGTGCTTCAGTCCGTCCACCGCCTCACGGGTGGACAGCCGGGCGCCGTAGAGGAAGAAGAGGAAGGCGATCGCGGCCGTGGAAGCGCCGGAGGCGACATCCGCGGCCGTGCCCCGGGCCGGCAGCAGCGCTGCGAGGCCCACCGTGCCGAGCAGCAGCAGGATGTACGGGTCGATCGGCATCCGACTCGGCCGGTGCAGGCGTTTCACAGTGCTCCATCTACGTTCGTACGCTGCGCTTGAGAGGTGCCCCACAGCCGGAGGACCTCCCTCCATGGTCCTCCTCGGCAACCCGATCGGGAATGCCGCACACCACTCTGACTGTCATCACATTCCGCGATATACCCTCGGCGTGTGTACGACCCCGCGCAGCTGCGCACCTTCCTCGCGGTGGCCCAGACGCTCAGCTTCACGCGGGCCGCCCGGCGGCTCGGGCTGCGCCAGTCGACCGTCAGCCAGCACGTGCGCCGGCTCGAGGACGCCGTCGGACGCCAGCTGTTCCTGCGGGACACGCATTCCGTGGAGCTGACCGAGGACGGCGAGGCCATGCTCGGCTTCGCCCGCCGGATCCTGGCGGCGCACGAGCAGGCGGCGGCGTTCTTCACCGGCACCCGTGTGCGCGGCCGGCTGCGGTTCGGCGCGTCGGAGGACTTCGTCCTCACCCGGCTGCCGGAGATCCTCGAGGGCTTCCGGTACGACCATCCCGAGGTCGATCTCGAGCTGACGGTGGAGCTGTCGGGCACCCTGCACGAACAGCTGGCCACCGGAAAACTGGACCTCGTCCTGGCCAAGCGCCGCCCTCAGGACCCGCACGGCGAGCTGGTCTGGCACGACGACCTGGTCTGGATCGGCGCCGAACGGCTCCGCCTGGATCCCGACCGGCCGGTGCCGCTGATCGTGTATCCGCCACCGGGGATCACCCGGACGCTGGCGCTGGAGGCCCTGGAACGGCAGGGCCGGTCGTGGCGGATCGTCTGCACCAGCGGCAGTCTCAACGGGCTCGTCGCGGCGGCGCGGGCCGGCCTCGGTGTGATGGCGCATTCCCGGGGCATGATCCCGCCCGGCCTGTTCCGGGTACCGGAGCGGGCGGGGCTTCCGGCACTCGGAAGGGTCGACTTCGTCCTGGTGCACGGACGTGTCCGCGCTTCGGCGCGGGACGCGGCGGACGCGCTCGCGGCGGCGATCCTGGCGGGCGGGGAGCGGCTGCATCGGCGGAGCTGACATCACACACCGTCTGCATACAAAATACAACACCTGCATACAGAACGCCGTGCGCGAGGCCCGGCCAGGGTCACAGGGGGCTCTGCGCACCGCGTTCTCCGAGCACGCCCCGCCGCGTCATGGCCGTTGCTCCGGGACGCGGGTGGCGCATGGTCCGGGACGCCGAGTGGCACAAAACGCACGGTCCGAGTGGACGTTCGCGTGCTGCGGGCGCCGTAATCGCGGCGTACAGATTCGGTGGAGATTACGGCGGCGAAACTTACTGAACCGTAAGGATTCTGTCCGACCCTTCCCCATGTGCGGGCATTTTCCGGTCGTTGGCCTACACAAACGTGAGCTTTGCTCGGTTTCCGCCCCCCTCCCGCCCGGGTGTGCGGGTGGGGTAGCTTTCACGGCGCTGGGCGAGCGTCACAAGGAGCGGGGAGCGGGTTTGCGCGAGTTCACGAACCCTCCGTTGGCGTCGGCGCCACCGGTGGGGGGTCTGGCCGACGTCGTCTTCGAGCATGCCCTCGCGGACCCGCTGCACGTCGCGCTCGGCCGCAAGGATGAACTCGGCCGGTGGCGCGATGTGACCGCCGCCGAGTTCCGCGACGAGGTCCTCGCCCTGGCCAAGGGACTCCTGGCCCGTGGCGTCCGCTTCGGCGACCGGGTCGCGATCGTCTCCCGGACCCGCTACGAGTGGACCCTCTTCGACTTCGCGCTGTGGACGATCGGCGCCCAGGTGGTGCCGGTCTACCCCACCTCCTCGGCCGAGCAGTGTTTCTGGATGCTGTACGACGCCGAGGTGTCCGCGGCGGTGGTGGAGCACGAGGACCACGCGATGACCATCGCCACCGTCATCGACCGGCTGCCGCACCTGCGCCAGCTGTGGCAGCTGGACGCGGGCGCGTTGCAGGAGCTGTACGACGCGGGTGCTCACCTCGACGACGAGACGGTGCACCGGCACCGGCAGGCGGTCACCCCCGACTCGATCGCCACCATCATCTACACCTCCGGCACCACGGGCCGGCCCAAGGGCTGTGTCATCTCGCACGGCAACTTCATGTTCGAGGCGGACACCGTCATCGACCGCTGGGAGCCGGTGTTCCATTCCAAGAAGGGCGACGAGGCGGCGACGCTGCTGTTCCTGCCGCTCGCGCATGTCTTCGGGCGGATGGTCGAGGTGGCCGCGATCCGCGGAAAGGTCCGGTTCGGCCACCAGCCCCAGCTCAACGCCGCCGCCCTGCTGCCCGACCTTCAGGCGTTCAAGCCGACGTTCATCCTCGCGGTGCCGTACATCTTCGAGAAGGTCTTCAATTCCGCCCGCCGCAGGGCGGAGAAGGAGGGCAAGGCCGGCCCGTTCGAGAAGGCCGTCGAGATCGCCGTGAAGTACGCGGACGCGGTCGAGGCGAAGGCCTGGGGTATCGGCCCCGGGCCCTCGGCGGCTCTGCGTATGCAGCACCAGCTGTTCGACAAACTCGTGTATACAAAGGTGCGCGCGGCGATGGGCGGTCGCATACGGAATGCGATGTCCGGCGGTTCGGCGATGGACCGCAGACTCGGACTGTTCTTCGCGGGCGCGGGCGTGCAGATCTACGAGGGGTACGGGCTGACGGAGTCGACCGCCGCCGCCACCGCGAATCCGCCCGAGCGTACCCGCTACGGCACGGTCGGTCAGGCCATCCCCGGCGTCACGGTGCACATCGCCGACGACGGCGAGGTCTGGCTGCACGGCGCCAACGTCTTCCAGTGCTACCTCAACAACCAGAAGGCCACCGACGAGACCCTGCACGACGGCTGGCTCGCCACCGGCGACCTGGGTAGCCTCGACGAGGACGGCTACCTCACCATCACCGGCCGCAAGAAGGAGATCCTGGTGACCTCCGGCGGCAAGAGTGTGTCGCCGGGCGTGCTGGAGGAGCGCGTCCGCGACCATCCGCTGGTCAACCAGTGCATCGTGGTGGGCAATGACCGCCCGTATGTCGCGGCCCTCGTCACCCTCGACCAGGACGCCGTCGAGCACTGGCTGCAGATGCGGGGCAAACCGAAGATGTCGCCCGCCGAACTGGTACGGGACGCCGACCTGGAGACGGAGGTGCGGCGGGCGGTGGTCGCCGCCAACACCCTCGTCTCGCAGGCCGAGTCGATCCGTACGTTCCGTATCCTCGCTCAGCCCTTCACCGAGGAGCACGGGCTGCTGACGCCTTCGCTGAAGCTCAAGCGGAAGGCGATCGAGAACGCCTACGCCAATGAGGTGGACGCCCTCTACCGGGCCTGACGGCCAGTCAACTGATGGTCAGGCGGAACAACTTGTCCGACCCGTCCGCCGCCCCTCCGTTGTTGTCGCAGTTGGTCGTCGACAGCCACAGCTGATCGGCACCCGGCACCTTGGTGACTGTACGCAATCGACCATAGGTGCCGACGTAGTACGCGGTCGGCGTGCCGACGCTCTCGTTGTCGCCGTTGATCGGGATGCGCCACAGCCGTTCGCCGCGCAGGGACGCCATGTAGACGACGTTGCGGACGATGGCGATGCCGCTCGGGGAGGCCTCCGCGACGTTCCAGGTGGCCTTGGGGTTGGTCATTCCGGCGACGCTGCAACTGCCTTCGCAGGCCGGCCAGCCGTAGTTGGCACCGGCCTTGATCAGGTTGAGTTCGTCCTTGGAGCTGTTGCCGAACTCCGCCTCCCACAGACGTCCGTTGCGGTCGAAGGCGAGGCCCTGCGGATTACGGTGGCCGTAGGAGTAGACGTAGTTGCCGAAGGGGTTGCCGGGGGCCGGCTTGCCGTCCGTCGTCATGCGCAGGATCTTGCCGTTCAGGGAGTTCTTGTCCTGCGCGAGGTCGGGTGTCTGGGCCTCGCCGGTGGAGACGTACAGGTAGCCGTCGGGGCCGAAGGCGAGGCGGCCGCCGTTGTGGTAGCGGTTCTTCTTGATGCCCTGCAACAGGACCGTGTAGCCGCTGAGTTTCGTGCCGTCGTAGGTCATGCGGACGACCCGGTTGCCCTCGGTGGCCGTGTGCATGAAGTAGACGTAGTGGTTGCTGTCCCACTCGGGGTCGACGGCGACGCCGAGCAGGCCGCCCTCGCCGTTGGTGGTGACGGCGTTCGGGACGGTTCCGACCTGGGTCCTCGTGCCGTCCTTGGTCACCTTCCAGACCCGGAAGTCGTCCCGCTCGGTGACCAGCGCGGACTTTCCGTCGGGCATCCAGTAGGTGCCCCAGGGGATCGTCCAGCCGGTGGAGAGGGTGCTGATGGAGGACGGGACGCCGCCGTCCGTCGCGCAGGCCCTGGTGGTGAGGTTCACCGTGTTGCTCTGCGGGGACACGTTGCCGGCCGCGTCGCGGGCGACGACGTTCAGTGCGTACGGGCTGTCGCAGGCCAGACCGGTGAGTGTGGTCGTCGTACCGCTCGTGACGGTCTTGTAGACGGTGGTGCCGCTGCGCACGTCGTACGCGGCGACCGCGCGGTCGTCCGTGGCGGCGCCCCAGCTCAGGTCGGCGCTGTTCGCGGTGACAGCGGAGACGGAGAGCGTGCCGGGAGCGGTGGGCGGGGTGGTGTCGGAACTGGGCTTGGTGGTGCAGTCGACGACGGGGCTGGCGGAGGAGGTGTTGCCGGCGGCGTCGCGGGCGATGACGGTCAGGTCGTAGGTGGTGTTCGGTGTGAGGCCGGTCAGGGCCTTGGAGGTGGAACTCCCCGGCACCTCACCGATCTTGTTGCCGTGTTCGTAGAGGTCGTATGCCGTCACGCCCACGTTGTCCGTCGAGGCGCCCCAGGCGAGGGTGAGGCCGTCCTCGCCGATGTCCGGGCAACTGGGTTGGCCGGGGCGGGTCGGGGCCTGGGTGTCGGCCGCCGCGCCGATGCCGACGCGGTCGAGGTTGGGGCCGCCGTCGGCCGTGGTGGCGGTGGCGCGGATCTTGTTGGAGCCGGCGTTCAGCGGGACGTTCACGCTCTTGGTCGCCCAGGTGTTCCAGTCGGTGGTGGCCGGGAAGGAGACGGCGGGGGCGACCACTGTGCCGTTGACGGAGATGTCCATCGGGCGGTCCGTGGACGTCCCGTTGGCGAACCGGAGCGTCGCCGACGTGGTGCCCGCGGTGGCAGCGTTCACCGTGAACTCCACGTAGGAGCCCTTGACGTTGGTGTAGTCGACGAAGCCGGTGCCCGTGTAACCGGTGTGGTTGGTGGCCACGGTGCCCTGGGAGATGACCGCGTCCTCGGCCTGGTAGTCGGTGGCCGCGTGGGCGGGGCCGGAGGTCAGGCCGACGAGCGGTGCGGCGAGTGCCAGGGAGAGGCCCCACGGCAGTGCTCTGGTGGGATTCATGGTTGTCCTCTCAGCCCGTGTACTGGGTGAAGACCTTGAGGTAGTCGTACGGCTGCTGCGTCACGCCGCTGCAGGAGTCGCCGTCGGTGCCGGTGCCGCACGACCGGTCGCGGTTGACGGACCAGTAGGTCAGGCGGCCGATGTGGTGCTGCTGCGCGTAGGCGAGCATCGTCTTGAAGTCGGCGGTGCGGACGCGCTCACCGGAGTCGTCGGTGCGGCCGTTCATCGACGACAGGCCGATGTGGGCGTAGGCGGTGGCGTCGCCGTAGCCGTAGGCGGACTTGACCCGGCTCTTGAGCCCTTCCATGGCCTGCGTGGTGAGGGTGCCCATGTTGGTGGTGCCGCCGCCGAAGTCGAACGGCATGATGCACCAGACGTCGTTCGCCAGACCGGAGTTCGCGGCCCGCCGGATCATGTCGACTCCGGTGGAGTCGGGGCCGCTGGTGGTCGTACCGAAGGTGATGACGGTCTTCAGACCGGGGTTGCCGGCCTTCACCGACTTCAGGGCGTCCACGACGCGTTGGCGCACGGTGGCGTTGGACCACTCGGTGTTCTCGATGTCGATGTCGATCGCCCGTAGTTTGTATGCAGTGATCACCTTTTGGTATGCGGCGGCCAATGCCGAGGTGCTGGAGCACTTCTCCCCGAGTTTGGCCCCGCTCCAGCCTCCGACGGAGACCATCACGTCACCGCCGGCGGCCCGGATCGCGTTGATCTTCGACTGGTCGGTGCCGCCGGTCAGCGGACGGCTGCCGTCCCACTTGGGGTTGCAGGTGCCGTCGGAGAGGATGAACGCGAGCGTGAACCACTTGACCCCGGTCGCCGCCATCACGGAGGTGGGCTCGGGCGGGCTGCCCCAGCCGAGGTATTCGTACGGGGCGACGGCCATGCCCGGTGAAGCGGCCAGGCCCGGTGGAACGGCCGCCGGCCTCGCGGGGGCGGTGGGCCTCACCCGGATCAGCCGGGTCTCGCCGGGCCGCAGGGTCGCGCTGTAGGAGTCGGCGATCAGGCCCTTGTGCGAGCCGGACCACAGATCGGTGACGTCACCGGAGCCGGTGAAGCCCACCTGGGACCACTTCACGCTCACCGTGGCACTGCCTGACGTATTGGTGTTGAACAGGGCCACGACGTACTGGCCGTCGCTCTCCTTCTTGCTCCAGACCTGCCGCCCCCCGCCGTTCACGATCCGCTCGGCCGCCACGCCGTCCTGGTCGACGCCGATGAGACGGTCGTTGGTGAGCATGGCCTTGTCGACGGAGTCGAGGTGGGTGAGGTCGGTGCCGAGCAGCAGCGGCGACGCCGCCATGGCCCAGAGCGTGAAATGGGAGCGGCGCTGGTCGGCCGTGAGGCCCACCTGGTCTCCGTTGCCGATCTCGAGGGAGTCCAGGTCGTTCCAGCCGCCGGGTCCGGCGTACCGCTGCCAGGACGCGGCTGTGTTGAAGCGGGCGGAGACGTGCGACCAGTCGGTCAGCGGGTAGCCGCTGCCGTTGGGGTCCGGGCCGCAGTAGCACTCGACGTCACCCTGAGTGCGCCAACTGTTGGCGAGCCCCCGCCAGGTGGGAGCGTCGGAAAGGGAAAGGTTGTTGGAGAGCGCGAAGTTGATGGGGCGTCCGGTGGATCGCAGCGCCTTGTCCCAGGCCTGGACGTCGGGGATGTCCTGGCTGCCCACTCCGTCGATCTTCAGGTAGTCGACTCCCCAGGAGGCGAACTGCCGTGCCCAGGAGTTCACGAACTCCTGGGCGCCCGGCTTCCCGTAGTCGATGTAGTACATGTTCTTGCAGTTGTAGTTCTTCTCCGTCTTCGAGGTGTCCGCGATGTCCTTCGCGTGGTACGACGTGCCCTCGATCGGCGTGTTCTTGGTGACCGCGTTCTTGGCGATGCCGGGGGTGACGTAGAAGCCGAACTTCAGGCCCTTGGAGTGGACGTAGTCGGCGAGGGCCTTGATGCCGCCCGGGAACTTGGCCGTGTCGACGGTCCAGCGGCCGTAGGAGTCGACGACGAAGCCGTTGTCGTCGCACTTCTGCCAGAAGTCGTCGAGGTTGACGTTGACGAAGCCGTGGTCCTTCAGGCCGCTCGCCACCAGCGCGTCGGCCTGCGCCTTGATCTTGGCCTCGGTCGGCCGGCGGCGCACGAAGCTCCAGCTGCTCCAGCCCATGGCGGGGCGGGCCGACTGGCCGTTGTCGGAGGCGACCGCCGGGTGGGTGGCGGTGAGCAGCGGGACGGCCGGGGCGATCAGCAGGCCGGCGACAGCGGCCACCAGTGTTCTGATGCGGGTCATGACCGTCCCCCGTTCGCGGGTGTGGCGTATGCGGTGCCGATCCACGCCTCGTCGATCCGCAGCCGCTTGTAGCGGGTGGTGTCGGTCGACGAGGCCCAGGTGGTGTCGACCTCGAGGCGTACGTAGCGGGCGTTGGCGGCGGTCAGGTCGATGCCCTGGATGCCGCGGCGGCTGGGGAGCTGTCCTGTCTTCACCGCGCTGCCCCAGCTGGTGCCGTCGTCGCTGAGGAAGACCTTGTAGTCCTTGATGCGGGCGGACTGCTCGGTGTCGGAGCGGGCGTAGGCGACGGAGTCCTCGCGCTGGTTGAGTCCGATGTACCGCACCTTCTTCGCGCTGCCGAGGTCGAAGGTGAGGTCGACGGGCAGGGTCTTGCTGTTGTCCCAGTACGTGAGGTGGTCGCCGTCGCCGGCGGCGGGGCCCGCGTGGCCGCTCGCGGAGGCACTGGCGCTGACGGTGACCCCGGAGAGGATGCCCTGCCGTCCGGCGGTCGTGACCTTGAAGACCGTGTCGTACGGGTCCCAGGCGCCCAGACCGTTCAGCGTCAGCACACCGCCCGACTGCGACCAGGAGACCGCGGCGCCGGTGCGGAGGTCGGTGACGGAGGCGATCCGGTAGCCGTTGTCGCGGATGCGCAGGGTGCTGGTGCTGGGCGGTGTCAGTACGTGGATGTACTGGCGGTCGGGGTCGGTCCTGCTGACGGTGGTGACACCGTGCGCGCCGTCGTTCCAGAAACCGGGTTTGAGGCCGCCGTACATGTAGCCGCCGCCCTCGGTGCCGTGCAGGGACTCCCAGATGGGGTCGAGATAGGTGTTCGCGAAGTTGTTGAAGGCGGCCTGGTTGGTGGGGAATGTGCCGTTGACCTGGGCGGTCTCCGCCATCAGTGCCTTGACGGAGGAGCCGGCGTTGGTGATCAGCCGACCGAGGGTGAGCATCCGGTCCACGGTGGGGTTGGAGCCGTCGTACCACCAGGCGCCGGTCGAGGGCAGTTTGAAGTCGGCCTCGGTCAGGCGGGGTTGCGCGGTGTATACAGCCTGCGGGTAATCGTATGCAGGCGACATCCCCGTCTTCTGCTCATTGCTGATCATATCCATGATCGGCGTGTCTTCGTTGTTGTTGCTGAGCGTGTAGTTCGGGCGCTTCTGATAGATCTGCTTGTAGAGGTCGTGGTTCTCCCAGTAGGCGTTGTCGTTGTCGATCCAGAAGCCGCCGAGGTCGGGGTAGCGGTCCATGACCTCGAAGAAGTTGTCGTAGCTGAACTGGCCGAAGCCGTCGCGGGTGGTGAGGTCGACGTCCTTGCCCTTGTAGGCGGAGTAGGCGGCCGAGTCGAGCCACTCGTGGCCGCCCTCGTCGTGCCACTGGGGGTCGTCGGTCATGTAGAGGATGACCTTCATGCCCTTGGCCTTCGCGGCGGTGATCAGTTCACCGAGGAAGTCCCGTTGGGTGGAGCAGGAGCCCGGGATCTTCGACGGCCAGGGGCGGGCGTAGCCGAGACGGCTGTGGAATGTCGCCAGTACGAGGTATTGCGTATGCAGTTTCCGGGCTTCGTTCACCCAGTAGTCCGGTGTCCATCCGCCATTGGTGACGTCGTTCTCCCAGGCGGTGCAACTGGTGTGGGCGGGGGCGGTGCGCAGGCCCCAGTGCAGGAAGAGTCCGCCGACGGAGGCGCGCAGGAAGTCCTGGCGGGGGTTCTGCACGTCGAGGGGGCGTGCGATGGCCGTGGATTTGCAGCTCTGCGTGGATCCACTGCCGGAGACATGGAGCGCCGATCCGGAGGTGGTGTGGCTGTCCGTCAGACAGTAGCCGGTGACGTTCTGGAAGCCCATGTCGTAGGGTGCGTCGCTGCCGTGCTGAGCGGTGAAGCGGGTGAGGTGCAGGCCGCTCGCCGCGTTGGCGATGACCGCCGGGCGTCCGTCGCCGGCGGCGAACCGTACGGAGCTGTCGGTCAATCGCACATTGTCTACGTTGTGCAGGTACCAGCCGTACGCCGGCCGTGTCCCGATGCTCTTCGGGTTGTAGTCGCCCGCGTCGTTGCTCGGTACGCCGGTGGACATGGTGCCGTTTCCGCCGGGCACGGTGATGTCGACGTTGGTGAAGGTGATGTCGCTGATGCGGTGGCCGCTCTCCCCCCACAGGGTCGGGCTGAAGGAGGGGCTGTTACCGGTCGCGGTGATGTTCTCGTAGGTGACGTCGCTGATGGATCCCACGCCCGGGCTGTTGCCGCACCGCTTCCGCGTGCCGATCTTCTCCATGATCGGCGAGTGGACGTCGGTCATGCTGATGTCGCGGTAGTGGACGTCGGAGATCTTCGCGCCGTCCATGGAGACCATGCCCAGGCCGGACTTGTCGGCGCCCTCGATACGGATCTTCTCGAACTGGTAGTCGGAGAAGTCCCCGCAGGTCTCGGAGCCGAACATCAGGGCGTTGCAGCACCTCGCCGACAGGTACGAATCGCTCACCCGGACATGGCCGTTGGGGAGCTTGGCGCCGAGGGCGTAGTCGCTCTTGAAGACCAGGGCGTCGTCGTTGGCCTTGATGTGCGCGTTGGTGATGGTGACGTCGGTGGTGGAGATGACGTTCCAGCCGTCGCGGTCGCTCGCGGTGTCGATGGTCAGCCGGTCGGAGGTGACCTTCGTGCAGCCGTTGACGAGGGCGGCGAAGTGGCCGCCGCGGCGCAGGGTGAGGCCGTCCCCGATCCTGAGTCCGTTGCAGCGGGTGAGGGAGATGATCTTGTCTGCTTCGCCGGTGCGGGGGTTGCCGGTGATGAGGTTGCCGAGGCCGTCGATGACGCCGTCGCCGACGAAACCGATGTTGCTCAGCCTGTCGCCGTAGATCATCGCGTCGTGGAAGTGGCTGTGCCCGTAGTCCTGGTAGTCGTCGTACGGGTTGGTCTCGGCCTTGTCGTAGGTGTCCGCGCTCGAGCCCTGGATCGTGGCGCCCTTGTCGACCTGGAGCGTCACGTTGCTCTTCATGTGGATGGTGTTCTTGGCCTTGTAGGCGCCGGAGGGGAAGCGGACCGTGCCGCCGCCCGCCGAGTTCGCGGCCGTGATGGCCTTGTCGATGGCAGGGGAGTCGTTGGTGGATCCGTCGCCCTTGGCGCCGTAGTCGCGCACGTCGAACACGGCGGCCGGCTGTGGGCCGGGCGGGCGGGCGGCGAGGGCCGACGGTTGGGTGAGGCCGAGGACGACGGCGAGCACGAAGAACACGATCGCCGCCGCCCCCTTCCGGTGAACTGTGGGGGGTCGCATGGGACGGCTCCTCAGACGAGTTGGTAGCCGCGGAGGTCGGTCAGCAGGAGGTAGGTGTTCTGCAGGGATCCGGAGGTGTCGCCGAGGGAGCGGTAGATGCCCCACTTGGGGCGCACGCGGTCGGCGAGGAAGGTGTCGACGCCGGTCTTCGACTTGTCGATGACCGTTGAGGAACCGGACTTGAGGATCCAGCGCACCGAGCCGGACGAGCCGTTGCCGACCTTGATCTGGAAGTCGACGTCCGTCCACTTGTCGTGCAGCGGCTCGAGGTCCGTGCGGCCGACCAGGATGTCGTCGATCGCCAGCTTCAGTTCGATGGTCTGCACACCGTTCACGCGGCGCAGCGACTGGACGACGATCGGCGAGGTGCCGCTGCCGGGCTGCTTCATCTGCATGATGTGGGTGAAGGTCGTCGTGGCCTTGAGCGAGCCGGGAATGTACATCGAGTACGTGATTCGCCAGGTCTGACCCTCGGTCCACTTCAGGTAGCTGCTGCTGCCGGTCCGCAGACCGGTGACCTCCTGTCGCTGGCGGTCGGTCGACGTGTCGCGGTCGACCGTATGCATGTTGAAGCGCCAGTTGTCGCCGGTGGCGAAGATGTGCGGCTGCCCGGCCGGGTCCGAGTCGGCTCGGTCGTCCTCGACGGTCTCGAAGGCGGCAAGTCCGTCGCGGCTCGCCGACGGTGCCCATTGCTGCTGCCAGGAGGCTGCGTGTGCGGTGCCCGCGGCGGGGAGGCCGACGGCCGCGCCGGCCGCGCCCCCGATGGCGGCGCCGAGCAGCGCCCTTCTGGATGTGTTCATGACATTATTCACCTCGCAGTTGCTCGTTCATGATCAGAAAGGCCCCGAGGCCGTGGAAGTCGTTCACGGCCCGGGTGCGGGCGACGTAGTACGCGTAGTCGCCCACGTTCGTGCCGATGGAGATGTCGGCGAGTTCGGTCCGGCCGTCCGTTCCGACCGAGAGCTTCGCCAGCACACCCTCGTAGCCGCGGCGCGCCACGGCCGCGTAGTGCGGATCGATGTATCCGCGCTGGGCACCGCGCGAGAGGGCGTAGGTGAACATGCTGGAGCACGACGTCTCGGTCCAGTTGTCGCCGCGGCCGCCCTTGTCGATCACCTGGTACCAGCGTCCGGTCGCCGGATCCTGGTACTTCTCCAGACCCGCAGCCAGGCGGCGGAAGATTCCGAGGAGTTGAGCGCGACGCGGATGGTTCGCGGGGATCGCGTCCAGCACGTCGACGATCGCCATCGAGTACCAGCCGACCGCGCGGCACCAGTGCTCGGGAGCGAGCCCGGACTGCGGGTCCGCCCAGCTCGCGCTCTTCGACTCGTCGTAGGCGTGCCTGAGCAGCCCGTTCCCCACTTGCAGATGACTGCCGTAGACGTACAGCTGCCTGGCGGCCTCGTCGTTCGTATACACGCTGTCCCCGAACTCCCTGCCGTACTCGACGAGGAACGGGTTCACCATGTAGACGCCGTCCGCCCACAGCTGGTGCGCACGGGAGGAGTTGTCGGCGTGCCAGAAGCCGCCGTCGCTCGTGCGCGGGTAGGTGTTCAGGCGGTCGCGGATCTTGCGGGCGGCCTTGCGGTAGCGGTCCTGGCCCGTCTCGTGGTGCAGGATCACCAGCAGGCGGCCGGCCTGCATGCTGTCCAGGCTGTTGAACGACTGGCTGATCGAGCCGTCGCTCTTCACGAACCGGTCGACGTAGTCCTTGATGTAGGTGAGGTAGCGGGCGTCGTGCGTCCTGATGTAGGTGAGGTACTGGCCGTAGAGGTACAGGCCGACCGGGTATGACCAGCCGCCGATCGTGCTCGGCGTGTAGCGGGCCATGGTGGAGTCGACGACGGCCGTGGACCAGTCGCGCGCGGCGGCCGGGCGGCTCACGGCCGCCGCCGGGGTCGGGGCGGTCGCGGGCAGTGCGGCCAGGGTGGCGGTGGCGACCGCGACGGCGGTGATCGCCGCCCGCAGACGTCGGCGTCTCATGTTCCTCCCTCTTGGTGCGTGCTCTTCCTGTATGCGACCTGGCTTGTATGCAATCTCCCTGTACGCGATCTTCCGGCGTGCGTTCGCTCTGTCTGCGTGTGCGGAGTCAGCGCGCGGCCCGTGCACGACGTCGCGTACGAGGTGGTGGCCGGGGGCTTGCCGGCAGGCGGGGGGCGGTGCGGGCGGCGGCACGGCGGCGTCACCGGTGAGCGCGTAGGTCTGGCAGCGGCCGCCGCCATGGTCGATGGCGCGCAGGGCGCAGCCGCGGCAGGGTCACGTCGGCCATCAACTCGGCTGGCGGACCGACCAGTTCGACGCGGTTGGAGCAGTAGCCGCAGCGCAGCGGACAGGCGTGTGTGAGCTCGGCGAGCAGGGCCCACAGCATCTCGCACTTGAAGGTCAGCGCGGCCACCGCTGCTTCCGCACCCGCGTCGACGAGGGAGCCCGCGACACCGACCAGGACGGTACGGCCGACGGCGAGGGTGGCATCGGACGCCGACTGAGACTCGGCGAGGCGGCCGGCCTCACCCGCGAGGAACCGTGGAACACCTCCCGGCTGGTCGAGTGCCTGGGCGCGCTGCCGGGAGGGATGGCGGTCGTGGTGGCGCTCCGCGGTGACGGCCCGCGGCCGCTCGGTGAACTCCGCGGGCGTCCAGGGGGCGGCGGTGCGGTCGGCGCGTACGGGTGTCGTGGTCACGGTGCGCGTCGGGCGGTGGTCCAGCGGTCGCCGAGTGCGCGGGCGGTTACTTCGAGAGCGGTCTCCACGAGGTGGTAACCAGGGCTTTGCCAGAGCTTTTCATCCGATGTATGCAGAACCAGCGGTTCCGCCTGGCAGGGCTCCGGCCAGGTTTCGTTCATGGCTGCGTACCCGCCTTCCCGAGAGTGGGGGTTCAGGGTGAGGGTTCTTCAGGCGCAGATCAGCCCGTGTGCGGAACGGCCGTTCACATAGATGCACCGAGTTCATCAACGCGTTTGGCGGTGCGATCCAGATTCCCGGGATGGCAGGGCGCGGTCAATGGTCCGGACCGATGAGGTCGGATGCATTTCCGGCCATTCTCCGTCCGCCGCGGTGGCTCGCCGGTCAGTTCCAGCGGATTCGGCGGTGAGGAATGCATCGCGGCCCGTGATCGTTGACGATGGGAGTACCACTTGTCGACAACCGAAGGATCAAGAGCTCGTGAGCAGCAAGGTCCCCCCGATCATCCTGAACAATGGCGTCGAGATGCCCCAACTGGGTTTCGGCGTCTGGCAGGTGCCGGACGACGAGGCCGAGCAGGCCGTCGCCGCGGCGCTCGAGGCCGGGTACCGCAGCATCGACACAGCGGCGATCTACGGCAACGAAGAGGGCACCGGCAAGGCCATCGCCGCCGCCGGCCTCCCCCGCGAGGACGTCTTCGTCACCACCAAGCTCTGGAACAGCGACCAGGGGTACGACTCCGCCCTCCGCGCGTTCGACACTTCCCTGGCCAAGCTCGGCCTCGAGTACATCGACCTGTACCTGATCCACTGGCCGCTGCCGGCCCGCGGCAAGTACGTGGACACGTACAAGGCATTCGAGAAGCTGCTCTCCGACGGGCGGGTGCGCGCCATCGGCGTCTCCAACTTCCTGCCGGAGCACCTCGAGCACCTGCTCGCCGAGACCTCGGTCGTGCCGGCCGTCAACCAGATCGAGCTCCACCCGCACCTGCAGCAGCACGAGGCCCGTGAGTACCACGCCGAGCACGGCATCGCCGTCGAGGCCTGGTCGCCGCTGGGTTCGGGCAAGGGCCTGCTGGAGGTCCCGGCGGTCGTGGCCATCGCCCAGAAGCACAACCGCACCCCGGCCCAGGTCGTGCTGCGCTGGCACCTCCAGCTCGGCAACATCGTGATCCCCAAGTCCGTGACGCCGTCCCGGATCAGGGAGAACATCGACGTGTTCGACTTCAGCCTGGACACCGAGGACCTCGCGGCGATCAGCGCGCTGAACGAGGACCGGCGCCTGGGCCCCGACCCGGCCACCTTCGACATGGGCTGACACCCGCCCCCCGTACGACCGTCCGCCCCGCCATGCTGCGGGGCGGACGTGCGCCGGGCTGCGTGACGGGGCCTCAGTAGTCCTGCGCGTCCGCGTGGATGACCTCGAGCTCCTCCAGCCCGGTCACGGTCACGTGCGCCTTGGCCGCCCCTTCATGCCAGGCCGCGGCCTGGACCGCGCGGGAGGCGGCGAGGGAATCGCGGTCGGTGAACAGGGCCCAGACCAGGCCTCGTCCGCGCTCCCGGTCGATGAACAGGGCGGCCCTGGCCAGCCCCGCCATGGCCTCCAGCCGGGGCACGACCGACGCCCGGAACGTGTCGGCCAGCAGGTCGGCGTCGGCGGGCTCGAACTCCAGCCTGGTGATGCGCAGTCCGCCACCTACCCGCGGCTGCCTGATCTCGTGCAGGACCGCCACCTCGGCGTTGTCGACCGCGAGCGTTCCGGCGAACGGCCCCAGCAGCGCACCGCGCCGCTCACGCATCACCTCGTCGCTGTTGCGCCGGGCCTCCTCTGACTCCCACCAGCTCACGGCCAGCAGCTTGCCCAGCGTCCGGTCCACGAAGACGCCCGCCCCGCGGTATCCGGGGCGCTCTTCCAGCAGGTCCCGGCCCTCCGAGTTCAGCGCCCTGATCGCCGTGTCGATCTTCGCGGGATCGCCGGTCGCGTAGATGCTGCGTACGAACATGGCTCGTCGCCTCCGGGATGTCGTACACGTGTCCGGAATTCCGGACACTGCCAGTCTTCCCCCCGGCCCGGACGACCGCCAATCAGGGCACGGCGACCGACTTCACACCCCAGGGGTTGACGGGGACATGCAGCCGGGTCCACTTTGTACGACACCCGAGTAAGGAAACTTTCCTAACAGAAGGGTCCCCCACAGTGCGCCTTCGAACACTGACCCTCGCCGCGGCCTCCGGGGCCGCTCTGCTCGCCGCCGGAGTGCTCCCCGCGAGCGCCTCCGGCAACCCCACCAGCCCGACCTCCGCCCAGGAGGGCTCGGTCAGCGCGGCCGACCTGCTCGCCAAGGTGAAGTCCTGTTCGCAGATCTCCAACGGCAAGTACAAGACCGACGACGAGACGTCGGCCACGATCCCCGTGTGCGGCAAGAACGGCGCGGTGTTCTGGAAGGCCGACATGGACATCGACTGCGACGGCCAGCGCACCACCAACTGCAACGAGGACCGCGACCCCTGGTACCAGGACGACACCGCCTTCCACCAGTCCGACGGCAAGCCGCTCAAGGCCGAGTCGTTGCCGTATGTCGTCGTCCCCAGTTCCAGCAGCATCTGGAACTACGCCGGCGCCGGCATCAAGGGCGGCGGCGTGGTCGCCGTCATCTACAACAACAAGGTCGAGTACGCGGTCGTCGGTGACACCGGCCCCACGAAGATCATCGGCGAAGCCTCGTACGCCACCGCCAAGGCCCTCGGCATCGACCCGGACCCGGCAACCGGCGGCACCGACTCCGGCGTGACGTACATCCTGTTCAAGAACTCGAAGGTCTCACCCATAGAGAGCCACAGCGCGGCGGTGTCTCTCGGGGACCAGTTGGCGAAACAGTTCCTCGCCGACAACTGAGCCCGGGCGGGGAGGCGGGCCCGGTGCCGCGGCCTGAGCGCGGCACCGGACCTCGCGGTACGTCAGTTGGGCTGCCCGATCGGCCGCACGACCACGGTGTTGACGTCGACGCCGGCAGGCTGCCGGATCGCCCAGACCACGGAGTCGGCGATCTGGTCGGCGGTGAGCAGGTGGCCCGGCGGCAGACTGCCGTTGCCGTCCCAGAAGGGGGTCTCCACCCGGCCGGGGGCGATCAGCGTGACGCCGACACCGAACTCCGTTACCTGGCGCCGGGTGTTCTCGGCGAGGCCGGTCACGGCCCACTTGGTCGCGCCGTAGATGTTGCCGGGCGTGTTCACGAATCCGGCGACGCTGCCGACGAGGACGATCCGGCCGCGGGTCTCCTTCAGAGCGTCGATGGAGGCGCGGATGAGGAGGGCGGGACCGAGGACGTTGGTGAGCACCATCTCCGTCCAGCCGGCGGGGTCGCCGTCGGCGATGGAGTCGTGAGTGGCATGGCCTGCGTTGGCGATGACCGTATCCAGTCGGCCATACGCTTTCAGTGTACGGTCGACCGCCGACTGTATGTCTTCGTACACGCCCGCGTTGCCGGTGAACGTCAGCAGACCGTCCGGGTTGCCGAGGCTCTCGGCGAACTCCCGCAGCCTCTTCTCACCGCGCCCGGTGACGGCGACCCGGTGCCCGGCATCCAGCAGCTGCCGGGCGACAGCGGCGCCGATACCGCTGCCGCCGCCGGTGATGAGCGCGACCGGAGAATCTGTCATGGTTACCCCCTGCGTTTCGGACGGACGCGGGCGAGTTCATCACTTGGAGGGGACTCGAAGTCAAGTTCCCTCACTGGTACGAGGGTTGGGCACCGCGGGACACCCAGTCGACCGCGGATCGCATACACGGCGACATCCGCCGTGCGCCGTATGCAATCGCTGTACGCGATCGGTGTATGCGATCGGTGTATGCGATCGACTAGACGGGCCGTACAGCCGTGTGCACCGTGTATGCCCCCAGCAGGAACACATCCGGCCGCCGGTGCACGCTCGCCGGGTCGGCCGGGTCGAGGAGGCGGTCCACTGTGGCGCGGTCCTCGGCGTCGAGGCCGTCGGTGATCGCGTCGCGGAGTCGGGCAAGGGACTCGGCGACGTAGGCGCGGGCCCGGTCGGACGCGGGTGCGGGGAGGTCGAGCAGGAAGCTGCGGGTGCGGGTGTGCTTGAGGCCCGCCGCGGTCAGCAGGGCCTGCCAGTCCTCGGTCTCGTCGACGGAGCCGGGCAGGTCGGCCCGCATACGCGTGAACCATTCCTCCTGCACGACGTCGAGGCGCGCCTGGAGTCCGGGCCGGCCGATGCCGATGTCGCGGGGCAGGAAGCGGGAGGGCAGGCCACCCTCGAGCAGGGCCAGGGTGCCGCCGGGGGCCAGCCGGTCCCCGAAGGCGGTGAGGGCGGCTCGCTGGTCGCCCAGGTGGTGCAGGCTTCGGCCGGCCCACAGCAGGTCGGCGGGGTATTCCAACTCGTCGAGTACACCCGGGAGTTCACCGGCGAGGGTGGCGAAGCGGTCGGCGACGCCCTGCCGGGCCGCCCGGGCGCTGGCCCGTTCCAGAAGGGGCTCGGCGACATCCACGGCCATGACCCTCGCGCCCGGGAACGCCTCGGCGAACAGGCACGACACGACGCCGGGACCGCTGCCCGCGTCGACGATCAGACCGGGTTCGGTCACTTCCCGCGCCAGCCAGGCCATGGCCCGCTCGTAGACGGGGGTGAACAGTTCCGCCTGGTTCTCCAGCTGCGGGCCCATCTCGGCCCAGTCGATGTCTGTGTGCCCGTGACCATGCCCCTGGCCGTGCTGATGGCCGTGCGGGGGGCCCTGCTCGTGGTGGTGCGCCATGGTGGTCAGCCTCTCTTCCGGATGCCGCCAGACTGCGCCGACGCACCGCCGGCTGGCCAGCGGTGTTGCCATGACGGCAAAAACGGGATGCGGCGGGAACCGGGATCACCGAGGATCCAGCGATGGGTGACGAACTGGTGGAGCGTTTCCTCGAAGACGGATTCGTGAAGATCGAGGGCGCCTTCCCGGCCCGTGTCGCCGAGGACGGCGCACGGCTGCTGTGGAAGGAGACGGGGTACGACCCGGAGGATCCCAGCACCTGGAAGGACCCGGTGCACTGGGTGCTCGCCATGGCGCAGGGCCCGTTCGCGGCCGCGGCCAACTCTCCGGCGCTGCATGAGGCCTTCGACCTGCTGGTCGGTGAGGGCCGCTGGGAGCCCCGCTACCACCTGGGTGCCTTCCCGTTGCGCTTCCCGCACGACGACGAGCCGGACGACGCGGGCTGGCACATCGACGGGAGCTACGTCCCGGAGGGCGAGACCTGGCCCTACGCCAACCTGCGGTCCCGGCGCCGGGCGCTGCTGATGCTGTTCCTGTTCTCCGAGGTGACCGAGGACAACGCGCCGACCCGCATCCGGGTCGGCTCGCACCTCGATGTGCCCCGGCTGCTGGAGCCCTACCGTGAGGAGGGGGTGTCGAGCCTGGAGATCGCTCCGCGTCTGGTCGAGGCCTCCGCACACCGCCGCCTCGCTTACGCCACCGGCCGCCCCGGAGACGTCTGGCTCTGCCATCCGTTCCTCGTCCACGCCGCCCAGCCGCATCACGGTACGAAGCCCCGTTTCATGGCACAACCGTCACTGGACCCGGCGGTGCCGTACGAGCTGGAGCGGGCGGACGGGAACTACTCCGCCGTGGAGTTCGCGATCCGCCGGGGCCTGGCCCGGGAGGGCTGAACCCGGCGGATCACCTGGGCGTCACCGCGTCACGACAGCGGCGGGTAGGCGTTCTGCATCAGCTGCTGGAACTGGGCGGAGAACCAGTGGCCGGACAGCGGGGCGTTCGGCAGGGCGCCCGACATGCTGTTGCCGTTGCGGGCGTTGCCCGTGTACGTCGGGTCGCACATGCGGTCGAAGCCCTTGCCCTCGTCGTTGGCGATGGCGCTGCTGGAGCCGTCGGACTCGCCCGGGGGCTTCATCCACACGTAGGCGTCGATCCCGGTCGCCGGGCTGGCCTGGGGGCGTTCGCCGAGGCCGGCGCCGGACTGGTTGCACCAGTTGCCGACGTGGATGCGGCGGTCGTAACGGCCCCCATCGACGTAGGTGTCGACGCTGGTCAGCGGGCCGGGGCCGGTCGGGCGGGCGGTGCCACCCCAGCCGTTGCGGGAGGTGTCGATGAGCATGCCGATCCCGGAGTCGAAGCCGACGGAGACCAACTGGTTGCGGAAGGCCTGGGCATAGGACAGCTCGTCGACGTAGCGGTTCCAGTCGACCCACTTGGACTGGCGTACGGAGGTGCCGTTCACCGTGTCGTTGATGGTGAAGTTGTTCTCCTTCAGAGCGCTGTAGTTGGCCGTGTTGGTGATGAAGCCCTGTACATCGTCTACAGTCGCCCCCTCACTGGTGGCCGCCTGCTTGAACAGGGTCGCGGTCGGGCCGAAGTTGTCGTCCCAGCCGAGCCAGCCGTGGTGGCCGGCGTCGAGGTAGTTGTAGACGTTGGGGATGGCGCCGAGCTTGTGCAGGGCGTAGCCGACGCCCTTCACGTAGTTGCCGTTGGCGAGCATGGTGTCGCACGCGGGTGTGGCGGTGGCCTTGCTGCCGGTGTTGGTGATGAGGTTGGGCAGCGAGTCGAGCTCCACGGTGGTGACGATCCTGAGCGAGGCGTACTTGGGGTCGCCGAGGATCGTGGCGATCGGGTCGATGAACTGCGTCTTGTACTTGTCGATCTCGGTCGGGCCGAGTTCGCCGTTGGAGGCGAGGGCGGAGCAGTCCCGGCCGGGCAGGTCGTAGATGACGAGCTGGACGACCTCTTCGCTGCTGCCCTTCTGGGCGAGGGCGGCGTCCAGGTGGGCGCGCAGGCCCATGCCGCCGTTCACGCCGTTGATCGCGGCGATACGGTCCAGCCAGACGCCCGTGGGCTGGTTGGAGACGCGGCTGCCGCCCGGTTCGGCGGCGGCATTGGCCGACCATTCGGGGTTCACGTACACCTTGGCACCCGCGTACGGGTTGTCGACACGGCTGCCGGTGCCGCCACCGCCGCCCCCGCCCCCGCCCCCGCCGCCCCCGCTGCCGCCGTCGTCGACGTTGCAGGTGACACCGTCGAGGGTGAAGGTGGCCGGGGTCGCGTTGGTGCCGCTGTAGGAGGCGTTGAAGCCGAAGCTGACCGAACCGCCGGTCGCCAGGGTGCCGTTGTACGTCTCGTTGTTCGCGGTGACGGCGGTGCCGCTCTGGGTGATCTTGGTGTTCCAGCCGCTGGTGACCTTCTGGTTGCCGGCGTAGGACCACTTGACGGACCAGGCGGACTTGGCGGCGCCGTTGTTGGTGACCGTCACGGCGGCGGTGAAGCCGGTGTCCCACTGGTTCTGCACTTTGTAGTCGACGGTGCAGGGGATGGCGGAGATGCCGGCGTCCGTGGACGGGACGGACGCGTACGCCGTCCCTGAGGCCCCGGCGAGCAGCGCCAGGGCGGCGAGCATCGCTGATCTGGTACGACTCATGAGTGCGGGTTCCTTCTCCGTTGCGGGAGTTGCGGGTGTCGTTCCTTCTGTGGGCTTGCGGTGCGGACTTACGGGTTGACGGCGCGCAGGTGGTCGCGCAGGCCGATGCCGTAGGCGGTGGGCGTGCCGTCGTAGCTGGAGATCAGGGACGGGCCGGAGGAGCAGTCCCAGGTGTTCCAGGTCCAGCCCAGGTAGGAGAGGTTCCGGTCGTCGAACCACTTCATGACCTGGTCGACGAAGCCGTGCGAGCAGGTGTTCTCGCCGATCTCTCCTGCCACCAGCGGCACTTGGGCCGCCACCGGGGCCAGGGTCGAGTTCCAGCAGCTCTCACTGGCGCAGGTGTTGAAGTTGTAGACGTGGTAGGCGGCGGCGAGATTGCCGGTGGGGTCGGTGGGCTTGTACGTCAGCCACTGGCTGAGGTCGTTGGAGTAGGCGAGCCCGCCGGCCAGGATGACGTTCTTGGCGCCGGCGGATCGTATGGAATCGACGAGGTCCTGCATACCGGCGACCTCGTACGAGATGCCGGGGCAGGTGCCGCCGTCCTTCCAGCACTGCCACGCCTGGGTGGTGGATGTCGCCCGGTCCGGATACGGCTCGTTGAACAGGTCGAAGGCGACCGCCGGGTCGTCCTTGAAGGTGCCGGCCACGGAGGACCAGAACGACGGGGTGTACTGCATGTCGGGCATCGGTTTCTGGCAGGTGGCGTGCACGTCGGAGCAGCCGGCCGAGTTGCCGGTGTACTGGCCGTAGGACCAGTGCAGTTCGACGATCGGCGTCATGCCGTGCGCCTCGACGCGGGCCACCAGGTCCTTGACCGCGTTGATGTAGTTGGCGCCCGCGTACTCCGGCTTGACGTTGGAGAGGCCCAGCCAGCACTCCTCGTTGAGCGGGATGCGGACCGCGTTGGCCTTCCAGTCGGCGATCGCCGCGACGGCCGCGTCGTCGACGGGGCCGTCCCAGATGCCGTAGCCCTGGACGCACATGAACTCGCCGCCGGAGCGGTTCACGCCGAGCAGCCGGCGTGTCTTTCCGTCGGCGTCGACGAGCTTGTTGCCGGAGACGTGCAGGGCGGGTGCCTTGCCGGTCGTCGGGGGCGGGTCGGTGGGTGTGGGGGTCGGGTCCGTGTCGACGTTGCAGGTCGTCCCGTTGAGCTTGAACGTCGTCGGTACGGCGTTGCTGCCCGACCAGGAGCCGAGGAACCCGGCGCTGATGGTGGCGCCGGTGCCGAGCGAGCCGTTCCAGCTCTCGTTGGCCGCGGTCACGGTGGTGCCGGACTGGGACCATTTGGCGTTCCAGCCCTGGGTGACCTTCTGGCCGTTCGCGAAGTCGAAGGTGAGGGTCCAACTGCTCAGCGCGGCCTTGTTGTTGGTGATCTTCACGGCGCCCTGGAAGCCGGTGTCCCACTGGCTGGTGACGGAGTACTCCACCGTGCACGCGGGTGTGGCTCCCTGTGCCGTGACCACCGGGACGGCCACGCTCGCGAGGAGCGTGACCGCACCGGCGACGGCTAAAAGTACTGAACGCGGGGGGTGTCGCATGAGCGAGTCCTTACAGCTCGGGCGCGTCGTGACGGACGCGTCGACTGAACGGAATCGCTCCCACTGGTGCGAAGGAAGGTAGCGCCAAGTACCGGCAAAGGACAGAGGAGCCGCTTGACTTTTCCTCAACCGGATCCGTCGAATCTTTTCGACTCTTCAAGCACCTTGACCGTTCACACCCCCGTCCCCACTATGGGAGCGCTCCCACTGGTTCAAGCCTTGACTTCTTCCGAGCCGCAAGGAGGAACCAGCACATGCATCTTGGACGGAGGCGCAGAGCCGCGCGACGGTTGTGGACGGCCGTCGGCGCGGCGCTCGCCCTTCCCCTGTCGATGCTCGCCACGGGAACGGCACCCGCGCACGCGGCGGCTCTTCAGTGCAGCGTCGACTACAAGACCAATGACTGGGGCTCCGGCTTCACCGCCGACCTCACCCTCACCAACCGCGGCACGGACGCCATCGACGGCTGGACCCTGACGTACGGGTACACGGGCAACCAGAAGCTCGTCAGCGGCTGGAACGGCACCTGGTCCCAGTCCGGCCAGTCCGTCACCGTGCAGAACGCCTCGTACAACGGGACGATCGCCGCCGGCGCCGCCGTGAGCACCGGCGCACAGTTCACCTACAGCGGTACCAACACCGCTCCCGCCGGCTTCGCGGTCAACGGCACCACCTGTGCCGGCGCGCACCAGCCGCCCCTCGCCGTGCTGACCAGCCCCGTCGCGGGCGCGGTCTACACGCAGGGTGACGCGGTGCCGCTGGCGGCGACCGCGGCGGCCGCGGACAACGCGACGATCAGCAAGGTGGAGTTCTACGACGACACCACGCTGCTGGGCACGGACACCAGCGCGCCGTACTCGCTCTCGGTCTCAAGTTTGACCGTGGGCAGTCATTCTCTGGTGGCGAAGGCCTACGACAGCCTGGGCGCCGCCGCCGAGTCCACGCCGGTGGGCATCACGGTCGCCTCGGGTCCCGCCGTGGTGGCCTCGCCCACCCAACTGGGCGTCCAGCAGGGCAAGACGGGGACGTTCTCGGTGAAGCTGTCGACGCAGCCGAGCGCCAACGTCTCGGTGAGCGTGGCCCGTACGGACGGCAACACGGGTCTCAGCGTGACCGGCGGATCGTCACTGACGTTCACTCCGTCCAACTGGAACACCGCGCAGACGGTGACCATCACGGCCGATTCCTCGGGCACGGGCGCGGCGACCTTCACCGCTTCGGCGACCGGCCACACCAAGGCGACGGTGACCGTGACGGAGCTGGCGGCGTCGAAGGCGTACGACGCCCGCTTCCTGGATCTGTACGGGAAGATCACCAACCCGGCGAACGGCTACTTCTCCCCCGAGGGCATCCCCTACCACTCGGTCGAGACGCTGATCGTCGAGGCCCCGGACCAGGGGCACGAGACCACGTCGGAGGCCTACAGCTACCTTCTGTGGCTCCAGGCGATGTACGGCAAGGTCACCGGTGACTGGTCGAAGTTCAACGGCGCCTGGGATCTGATGGACAAGTACATGATCCCGACCCACGCCGACCAGCCGACCAACTCCTTCTACAACGCCTCGAAGCCGGCGACGTACGCGCCCGAACTGGACACGCCGAACGAGTATCCGGCGAAGCTGGACACGTCGGTGCCGGTCGGATCGGATCCGATCGCCGGTGAACTGAAGACCGCATACGGTACGGACGACGTCTACGGTATGCACTGGCTTCAGGACGTCGACAACGTCTACGGCTACGGCAACGAGCCCGGCAAGTGCGAGGCCGGCCCGACGGCCACCGGACCGTCGTACATCAACACCTTCCAGCGCGGCCCGCAGGAGTCGGTCTGGGAGACGGTGCCGCAGCCGACCTGCGACGCCTTCAAGTACGGCGGCACGAACGGGTACCTGGACCTGTTCACCGGCGACTCCTCCTACGCCAAGCAGTGGAAGTACACGGACGCCCCGGACGCCGACGCGCGCGCGGTGCAGGCCGCGTACTGGGCGGACGTCTGGGCGAAGGCGCAGGGCAAGGGCAGTGATGTGTCGGCCACCGTCGCCAAGGCGGCGAAGATGGGCGACTACCTGCGGTATGCGATGTACGACAAGTACTTCAAGAAAATCGGCAACTGTGCCGGGACCTCCTCCTGCCCGGCCGGCACCGGCAAGGACGCCTCGGACTACCTGCTGTCCTGGTACTACGCGTGGGGCGGCGCGACGGACACCAGCGCGGGCTGGGCCTGGCGCATCGGCTCCAGCCACGTGCACGGCGGCTACCAGAACCCCCTTGCGGCGTACGCGCTCAGCTCCTACGCCGACCTGAAGCCGAAGTCGGCGACGGGTGCGACGGACTGGAGCAAGTCGCTCCAGCGGCAGCTGGAGTTCTACCAGTGGCTGCAGTCCTCCGAGGGCGCCATCGCGGGCGGCGCCACCAACAGCTGGCAGGGCCGGTACGCGACCCCGCCGTCGGGAACGTCGACCTTCTACGGCATGTACTACGACTGGGAGCCCGTCTACCACGACCCGCCGTCCAACCAGTGGTTCGGCTTCCAGGCGTGGTCGATGGAGCGGGTCGCCGAGTACTACCAGCAGACGGGGAACGCCAACGCCAAGACGGTCCTCGACAAGTGGGTCAAGTGGGCGCTGTCCAAGACCACGATCAACCCGGACGGCACCTATCTGATCCCGTCGACGCTCCAGTGGTCGGGCCAGCCCGACACCTGGAACGCTTCCTCCCCCGGCGCCAACAGCGGGCTGCACGTCACCGTCGCCGACTACACCAACGACGTCGGCGTGGCGGCCGCCTACGCCAAGACGCTGACGTACTACGCCGCCAAGTCCGGTGACGCGACGGCGAAGTCGACGGCCAAGGCGCTGCTGGACGGCATGTGGAACAACTACCAGGACAGCCTGGGCATCGCCGTCCCGGAGACCCGCACCGACTACAACCGCTTCGACGACAGCGTGTACGTGCCGAGCGGCTGGAGCGGCAAGATGCCGAACGGTGACGCGATCAGCTCGTCCTCGACCTTCATCTCGCTGAGGTCCTTCTACAAGAACGACCCGGCCTGGTCGAAGATCTCGAGCTACCTCGCGGGCGGTGCCGCGCCCGTCTTCACGTACCACCGGTTCTGGGCCCAGGCGGACATCGCCATGGCCATGGGTTCGTACGCGGAGCTCCTCGAATAGGTCCCCGCTACCGCTCCGTGTACGCCGGACCGGGCGGTCCCCACCCGCACGGGGGGCCGCCCGGTCGTCACGCCCTCCTCCCCGAAGGAAGGACCCCCACCGTGCGAAGAACCCGTATTCTCACGGCAGTTCTGGCCCTGGCCGCCGGCCTGCTGGCGGGCAGCCCGCCCGCGCTGGCCGCGAGCACACCGAAGGTGACGCTCGCGGCCGACACCTACACCTGGAAGAACGCCCGGATCGACGGCGGCGGCTTCGTCCCCGGCATCGTGTTCAACCGCTCCGAGAAGAACCTGGTCTACGCCCGCACGGACATCGGCGGCGCCTACCGCTGGCAGGAGTCGACGAAGACCTGGACCCCGCTGCTGGACTCGGTCGGCTGGAACGACTGGGGCCACACGGGCGTCGTCAGCCTCGCCTCGGACGCGGTGGATCCGAACAAGGTGTACGCGGCCGTCGGTACGTACACCAACAGCTGGGACCCCGGGAACGGCGCGGTGCTGCGCTCCGCCGACCGGGGCGCGAGCTGGCAGAAGACCGACCTGCCGTTCAAGCTGGGCGGCAACATGCCCGGCCGGGGCATGGGCGAGCGCCTGGCGATCGACCCCAACAAGGACAGCGTCCTGTATCTGGGCGCGCCCAGCGGCAGGGGACTGTGGCGGTCGACGGACTCCGGGGTGACCTGGTCGCAGGTGACGGCGTTCCCCAACCCCGGCAACTACCAGCAGGATCCGAGCGACACGACCGGGTACGCCAGTGACAACCAGGGGATCGTCTGGGTCACCTTCGACGAGTCCACGGGTACGTCGGGGAGCGCGACGAAGACGATCTACGTCGGGGTGGCGGACAAGGACAACGCGGTGTACCGGTCGACGGACGCCGGAGCGACGTGGTCGCGGCTGGCGGGGCAGCCGACCGGATATCTGGCGCACAAGGGTGTACTGGATACGAAGAACGGCTACCTGTACATCGCATACAGCGACAAGGGCGGTCCGTACGACGGCGACAAGGGCCAGCTGTGGCGGTACGCGACGGCGACCGGCACCTGGACCAACGTCAGCCCGGTCGCCGAGGCCGACACCTACTACGGCTTCAGCGGGCTGACGGTCGACCGGCAGCATCCGGGCACGGTGATGGCGACCGCATACAGTTCCTGGTGGCCGGACACCCAGATCTTCCGCTCCACGGACAGCGGCGGCACCTGGACGAAGGCCTGGGACTACACGTCGTACCCCAACCGCTCGAACCGCTACACCATCGACGTGTCGTCGTCCCCGTGGCTGACCTTCGGCGCGAACCCGTCGCCGCCCGAACAGACCCCGAAGCTGGGCTGGATGACGGAGTCGCTGGAGATCGATCCCTTCAACTCCGCGCGGATGATGTACGGAACGGGTGCGACGCTGTACGGGACCGAGAACCTGACGAACTGGGACAGCGGCGGGCAGTTCACCATCAAGCCGATGGTGCAGGGCCTGGAGGAGACGGCCGTCAACGACCTCGCCTCTCCCCCGTCCGGTGGCGCCCAGCTCTTCAGTGCCCTGGGTGACGTCGGCGGCTTCCGGCACACGGATCTGACGAAGGTGCCGTCGATGATGTTCACCTCGCCCACCTTCACCACGACCACCAGCCTGGACTTCGCGGAGACCAACCCGAACACGGTTGTGCGCGTCGGCAATCTGGACTCCGGTCCGCACGTGGCGTTCTCGACCGACAACGGCGCCAACTGGTTCGCGGGCACGGATCCTTCGGGGGTCAGCGGCGGCGGCACGGTGGCGGCGAGCGCCGACGGCAGCCGGTTCGTGTGGAGTCCGGTGGGTACGGGCGTGCAGTACACGACGGGCTTCGGTTCGTCCTGGTCGGCGTCGAGCGGGATTCCGTCCGGGGCGGTCGTCGAGTCCGACCGGGTGGATCCGAAGACGTTCTACGGCTTCAAGTCGGGGAAGTTCTACGTGAGTTCGGACGGCGGTGCGAGCTTCACCGCTTCCTCGGCGACCGGGCTGCCCAGCGGTGACAGCGTGCGCTTCAAGGCGTTGCCCGGTGTCCAGGGCGACGTGTGGCTGGCGGGCGGCGCGAGCGACGGAGCGTACGGGCTGTGGCACTCGACGGACGGCGGCGCGAGCTTCACCAAGCTGTCGAACGTCGAGCAGGCCGACACGATCGGCTTCGGCAAGGCGGCGACGGGGGCCTCGTACCAGACGCTGTACACCAGCGCGAAGATCGGCGGGGTGCGGGGCATCTTCCGGTCGACCGACAAGGGGGTGAGCTGGACCCGTATCAACGACGACACCCATCAGTGGGGCTGGACGGGTGCGGCGATCACGGGTGACCCGCGGGTGTACGGGCGGGTGTACGTGTCGACGAACGGGCGTGGGGTCGTCTACGGCGACACCTCCGACACGAGCGGAGGCGGGGGTGACGGCGGTGGCGGTGGCGGTTCGGATCCGACGCCGGCCGGTGCCTGTGCGGTGACGTACAAGATCACGAACCAGTGGTCGGGCGGCTTCCAGGCCGATGTCCAGCTGACCAACACCGGTTCGACCGCTTGGACCGGCTGGTCACTCGGCTGGTCCTTCGCCGAGGGGCAGAAGGTCACCCAGCTGTGGAACGCCGACTACACGCAGTCGGGCGCGGCGGTGACCGCGAAGAACGTGAGCTGGAACGGCACGGTGGCGGCGGGTTCCTCGGTGGGCTTCGGCTTCACCGGGAGCTGGTCGGGCGCCAATACGAAACCGACGTCGTTCAAGCTGGGCGACCAGAGCTGCACGGTCACCTGACGACCGGGGGCGCGTGCCACGGCGGGCACGCGCCCCGTCCGCTACTTGACGGAGCCGGTGAAGATCGCGGCCTCGGAGTCGAAGTCGGGGGTGACTTCGATCTGGATGAGCTTCTGGTTCTTGGGAAGTTCGCAACCCCAGGGCACATTGATGGACCGGCCGGCGAGGAGTTTGGTGTCCGGTCCGCCGTTCAGACCCGCGTCGGAATCGTAGACTTCTTCGCTGCTGTGCCCGTCCTTGCCGTAGGAGCAGTTGACGGTGAGCATCGTGGCGTCGAAGGTTTTGCTGCCGCCATTCTTGATTTTCACCGTGAACCCCACGTACGACGTGTTCTCCGGATCGGCATAGGCGCCGGACACGGTTCGTTTGAAGCCGGAAAGGCTGACTTCGACGTCGGATTCGTAGGTGACCGTGTCGGTCAGGGCGTAGACCCCGTCGTCGGTCTCGTCGGGCGTGGGGCTGGCCTCTTCGTCGGCCGCGGCGGCACTGTCGTCCTCGCCGACGGTCCTGGTGACGGTCACGGTGGGGCTCGGCTCGGCCGCCGTGTCGCCTCCCGCGACACCAGCGGTGATCGCTGCCGCGACCACGGCGCCGATGGCGGCTGCCGCGGTCGCGACGACGACCGTGTTCGTCTTCTTGGGCGGCACCGGCGGCGGAACGGCCGGCCCCTATCCGGGCATGGGCGGTGGCGTGATGTTGGTGCTCATTGGTCCCCCCAGGGATGATCGTTGAGTGATGAATCATCCCTCACCCAGGCCCCAGTGTGAACTCCTCGTAATGAAAGTGTGCCCAAGATCGGTGTAGCCGTCATTTACCGGCTCAGGGGGTGTATACCGCAGGCCTCGGTGCCGTCGCCATCCCGTCGCCGATGAAGAAGCTCGGGTGGGGCGGTTGATTGTATGCGGTGTTCTGCCATGCGAGTGCCGTGCGGTACTGGGTGTCGTGCAGCAGCGTCGTGATGCGCGTGCCGGTCTCGTACGGCGTGGAGTAGATGCGCAGCGCCGTGTTGTCGGTGGTGGGCCAGGCGACCTCCTCGCGCCAGTCGCCGAGGATGTCCCCGGACAGGGACGGAGTCGCCTTGGTGCTGTTGTTGGAGTGGACGCCGGATCCGGTCAGCAGCCGGGTGTCGGACGAGGTGCCGTACTTGTCGATGTGGGTGTCGTCGAGGAGTTCACGGACGGTGTCGCCGTCCCACCAGCTCAGGAAGTTGATGCTGCCCGGCTTGCGGCTAGCCACCACGGTGCCCTGCGGGTTGCGCACCCCGTCGGCGTGGGACGACCAGGACTCGGCGCCGGGGCTGCCCGCCCAGACGTCTCCCGAGACGCCCCTGCCGTTGTCCCCGTCGGCCGCCGTCGACCACAGGATCTGCCCGGTCTTCGCGTCCGCCATCCAGGACGCCGGCTTCGAGGAGTCCTCGTCGACCTTGAACTCCTCCAGGCCGGGCCGGGACGGATCGAGGTCGCCGACGTGCATGGCGTCGCCGTGGCCGTTCTTCGTCGTCCACAGACCGTAGCCGTTGTCGTCGACCGCCATCGAGCCGTAGACGATCTCGTCCTTGCCGTCGCCGTCGACGTCCGCGACGGACAGCTGGTGGTTGCCCTGTCCGTCGTAGCCCTTGCCGCTGTTGGTGGAGGAGTTGGTGTCGAAGGTCCAGCGTCGGGTGAAGGTGCCGCCCCGCCAGTCCCAGGCCGCGATCACGGTTCGGGTGTAGTAGCCGCGGGCCATGATCAGTGAGGGGCGGGAGCCGTCCAGGTAGGCGGTGCCCGCCAGGAAGCGGTCGACGCGGTTGCCGTAGGAGTCGCCCCAGGAGGAGACCGTGCCGCGTGCGGGGACGTAGTCGACGGTCTGCATCGCCTTGCCGGTCTGCCCGTTGAACATGGTCAGGTACTCCGGGCCGGACAGGACGTATCCGCTGGAGTTGCGGTGGTCGGCCGACGCGCTGCCGATGACCGTGCCGGTTCCGTCGACCGTGCCGTCGGCGGTCTTCATGGCGACCTCCGCCTTGCCGTCGCCGTCGTAGTCGTACACCTGGAACTGCGTGTAGTGGGAGCCGGAGCGGATGTTGCGGCCCAGGTCGATGCGCCACAGGCGGGTGCCGTCGAGTGTGATGCCGTCGAGGACGGTGTCGCCGGTGTATCCGGACTGCGAGTTGTCCTTGGCGTTGGTCGGCTGCCACTTGAGGACCAGGTCCAGTTGCCCGTCGCCGTCGAGGTCGCCGACGGAGGCGTCGTTGGCGTCGTAGGTGTAGGCGACGCCGTCCGGTGTGGTGCCGCCGGCGGGCGGGGTGATGGGCACGTCCTTGTAGCCGGTGCGGAGTTGGAGGGCGTGCTCGGAGTCGGCCTGCTCCACGCCGTTGACGATGGCGCGGACCGTGTAGTCGGCGGAGGCCGGGGCGCCGGAGTGGAAGTAGTCGGTGGAGGCCGTGACCGGGCTGGAGTTGACCTTCGTACCGGCCCGGTAGACGTTGAAGGAGACGTTGTCCGGGTCGGTGCCCAGCCAGCGCCAGCTGATCAGGTTGCCGCTGTCGGTGTGGACGCTGACCAGGCCCCGGTCCAGCTTCTCGACCTGCCGGGCGGTGGCGGCCTCGGCGCTGCCCGGGGTGAGGGCGGTCAGTCCGGCGCCGACCAGCGACGCCGCGGCCACCACGGCGGCGAGGACGGCACGGCGGCCACGCTGCCGGTGCCGGGTGCGGGGGTGCGGGTGCTGCATGAGACGAACCTCCTGCGGAGAGGGACGGGTTCGCTTCTCAGTCGCCGCCGTGCGCACGGGAGTTGCCGCACCTGCCGTACCGCTCGGCCAACTCGGCCGCCGTCCGGGCGATCCGCTCGCGCAGTTCGGCGGGCTCGAGCACCTCGATGTCCGTGCCCAGACGCAGGAACTCCCCGTGGGCGTGCTCGACGGACTCGATGGGGACGGCGGCCAGTGTCCATCCGGACTCGTCCGTACGGCCGCCCGCGGCGACCGCCGCCGCGCCGGCTCCGGTGAGCCGGGCGCCGGGGGCGAGCCGGATCAGGGCCTCGGCCCGGTACAGACGGTCATGGAAGTCGCGCTGGTACGCCGTCCAGAACGCGGCCAGGTCGAAGTCGTCGGGGCGGGTGAACTCCTCGTCCCGGACGGTCAGTCGGAGGATCTGGTCGACGCGGTAGGTGCGCGGGCCGGGGCCGGCGACGACGTACCAGCGGCCCGCCTTGTGGACGAGTCCGTACGGCTCCAGGCGGCGCTCCACGTCGGTGGGTTCCCGCCAACGCCGGTATACGACATCCAGTATACGATTGTTCCATACGGCGTCGGCCACCGCGGACAGGTACGGTGCCTGGTCGGCGTCCGCGTACCAGCCGGGCGCGTCGAGGTGGAAGCGGCAGCTGATCCGGTCGGCGTGGGCGCGCAGTTCCGGCGGCAGGGCGGCGCGGACCTTGAGCTGGGCGGCGGCCAGCACCGGTCCGAGGCCGAGTTCGGCGGCGGGGCCGGGGGCTCCGGCGAGGAAGAGGGCCTCGGTCTCGCCGGTGGTCAGGCCGGTGAGGCGGGTGCGGTAGCCGTCGAGGAGACGGTACCCGCCGGCGTGGCCCGCGTCCCCGTACAGCGGGACGCCCGCCGCGCTGAGCGCCTCGACGTCCCGGTAGACCGTGCGCACCGACACCTCCAGTTCCCCGGCGAGCTGGGCGGCGGTCATCCGGCCGCGGGTCTGCAGCAGCAGGACGATCGAGACGAGGCGGCTGGACTTCACTGACACAGGATGTCAGGGAAGCCGTCCTAGCGTGCGGGTATGGCCTTCACGGAGAAACTGCTGACCGTGCCGCCGCCGGTCGAGGTGGCCGGGCGGCGCGTCAAGCGCTACCACGTCACCGCCGACCCGGCGGGCATCGCGCCCGAGGTGGAGAAGGCGGCGTACGCGATCCTGCCGGAGCTGCTGCCCGAACCGGACGGCACGCCGCCGGCGACGTTCGTCGTCCTCCACCGGGGAGGGGACGACGGCGTCTATCTGAACGCGTACAGCTGGGTGTGGGACAACGTGCTGCACTTCGGCGGCGCGGCGGCCGGCCAGCCGGTGCTCGGCTGCCCCGACGACGACCCGACGCACTTCGTCCGGCCCGGCCTGCCGTGGATCGGCTGCGTCTGGGAACTGCCGCCGATCCTGCACGAACGCGACGCGTGGGTGCGCCACATGCTCGCACCCGAACGCCCGGACCTGGCCGCCTATCTGGCCGACACCCTGCCCGAAGGAACCACAGGAGACCGCTCATGAGCAGCGCGCACGACTTCGACTTCTTCCACGGCGAATGGACCGTCCTCCATCGCCGCCGCACGGACTTCCTCGATCCGGACAGCGGCTGGGTGGAGTTCCGGGCTACGAGCCGCTGCTGGTCCCTGTTCGACGGGGCCGCGAACATCGACGAGATCGACATACCGCACCTGGGCTCCAAGGGGCTGACCCTGCGGCTGTTCGACCAGGAGAACCGTCAGTGGTCGCTGAACTGGTCATCCAGCCGCAGCGGGAAGCTGTTCCCACCGGTCGTCGGCCGGTTCGCGGGCGACCGGGGCGAGTTCTACGGCGACGACACGCACGACGGGAAGGACGTGCGGGTGCGGTTCGTGTGGTCGAGGGTCTCCCCCGCCGCCGCCCGCTGGGAGCAGGCCTTCTCGGTGGACGGCGGGGAGACCTGGGTGGCCAACTGGATCATGGAGTTCACCCGGCTGGAGGCTTCCGGAACGAGCGCAGGCTGAAACAGGGGTCGGCGCGGGGCCGGTCCTGGTCCGGGAGGGCCGCCAGCCGCTCGGCGAACCGTTCGGTCAGCGGGTCGCCGGGCGGCAGTACCGTGAACCAGCCGCGGCGCAGGTCGGCGATGGTGCCGCGGGGACTGCGGCCCTGTCCGAGGCCGCGGAAGGACGTATGTCCGGCGGGACGCAGACCGTGCCGGGCGGCGTGCTCGGCGACCGCGCCGGCGGCGTCCTGGGCGGGGCGGCGCGGGCGCGGGGCGAGGACGGCGTCGAGGTCGCTGCCGACGTCGTGCGCGGCCGCCTTGTCGACGGTGGTGACGTAGACGCCGCCGGGTCTGAGGACGCGGGCGCACTCGGCGACGATGCGGTCGGCGTCGGCGGGGTGGTCCAGCAGGTGCAGCAGCCACACGCTGGTCACGGCGTCGAAGGTGCGGTCGGGGAAGGGCAGGCGGCGGCTGTCGGCCCGGACCACCGCCCCGGGCAGCCGGGCGGCGGCCATCCGGGTCATGCCCTGGGCCAGGTCCGCGCCGGTGACCCGCATGCCGGGCCGGGCCGCGGCCAGCCGGCGGGTGACGATGCCCGTGCCGCAGGCGACATCGAGGAGGCGGTGGGCGCCGTCGGGTATCAGCCCGAGGACGGCCTCGGCGGCCGCGGCGGCACGGGCCTCGCCGCCGCGCGTCGCATCGTAGGCGTCGGCTTCTTTCTCGTAGTCGAGCACGTGGCTCAGTGTGCTCCGTGGCCTGCGGCGAGTTCCTCCACCCTGCGGGCGAGTTCGAAGTCCTTCTCGGTGACGACACCGCCCGCGCTGTGCGTGTTCACGGTGAGCGAGACCGTGTTGTATCCGAGGGTGAGGTCGGAGTGGTGGTCGAGTTCGTCCTGGACCTGGGCGATGTGCACGACCATCGCCGTCGCCGCGAAGTGCGAGCCGAGCCGGTAGGAGCGGGCGATGCGGTCGCCGTCGATGGACCAGCCGGGCAGTTCGGCCAGCCGGTCCTCGATCTCCTTCTGCGACAGCGGTTCGACGGCCATCCCTGGCTCCCTTCCTGGGTGTCGGGTACCTGTTCAGCCTGCCACAGGCGGACCGCCGGGGCGCTGGTCAGGATGGTGTCGTGGGGTGGTGCCGGGGGTCGGGGCGGTGATCGTCGACTGGGGACGACGACTGTAGACGAGGACTGTAGACAATCATCGTCGACAATCGACCGTCGGCAATCGGCAATCGGCGTCGGCAATCGGCCGTCGGCGTCAGCCCCGCACACACTCCGCCGCCAGGTCGTCCGCCAGCGCCGCGATCCGGCCCCGCCCCTCCACCTGCTCCACCCACGCGTGCGGCAGCCCGTGGTCGCCGTACCGGGCGCCGAGGATGTTCCCGCAGATGGAGCCGGTGGAGTCGCTGTCACCCGAGTGGTTGACGGCGAGCAGCAGGGCGTCCTCGACGCGTGGCGCGGCGAGGGCGCTGTAGACGCCGATGGCGAGGGCCTCCTCGGCGATCCAGCCGGCGCCGAGTCTCTCCAGCTTCTCGGGGGTGCCGTCGCCGTCGGCGGCCAGGTCGAGGGCCCGGGTCAGGGCGGTGGTGGTCTCGTCGTGGCCGGGGTGGCGGGTCAGTAGGCGCAGGGTGCGCAGGACGGCGCCCTCGACGGAGTCCCCGGCGACGATGTGGGACACGATCGTGGCAAGCGCGCCGGCCGCGTAGTAGCCGGTGGGGTGGCCGTGGGTCATCTGGGCGCAGCGGGCGGCGAGGCCGAAGGCGCTGCCGGCGTCGGTGCTGGCGAGTCCGAAGGGTGCCGAGCGCATGACGGCGCCGCAGCCCTTGGAGTCGGGGTTGACGGGTCCGGGCGGGCCGAGTTCAGCCCAGGGCTCGGGTACGAAGTCCTGGGCGAGTCCGGACAGGCAGGCGTTTCCGGGGGCGCGCCGGGCGTACAGCCAGGGTTCGGTGACGAGGCCGCCGCGGGGGCCGTCGTAGGAGCCGCCGGTGGGGCGGGCCGGGTCGCTCGCCTCGGGGCCGGGTTTGAGCTGGGTCTCCAGCCAGCGTGCGTAGGCCCGGCGCAGCAGGTGGGACCAGCCGCCGCCGATGCCCTTGAGCCGTTCGCGTTCGACGGCCTGCCGGATGCCCTCGACGGTGAAGAGGGTCATCTGGGTGTCGTCGCTGATGCGGCCGGTGACGCCGTCGGCGTCGGGGACGAGCCCGGTCACGCCGCGTGGGCCGTGTGCGGCGCGGATGGTGTCGAGGGAGTTGAACTCGACGGGGTAGCCGAGGGCGTCGCCGAGTGCTCCGCCGAGGAGGCAGCCGCGGACTCTGGCCCGGTACACCGCCGTGGCCTCCCAGGACAGCTTCCAGGGGTCGTTCATGCGCACACTCCTCGACTACGGTCGTCCGTATGACCATTGTGTCCTCGCGTCCCGCCGCCCCGGCCGGGCCCCCCGCCGTGTCCGGCACCGCAACGGCCGTGTCCGGCACCGCAACCGCCGTGTCCGGCAACGCAACCGCCGTGTCCGGCAACGCAACCGCTGTGATACCCGCCGACAAGGGGGTGGGGCCGCTGTTGCGGGCCTGGCGGGAGCGGCGGCGGATCAGTCAGCTGGAACTGGCGCTGCGTGCCGACTCCTCCGCCCGGCACATCAGCTTCGTGGAGACGGGCCGGTCGCGGCCGAGCGAGGAGATGGTGCTGCGGCTGGCCGAGCATCTGGACGTGCCGGTGCGGGAGCGCAACGCCCTGCTGCTGGCGGCAGGTTACGCCCCGCACTATCCCGAAACCCCCTTGAACGACCCAGGGTTGGACGCACTGCGGGACGGAATGGAGCGGCTGATCGGGGGTTATGAGCCGTATCCGGCGCTGGTGGTCGACGCGACGTACACGGTCGTCGCCGCCAACCGGGGCATCGCGATGCTGCTGGAGGGCGTACCGGAGCCGCTGCTGGCGCCGGCGCCGAACGCGATGCGGCTGACTCTGCATCCGGAGGGGCTCGCGCCGCGCATCCGTAACCTGAGGGAGTGGCGCGGGCATCTGCTGGAGCAGATGGAGCGGCAGATCGCGCTGCACCGCTCGGACGCGCTGCGCGCGCTGTACGAGGAGGTGGCCGCCTATCCGGTCCCCGAGGAGGGGGCCGAGGACGAACCGGCGGAGCCGGTGGCGTACTTCGCGCTGCCGATGCGGATCGAGCATGAGGGCCGGGTCCTGTCCTTCGTGTCCTCGATCTCCACTTTCAACACGCCGATGGACGTGACGGTCGCCGAGCTGGCGATCGAGACGTTCCTGCCGGCGGATCCGGCGACGGCCAAGTACCTGCATTCGCTGCTCGGTTGACCGGAGCCGTGACGTCCCTTTCGGCGTCGACCAGGTGTGCGAGCCCGTTTCGCGTGGCACACTGCTCGCGTACTTGGGCGCGTAGGGGAGGGCGTGGCGTGAGTGAGCGGCGGGCTGCGCCCACCGTGGGCCAGGTGGTGCTCGGCAAGCGGTTGCAGGAGCTGCGGGAGGCGGCCGGGCTGGGGCGTGACGAGGCGGCCCGGGTGCTGCGGGTGGCGTCGGCGACCGTGCGGCGGATGGAGATGGCCGAGGTCGCGCTGAAGATCCCGTACGTGCAGGTGCTGCTCGCGACGTACGGGGTGCCCGAGGAGGAGGCCACGGCGTTCGTGACGCTGGCCGAGGAGGCGAACCAGCCCGGCTGGTGGCAGCGGTTCCATGACGTGCTGCCGGACTGGTTCAGCATGTACGTGAGTCTGGAGGGCGCCGCCCGGGTCATCCGCTCCTACGAGCCGCACTTCGTGCCCGGTCTGTTGCAGACGGAGGAGTACGCGCGGGCGGTGATGGAGGCGGGCACGATCGGCCAGACCGGGCCGGAGACGATCGAGCGCCATGTGTCTTTGCGGATGGCCCGGCAGGGGCTGTTGGAGCGGGAGGATCCGCCGCACCTGTGGGTGATCATGGATGAGACGGTGCTGCGGCGGCCGGTGAGCGCGCAGGCCGAGGTGATGCGCGACCAGTTGGACAAGCTGCTGGAGTACGCCGAGCGCGACCGCGTCACGCTCCAGGTCGCCGAGTTCGCGGACGGGCCGCACCCGGGGACGTACGCGCCGTTCTCGCTGTTCCGTTTCGCCGAACCGGAGTTGCCGGACATGGTCTACACCGAGTACCTGACCGGCGCCCTGTACCTGGACTCCCGCAAGGAGGTCTCCGCGCATCTGGAGGTCCTCGACCACATGACGGCGCGCGCCGCGTCGGTGCAGCGGACCCGGAAGTTCCTTCAGGAGTGCCGTGCGATGTACTGATCCGGCACCTTCACCGCGCACCGTCCGATCGATTCAGATCCCCGTCGGCTCAGCCGACTCAGCCGACTCCCGACTCAGCCGACTCACGCCGAGGAGCACACACCGCATGACCGGATCCGACGCCGCCGTCCCGCGCATAGACACCAGCCGGCCTCATCCGGCTCGTGTGTACGACTGGTGGCTGGGTGGCAAGGACAACTACCCGGTGGACGAGGAGCTGGCACGGAAGATCCTCGCTGTGGACGGCACCGTGGTGCGCGGGGCGCGGGCCAACCGCCGGTTCATGCAGCGGGCGACCCGCGCGGTGGCCGAGGCGGGGGTGCGACAGTTCCTCGACATCGGTACCGGTATCCCCACGGAGCCGAACCTGCACCAGGTGGCCCAGCGGGTGGCTGCGGAGTCGAGGGTCGTGTATGCCGACAACGACCCGATCGTGCTTCGGCACGCCCAGGCGCTGCTGCACGGCTCCGCCGAGGGCAGCACCGACTATGTGCACGCGGACGTCCGCGATCCCGACACCATTCTGCGGCTGGCCGCCGAGTCCCTGGACTTCTCCCGGCCCGTCGCGCTGTCGTTGGTCGCGCTGACGCACTATCTCGGTGACGCGGCCGACGGGGACGACGTGCACGGCCTGCTCAAGCGGTACGTCGACGCCCTCGCTCCCGGCAGCTGTCTGATTCTCTCCCAGGTCACCCCCGACCTGAACCCGGAGGCCATCGAGAAGGCCGCCGCTCTGTTCCGCCGCAACGGCACCCCTTTCCACCCGCGCGCTCTCGCCGAGTTCTCCCGTTTCTTCGACGGGCTGGAGCTGCTGGGCCCCGGAGTCATCCCGGTGACCGGCTGGCGGCCGGAGCCCGAGGACGTGGCGGTTCAGGCGGAGGGCATCGTGCCCGTGTACGCGGGGGTGGCCCGCAAGCCCTGAGGGTCGCGGACCTTGGGCGGAGCGGCCGTTGCGCAGTACGGCGCCAGGCCCCTGGGCCTGGACGAGTAACGTCTAGGCCGCTCCGCCCTTGGTGTTCTTGTCGTCGTCGACGATCTCCGCGTCCACCACGCCCTCGTCGTCCTGGGGTGCGGAGTGCTGTTCGGCGGTGTCCGTGGGGGTCTGCTGGGCCTGGGCGTACATGGCCTGCCCCATCTTCTGGCTGACGGTGGCGAGTTTCTCGACGCCGGTGCGCAGGGCACTGGTCTCGGCGTTCTGTTCCAGGAGGCTCTTGACCTCCGCGCACGCGGACTCGACCTCGGGTTTCGTGTCGGCCGGGATCCTGTCGCCGTTGTCGCGCAGGAACTTCTCGGTCTGGTAGACGAGTTGTTCGGCCTGGTTGCGGGTCTCTGCGGCCTCTCGGCGTTTGCGGTCCTCCTCGGCGTACTGTTCGGCCTCCCGCATCATGCGGTCGATGTCGTCCTTGGGCAGGGCCGAGCCTCCGGTGACGGTCATCTTCTGTTCGCGGCCGGTGGCGAGGTCCTTCGCGGAGACGTGCATGATGCCGTTGGCGTCGATGTCGAAGGCGACCTCGATCTGGGGGACGCCGCGCGGGGCGGGCGGCAGGCCGGTGAGGTCGAAGACGCCGAGCTTCTTGTTGTAGGCGGCGATCTCGCGTTCGCCCTGGTAGACCTGGATGCCTACCGAGGGCTGGTTGTCGGTGGCGGTGGTGAAGATCTCCGAACGGCGGGTGGGGATCGTGGTGTTGCGTTCGATCAGCTTGGTCATGATGCCGCCCTTGGTCTCGATGCCCAGGGACAGCGGGGTGACGTCGAGGAGGAGGACGTCCTTGACGTCGCCGCGGATGACGCCCGCCTGGAGGGTGGCGCCGACGGCGACCACCTCGTCGGGGTTGACGCCCTTGTGCGGGTCCTTGCCGGTGAGTTCCTTGACGAGGTCGGTGACGGCGGGCATGCGGGTGGAGCCGCCGACGAGGATGACGTGGTCGATCGCGGAGAGCTGGACGCCGGCGTCCGTGACCGCCTGGTGGAAGGGGGTCCTGCACCGGTCGAGCAGGTCGGCGGTGAGTTCCTGGAACTGGGCCCTCGTCAGTTTCTCCTCGAGGTGCAGCGGGCCCTCGGCGGAGGCGGTGATGTAGGGGAGGTTGATGCCGGTCTCGGAGGACGACGACAGTTCGATCTTGGCTTTCTCGGCTGCCTCGCGCAGTCGCTGCACGGCCATCTTGTCGCCGGTGAGGTCGATGCCGTACTGCCCCTTGAAACGCCCGGCGAGGTGTTCGACGATCCGCTGGTCCCAGTCGTCGCCGCCGAGGTGGGTGTCGCCGTTGGTGGCCTTGACCTCGATGACGCCGTCGCCGATCTCCAGGAGGGAGACGTCGAAGGTGCCGCCGCCGAGGTCGAAGACGAGGACGGTCTGCTCCTCGCCGCGGTCGAGGCCGTAGGCGAGGGCGGCGGCGGTCGGCTCGTTGATGATCCTGAGGACCTTCAGACCGGCGATCTCGCCGGCCTCCTTGGTGGCCTGCCGCTGGGGGTCGTCGAAGTACGCCGGTACGGTGATCACCGCGTCGGTGACGTCCTCGCCGAGGTAGGCCTCCGCGTCCCGCTTGAGTTTCTGGAGCACCCGGGCCGACAGTTCCTGGGCTCGGTAGCGGGTGCCGTCGACGGTGCCCTGTTCGGGGAAGCGCCAGTCGGGGTCGCCCATGTGCCGTTTCACCGAGCGGGCGGTGCGTTCGACGTTGGTGACGGCCTGCCGTTTGGCGACCTCGCCGACGAGTACCTCGCCGTTCTTGGCGAAGGCGACGACCGACGGTGTGGTCCGTGCGCCCTCGGCGTTGGTGACGACGGTGGGCTCACCGCCTTCCAGGACGGCCACCACCGAGTTCGTGGTTCCGAGATCGATTCCCACCGCGCGTGCCATCTGTCGTCCCCTTCCGCCAGGGCGCCGGCTCGTTCCGCCTTCCCAGCACAGGATGCGAGTGGGCCGTTGTCAATGGCGGGTACCCCGGGAGCGGCGGACAAGACGGTGCCGCGCCCTTGATCGAAGGGCGCGGCACAGGTCCTGGGGCAGGGGTCAGGCGAGCTTCGCCGACAGGGTGATGGTGGTGCCGGTGAGGGCCTGGCTGACGGGGCAGTTCTTCTTGGCGTCCTCGGCGGCGGCGACGAACGCGTCGTTGTCGATGCCGGGAACGGTGCCCTCGACGGTGAGGTGGATGCCGGTGATGCCCTCGCCCGGCTGGAAGGTGACGTCGGCGGAGGTGACGATCTTGGTGGGCGGGGTGCCGGCGCCGGTCAGGCCGTGCGACAGCGCCATGGAGAAGCAGCTGGAGTGGGCGGCGGCGATCAGCTCCTCGGGGCTGGTCTTGCCGTTCGCCTTTTCGGCGCGCGACGGCCACGACACCGGCTGCTGGCCGATGCCGGAGGAGTCGAAGGTGACGACGCCGTTGCCCTCGAGCAGGTTGCCTTCCCAGGCGGTGTGTGCGGTGCGCGTGGTTGCCACGGTGTGTCCTTTCGCGTGTGGTCCCGGGTCCGGGTTCCGTTGTCCGGATCCGGGTCCGGATTCCGTTGTCCGGGTCCGGTGTCCGGGTTCCGTCGCTCCCATCCGATCACATTCCGGCCCGTCGTACCCGCAGGACCCGGTTCACCCCGGGTGAACGGCGAGCGGCGCTCAGGCGGCCTTCCTGTCCCGCTCCGTCTCCGCCCCGGCGTCCGTGACCGGTATCTCGGGTCCGTTGGACTCGCGCAGCCAGCGGCGCAGGACGCGGTGCACCTGCTCGGCGCCGGTGATCCGCTCCCCGTCGCCGGCGGGCGGGGACAGGGTGAGCGGGGACAGCAGGAAGGGGCGGGCCTGGGCGCCGCCGAGGCCGCCGTGGGAGCCGATCTGCTCCTCGAAGGCGAGGACTTCGCCGTCGGCGGGGTCGTGGAAGGAGTTGACCATGATGTCGGCGGTGTGCGGGAAGGAGTGGGTGCGGCGGACGGCGTCGGCGGCGCCGGGGCCGAAGACGGCCAGCGGACCGGGTCCGTCGTCGAGTCGTTCGAGGGGTATCTCGGCGCCGTACGCGCCGAGCACCACGCCGTCGTGTTCGGCGCTGCGGACCAGCAGGAAGCCGACGCCGGGATGGTTGGCGAGGGTGGCGAGCAGGGCGGGGTGGCGGGCGTCGATCTCCTCCTTGGTCATGCGGTGCGGAACGTCCGGGAAGGAGATCAGGCCGAGGTTGCCGGAGGCGAGCACGATCGGCTCCGAGTGGCGGGCGGGGCGGTTGCGTTCGCCGCGGGTCTCGGCCGGGCGGCCCAGGGCGGCGCGGACGGCGGCCCGGGCCTCGGCGCCGCTGTGGGTTCTGTCGGCCTTGCGCGGGACGGGCAGGCCGCAGCCGGCCCGGACGAGGTCGGCGAGGGTGAGGCCGTAGCGGGCGCGGAAGGTTTCACCGGGGCTCTGTCCGTGGTCGGACAGGACGACGATCCGGTAGGGGCGGGGGGCGTGTTCGGCGACGTTCTCGATCAGGGCGAGGGAGCGGTCCAGCCGGGCGAGGACCTTCTCGGCGTCCCGGCTGCGCGGCCCGGAGTGGTGGGCGACCTCGTCGTAGGCGACGAGGTCGGCGTAGACGGCGGTGCGGCCGGCGAGCATGTCGCCCATGACGGCGGTGACGACGACGTCCCGTTCCACGACGGTGGCGAAGGCGCGCACGAACGGGTACAGGCCGCCGCGGCCCACGCGCGGGCGCTGCTTGCGCAGCCGGGCGTGGGTGGACTGGCCGATCTCGCGGGCGACCTCGGCGATGAAGGACAGTGCGGTGCGGACGGCGTTGGCGGGGTCGGAGAAGTACGCGAAGTAGCCGGCCCGCGAGCGGTTCTCACGGCCGCGGCGGCGGGTGGCGATGGACAGCACGAGGGCCTGTTCGTCGGCGCCGCCGCTGAAGAGGTTGCCGCGGCTGGCGCCGTCCACGGTGAGCAGTCCGCCGTCGCCTGTATGCGATGTCGCGCGGCGCTGAAGTTCGGCGGCACTCGTCGGTCGATTGCATACCATCACCTCGCCCCGGTCCTTCTCGTACCAGCGGAAGGCGGGGACGTCGAAGGTGCTGCCGTGCAGGATGCCGAGCTGGCTGGCGCCGGTCTGGCTGGACCAGTCGGTGCGCCAGGGGGTGAGCCGGTGCGTGGGCCGTGTGCCGTCGCCGGCGGTGAGCCAGCGGCCGACGGTGGGCATCACGCCCTTGGCGACGGCGTCGGTGAGGACGTCGTGGCCGACGCCGTCGAGCTGGACGAAGACGGTGCCGGGTCCGGCCGGGCAGGGCGGGCGGGCTCTTCGGCGGCGGTCGGCGAGCCGGTGCAGCCTGCGCCGGTAGGCGTCGTCGTCGCGGACGGTGAGGGCGGCGCCGGTGGCCGAGGCGACCGCGGACATCACGGCGGCGACGATGACGGCGGTCTCGGGTGCGGCCTCGCTGTCGCCGGAGGGGTTGATCCGCAGGGCGAGCAGCAGCAGCGAGCCGTTGAGGAAGAACACCAGCAGGCCGAGGACGAGGGCGGGCACGAGCAGCAACAGCCGTACGAGGAGGGGCCAGACGACGGCCGACAGGACGCCGAAGGCGCCGGCGCCGAACGCGGCGGTGACGGCGATGCGGGTGGCGCTGTCGCCGTCGGCGGACTGAAGCTGGAAGTCGGGCAGGAGGCCGGCGAGAAGGAGCATGGTGAGGGTGGAGACCACCCACACCGCGATGCTCCGCCCGATCTGACCGGCGATCCGCCGCCACCGCGCGCCACGCACGCCCGTACCCCTTTGACGTCCCCGGCCCGCGGCCGCCGCGGGCGTTCGGTCCCCCACCCTGTCATACGGGCCGTGCGACCGCCCCGGCTGCCCGCGGCTACCGGCCGTCGTAGCCGGCGGTGGGCATCGACAGTCTGCGGTGCACCTGTGCCTTCATCTGCGCGTCGTAGCGGGGTTCGGCCCGTCCGACGGTCTCCACGCGCACTCCGCGCCGGGCGCATTCGGCGGTGAACTCCTCGACGGAGGACAGCGCGGACTCCAGGACGCGGTGGCTGGGGGCGACGAAGAGGTCGAGTCCGGGGCGGACGCCGTCCCAGAGCGCCGCGTGGTCGTGGCGCAGCCGTCGTACGAGGAGTTCGCGGGCGACGACATAGCCGTGCTCGGCGGCCCAGCGGGCGCACATCGCGTGCTGGCTGCGGGAGTCGACGAGGAAGGGGTCGATCTCCAGCTCCTCCAGGGGAGTCAGGCTGGCGATCGCGGTGACCCGTACCAGCGCGGCCCTGCCGGAGGCAACCCGTACCTGTCCCATGGCGTCCCCCCTCACCTCCGGGTTTTCCCGCCGACCCTACTCCTGCCCGTAGGCTTCGGGGAGTCGCGCGAAGGAGGCAAAGCGGTGCCGGTGGAGATCACCTGGTGGGGTCACGCCACCTGCACGGTCGAGGACTCGGACACGCGAGTGCTCACCGATCCCCTGTTCGCCCGCCGGCTCGCGCATCTGCGCCGGCGCCGGGGTGCGCTGCCGCCGCCGGGGGCGTGGCACGCGGACGTGGTGCTGGTGTCGCATCTGCACGCCGACCATCTGCATCTGCCCTCGCTGGCGCGGCTCGTGCCGGGCACGCGCCTGCTCGTGCCCCGGGGTGCGGCCCGCGCGGTGCCGGGGCTGCGCCGGCTCGACGGGCTGCGGATCACGGAGGTGGTGCCCGGGGACCGGGTGGAGGTGGGTCCGCTGGTGGTGCGGGCGGTGTCCGCGCGGCACGACGGGCGGCGGCTGCCGGTGGGTCGGCACCGCTCCCCCGCGCTCGGGTATGTCGTCCAGGGGGAGGCGCGGACGTACTTCGCCGGGGACACGGGCCTGTTCGAGTCGATGGCCGAGGAGGTCGGGCCGGTGGACGTGGCGCTGCTGCCGGTGGGCGGCTGGGGCCCGTACCTCGGTGAGGGGCACCTGGACGCGGGGCGGGCGGCGCGCGCGCTGGCCGGGCTGGCGCCGCGGGTCGCGGTGCCGGTGCACTACGGGACGTACTGGCCGATCGGCATGGACGCGGTGCGCCCGCACGAGTTCTACGCGCCGGGTGACGAGTTCGTGCGGCGGGCGGCCGCGCTCGCGCCGGGGGTGGTGGTGCACCGGCTCGGGCACGGGCAGAGCGTGCGCCTGGAGGTTGCCCGGTGATACGGCTCGCCGCCGTCGTGACGGTCGTGCCGGCCGAGTCGACCCAGCAGGCCATCGGGTATCCGTCGCTGTTCCTGCTGGTGTTGATCGGAGCGCTGGTGCCCGTGGTGCCGACGGGGGCGCTGGTGAGTTCCGCCGCGGTGGTGGCGTTCCATCAGACGGCGCCGTTCTCGCTGGCGCTGGTGTTCGTGGCGGCGTCGCTGGCGGCGTTCCTCGGGGACGCGGCGCTGTACTGGCTCGGGCGGCGCGGAATGGGGTCGAGGAACGGGTCGCGGTGGCTGGCTGCGATCCGGGAGCGGGCGCCGGAGGACCGGCTGACGCAGGCGCAGGGGAAGCTCGCCGAGCACAATGTGGCGGTGCTGGTGCTGTCCCGGCTGGTGCCGGCGGGGCGGATCCCGGTGATGCTGGCCTGTCTGATGGCCGAGTGGCCGCTCAGACGGTTCGCGCGGGGCAATCTGCCCGCGTGCCTGGCCTGGGCGGCGACGTACCAGGTGATCGGGATCCTCGGCGGGTCGCTGTTCCCCCGCCCGTGGGAGGGCGTGGTCGCGGCGGTCGCGCTGACCGTGCTGGTCAGCGTGACACCGAGCGTGTGGCGCCGGGCCCGCCGGGCCGTCAGGGCCTGAGCGTCCGACGGGCGGTCACGGCAGGATCCGTGAGCCTCCCACCGGCAGGTCCCACAGGTCTTCCCGGTCCAGACCCGCCTTCTCCCAGGCCGCGTGGACGCGCGTGAGCGGTTCCAGGACCGGCTCCGCCGACAGGACGAACGTACCCCAGTGCATGGGGGCCATACGCCGCGCGCCCAGGTCCAGGGCGGCCTGCACCGCCTCCTCCGGGTCGCAGTGGACGTCGCTGAGCCACCAGCGCGGGTCGTAGGCGCCGATGGGCAGCAGGGCGAGGTCTATGCCGGGGTAGCGGCGGCCGATGCGGGAGAACCAGTGGCCGTACCCGGTGTCGCCGGCGAAGTGGACGCGCTGTCCGTCGGGGGAGGTGAGGATCCAGCCGCCCCACAGGCTGTGGCAGGTGTCGGTGAGGGTGCGCTTGGACCAGTGGTGGGCGGGCACGAAGTCGAAGCGGACGCCGGACAGTTCGGCCGCCTCCCACCAGTCGAGCTCGGTGATGGCGGTGAACTTGCGGCGGCGGAACCAGCTGCCGAGGCCGGCGGGCACGAACACGGGGGTGTCGCGCGGGAGTCGGCGCAGGGTGGGGGCGTCCAGGTGGTCGTAGTGGTTGTGGCTGATGACGACCGCGTCGACGCGGGGCAGTTCCTCCCAGGCGACGCCCACGGGGGTGATGCGGGCGGGGGTGCCGAGGATACGGCGGGACCAGACGGGGTCGGTCAGGACGGTCAGCCCGCCGATGGACACCACCCAACTGGCGTGGCCCGCCCAGGTGACGGCGACGGTGCGGGCGTCCACGCGGGGCGGTGGGCCGGGTGCGTAGGGCAGGCGGGGGACGTCGGCGAGTCCCTCCTTGCCGGGGCGCACGGCGCCTTCGCGGGCGAAGCGGGCGATGGCCTTGAGGCCGGGCAGCGGAGCGGTCAGCCGGTCGTGGAAGGTCCGCGGCCACACCCGTATCTCGCCCAGCGGGCGGGGCGGGGCGAGCGGCGGACAGGGGGGTGCGAGGGGTGACGTGGCCGTCGGTTCGTCGGCTTCCGTGGGGGCGGTGGTGGTGGTGGTCGACTCGGACTGCTGCGTCATCGAGGAGGCTCCCATCGCTGAGCGTCGTCGCGGAGATCGTCGAAGACCGACTTCAAGGAGAGCAACGCGCGTTGCACGTGTGGCAGTTCCAACGGCGCGGGTGCCGTGAGGCATTCCGTGCGTTCCTCGTCCGTGCCGCTCAGCAGCGGCCCGGTGGCAAGACGCACGCGCAGCGCCGCCAGGTCGTCGCCGAAGCGGTGGCCGCCGGGTGCGGGCATGCCGAGCCGGGCGGTGAGGAAGTCCTCCAGTTCCTGCGCGTCGCCGACGCCTTGGGCGGCGAGCGCGGTGCGCAGCGGTTCGAGGTCGGCGTACAGGTGCCGGCCGGCCTGTGGCGGCCGGGCCAGGGCGCCCGCGGCGGTGACGGCGGCGTGCGCGGCGGCGGCCACGCGCGCGTGCAGCCGTACGGCTGCGGCGCGGCGTTCGGTGACGGGCTCGGGTTCGTCCAGCGCGTACCCGGCGGCGGCCGCGACCGGCCCGGCGACGCTCGCGCCCAGCGCGGTGAGTACGTCGAGCACGCGCGCGTGGAGCCCCGTTCCGGTGTCCGAGGCGGGGAAGCGGGCGACGGCGGCGGGCCAGGCGGGCGGCAGCAGGGAGCCGGCGAGGTCGGTGACGACGGTGACGTGGTCGGGCAGCATCTCGGCCGGGCTGAGCAGCACGGTCTCGTGCGGGGCGTGCAGGGTGTCGCGCCAGGTCTCGTCGCTGACCAGGTGCAGTCCTTCGCCGACGGCGGCCTCGAGAGTCTCGTGCAGCAGTTCGGGCGGTGCGACGGTGGCGGTGGGGTCGTCGGCGACGGAGAGCACGAGCAGCCGCGGGTCGCCGCCTTCGGCACGGACGCGGCGTACGGTCTCCAGCAGCGCGTACGGGTCGGGCACGCCGCCGGACTCGGCGGGGGTGGCGACGTGGAAGGCGGGCCTGCCCAGCAGGCGCGCGTACGGTGCCCACCAGGCGGCGCAGGGCCGGGGCACGAGTACGTCGCCGCCCTGCGCGGCGGTCAGCGCGAGCAGCAGCGACGGCGCGCCGGGGCCGGCCGCCACCTGGCCGGGTTGCGTGGGCAGGCCGCGCCGCGTCCAGTAGCCGCACGCCGCCTCCAGCAGCGCCGGGCCGCCGCCGGCCGGCTGGCCCTCGGCGCGGCCCGCGGCGGCGGCGAGCACGGCGGACAGTTCGGGCAGGACGGGCAGTCCGTCGCCGGGCAAGGTCGGGCCGTAGCGCACCGGACCGTGGCCTTCGGGGCTGTGGCCTTCGGAGGCGTGGCCTTCGGGGGCGTGGCCTTCGGGGCTGTGGGCACCGGCGTTCCGGCCGCCGGTGCCCGGGTCGGAACGGACGGAGCCGTCGCCTTCCGGGTCCGTCCGCCGCATGTCTGCCTCCGCGCTGTCCGTGTGCCGTGTCCGGTCGTGTCCTGGCCCCGTCCTGTCCCCGTTACGGGCCATCGCTGTGCCGGGATGCTCCGGGCACTCTCCAGTGCCACGGGTACCCAGAGGTGCGCCCCTGCATCCGGTACACCGCGCCCGCGCCCGCAGCCGCGATCAGTACCGCGCCGGCCGCCAGCGCGGGCACGGACCCGTCGAACGTGCCGCCCTCGCCCGCGTTCGCGCCGTGCGGAACGGTGGGCGGGGCGCAGGAGGGGTCATCGGGGGACTCGGCGCAGTCGTGACCGGTGTCGTCCCGTCCACCGGTGTCCCGTCCACCGGTGTCCTGTCCACCGGTGTCCTGTCCACCGTCGTTCCATGCGCCCTCGTCCCGGCCTCCGGCGTCCCGTCCACCGGCGTCCTGCCCACCGGCGTCCCACACGCCGTCATCCCGGCCGTCCTGGTCCTGCCCGGCCGCGCAGGGCTTGGCGTCCGGAACGGTGGTATTCGGACCGGTGGTATTCGGACCGGTGGCGTCAGGTCCGACTGCATCAGGCCCGACGGCATCAGGCCCGACGGCATCAGGCCCGACGGCATCCGCACCGCCCCCGGCAGCGTCGCCGGAGTCTATTCGGGCGGTGCCGCGGTCGGCGGGCCCGGTCGACCGGCCGTCCGTGCCGGTGGCCGCGCCGCAGGACGCGGAGACGGGTTTCGCGTACGCGTCCGGCGCGACGGCGAACGCGGCCGCGGCCAGGGCGGCGACGGACAGGGCGCGTGCGGTGCGGCGCATGGTAGGGGCTCCTCGAACGACGGCTGCGACGGCGGCTGCGACGGGCGCGGCCTGCGCGTCCTGTCTTGCCATCACAGCCCGCCGCGCCGCGTGCCGCGCGCGGCCGGAGCCCATTGGCGGGACGCCCGGGGGCCTTCCGGGTGATCCGGCGGTCCGGCGGGTTTCGGTCCGGCGGGTTTCACCTCACGTCCGGCGCCGTCCTACGCCACGTCCCTCATCACCTGCTCCCGCAGCCGGTCGCAGCAGCGGCTGATCAGCCGGGAGACGTGCATCTGGGAGATGCCCAGCTGCTCGGCGATCCGGCTCTGGGTCATGTCACCGAAGAACCGCATGTACAGGATGGTCCGCTCGCGTTCGGGCAGGGCGGCCAGCCGGGGCTTGACGGCCTCGCGGTCGACGACCGTGTCGAGCGCGGGGTCCGGGGCGCCGAGGGCGTCGCTGAGGGAGTGGCCGTCGTCGCTGCCCGGCAGTTCGGCGTCCAGGGAGAGCGCGGAGAAGCTCTCCAGTGCCTCCAGGCCGACCCGGACGTCCTCCTCGCTCATGTTGGCGTGCTTGGCGATCTCCGCGACGGTGGGACGGCGGCCGGGGATGGTCTGGGACAGGTCCTGGCCGGCGAACCGGACCCGGTTGCGCAGGTCCTGTACCCGACGGGGCACGTGCAGGGTCCACATGTGGTCGCGGAAGTGCCGTTTGATCTCGCCGGTGACGGTGGGCACGGCATAGCTCTCGAAGGCGTTGCCGCGTTCGGGGTCGTAGCGGTCGACGGCCTTGACCAGGCCGAGGGCGGCGACCTGCCGCAGGTCCTCGTAGCTCTCACCGCGGCTGCGGAACCGTCCCGCGATCCGTTCGGCCATGGGCAGCCAGGCCTCGACGATCTCGTCGCGCAGGGCGTCGCGTTCGGCTCCGGGCGGGAGGGCGGTGAGGCGGCGGAAGGCGTCCGCGGTGTCGGGAGCGTCGTCGTGGGGGTGGCGCTTCGTGCTCGCTCGGTTCGGCATGGTGCGTCGCAACTCCCCTGGAGTGCATGGGTTCGACGGTCACCGCGGGAGCGCATCCGATCCGGACAGACGCACCCATGGCGACGACTCGCCGCTCCCACGGAGGTGTGCCTCCTGTCCGAAGCACTGTGCTGCTGCGCCTGCCCCCGGCCCGAGGGGGCAAACACCCGTCCGGCGCCCCGTCGGCCCCCGGGGAACCCGCGCGGGAGAGCCCGTACAGGTTTTCAGCATGCCCGGGGGGTGACTCGGAAACCGCTGACCGGATCGTCCGCTTCCTCACCACCTGGAGGTTGTCTCCATGAGCACCAAGGTCTCCGACCACATCCTCGCGCGGCTGCGCGAGTGGGGTGTGGAGCAGGTCTTCGGCTATCCCGGCGACGGCATCAACGGCCTGCTCGCGGCCTGGGGACGGGCCGATGACCAGCCGCGGTTCATCCAGTCCCGCCACGAGGAGATGTCCGCCTTCCAGGCGGTCGGCTACGCCAAGTTCTCCGGGCGTCTCGGGGTGTGCGCGGCGACTTCGGGACCGGGCGCCATCCACCTCCTCAACGGGCTGTACGACGCCAAACTCGACCATGTGCCGGTGCTGGCGATCGTCGGCCAGACACACCGGACCGCGATGGGCGGCTCCTACCAGCAGGAGGTCGACCTGCACACACTGTTCAAGGACGTCGCCTCCGACTTCCTGGAGACGGTGACCGTCCCCGAGCAGCTGCCGAACGTGCTGGACCGGGCGATCCGCACCGCGTACGCCCGTCGCTGCCCGACGGCGATCATCATCCCGGGTGACGTGCAGGAACTGGACTACTCGGCGCCCACGCACGAGTTCAAGATGGTGCCCTCCAGCCTGGGCATGAGCGAGTCGACGGCGATCCCGACCGACGACGCGCTGCGCAGGGCCGCGGAGATCCTGAACGCCGGTGACAAGCCGGCCATCCTGATCGGGCAGGGTGCCGCGGGGGCGGTCGCGGAGGTGCAGCGGATCGCGGAGCTGCTCGGCGCGGGCGTCGCCAAGGCGCTGCTGGGCAAGGACGTGCTCAGCGACGAGCTGCCGTACGTCACCGGTTCGATCGGCCTGCTGGGCACGCGCCCGTCGTACGAGCTGATGCGGGACTGCGACACACTGCTGACCATCGGCTCCTCGTTCCCGTACACGCAGTTCATGCCGGAGTTCGGCAAGGCTCGGGGCGTGCAGATCGACCTCGATCCGCACATGGTAGGGATGCGTTATCCGTACGAGGTGAACCTCGTCGGCGACGCCAAGGCGACCCTCCAGCGGCTGATCCCGCTGCTGGAGGCCGACCGCGGGGGCCGGCCCGAGGACCGGGAGTGGTTCGACACGGTGTCCGCGAACGTGCGGCGCTGGCACGAGACGATGGAGCGGCGGGCGCATCTGTCGGCCGACCCGATCAACCCGGAGTACGTGGCGCGGGCGCTGGACCCGCTGCTGCCGGACAACGCGATCCTCACCTCGGACTCCGGTTCGGTGGCCAACTGGTACGCGCGGCACATCACCATGCGACCGGGCATGCGCGGCTCGCTGTCCGGGACGCTGGCGACGATGGGCGCCGGGGTGCCGTATGCGATCGGCGCGAAGTTCGCGCATCCGGACCGGCCTGTGTTCGCGCTGGTCGGTGATGGTGCGATGCAGATGAACGGGCTCGCGGAGGTGATCACCGCGGCGAAGTACCAGGACCGGTGGACGGATCCGCGGCTGGTGTTCGCGGTGTGGAACAACCAGGACCTCAACCAGGTCACCTGGGAGATGCGCGCGATGGAGGGCGCTCCGTCCTTCCTGCCCTCGCAGGAGCTGCCGGACGTGCAGTACGCGGCGTTCGCGCGTTCCCTGGGGCTGACCGGGATCCGGGTGGAGAAGCCGGAGGACGTGGAGGCGGGCTGGCGCGCGGCGCTGGAGGCTGACGGGCCCGCGGTGGTGGAGTTCCTCACCGACCCGGCGGTGCCGCCGATTCCGCCGCACGCCTCCTGGGAGCAGATGGAGGCGACGGCCGAGTCGATCCTCAAGGGCGACGCGGACCGCGGGTCGATGATCAAGCAGGGGTTCAAGGCGAAGGTGCAGGAGTTCCTGCCGGGGCACGACGGGAAGTAGACACGGCTGCGCATTCCGGCGCGTTTTCACCCCGTGGATCCCGTGTCGGTGTGCGGTCGCCGGGTACGCGGTGCGGACCCCCGAAGATGTGGAGGGAGACATGCAGCGAGGCAGTGACCGGCTGAGCGTCCATCGGGACGAAGAGATGAAACACGAGCTCCAGGGCCTGCTCCGGTCCGGGCACCCGACGCGTACGGAGGAGTGGCACGACCCGGAGCCGACCGCCGAGGACGACCCGGAGGTCTGGGGCGGCCCGGTGGCGCCGGGGCGCTCCGGGGCCACGCTGGAGACGGTCCGGTTCGAGCTGGCCCGGAATCTGGGGCGCAGCGCGTTCCCGGCGGGGCCTGCCGACCTGGCGCGGACCCTGCGTCGCAAGAACGCGCCGGACGCCTTGATCGAGGCGGTGGCGCGGCTGCCGCGCCAGCGGCACTTCGCCACTGTGCAGGAGCTGGCCGAGGAACTGGTGGGCCGCGGATGAGCCGGGGCCAGGCAGCGGAGATCGCCGCCACTGGCGTCACCGTCGATGTCGGTGACGCCACCACCCGGTACCTGCTGTACGGGCTGCTGCCCGGCTGGTTCGTACCGGGTCTGGCCGACTGGGTCATGCACCGGCGCACCCGCATCGAGGACACGGCGGGGACGAAGGAGTCCCTGATCCACTCCCTGATGATGGCCGAGGTGGGTCTGCCGATCGCGCTGACCCTGCGCTACGAGGTCAACCCGCTGCTGCTGTCGGTGCAGCTCGGGGCGACGGCCGTGCACGAGGCGACGGCGCTGTGGGACGTGCGGACGGCGGTGGACAGCGACCGTGAGGTCAAGCCGGTCGAGCAGCACATCCACAGCTTCCTGGAGTCGCTGCCGTTCGCCGGGCTGAGCGCGCTGATGTGCCTGCACCACGACCAGGTGCGGTCGTTGCTGCGCGGCGGCCGGGGCGATCGGGACGCGTGGCGTCTGGTGCCGCGTCGGCGGCCGCTGTCGCCCGGCTATCTGGCGGCCGTCGGCGCCGCGATCGGCGCGTGCGTGCTCCTGCCGTACGGCGAGGAGCTGCTGCGCTGCCGGCGGGCGGCCCGGGCGAAGAAGAAGCGCCACGGGGACGACAGCGCCCGGTGGCGGGCGACCGACGAAGGCTGAGACGTTGCAATTGCGTATACGGAAAGGAGGCCGGCCATGCGCATCGCATTCCTGGTGGCCCCCGAAGGGGTCGAGCAGGTCGAGCTGACCGAGCCGTGGAAGGCGGCTTCGGAGGGCGGGCACGAACCGGTGCTGGTGTCGACGAAGTCCGGGAAGATTCAGGCATTCAACCATCTGGACAAGGGGGACACGTTCCCCGTGGACGAGGTGGTCGGCGAGACGTCGGCCGGCTCGTTCGGGGCGCTCGTCCTGCCCGGCGGGGTGGCCAACCCGGACTTCCTCAGGATGGACGAGAAGGCCGTCGCGTTCGTGAAGGACTTCTTCGACCAGAGCCGTCCGGTGGCCGCGATCTGCCACGCCCCGTGGACGCTGGTCGAGGCGGATGTCGTACGCGGCCGGACGCTGACCTCGTGGCCGAGTCTGCGGACGGACATCCGCAACGCGGGGGGCACCTGGGTGGACGAGCAGGTGAAGATCTGCGACGCCGGCCCCAACCAGTTGATCACCAGCCGCAAGCCGGACGACCTGAAGGCGTTCTGCGACGCGTTCCTGCATGTGTTCGCCGGGGAGGCCGGCTGATGGGCACCCCTTCCGACGGCAAGCAGCGGCAGCGCGAGGCGTATCACGCCGAGGACCCGGCGTCGGGTCCGCTCACCACCGACCAGGGCGTCGACGTCGACCACACCGACGACTCGCTGACGGTCGGCGAGCGCGGGCCGACCCTGATGGAGGACTTCCACTTCCGGGAGAAGCTCACCCACTTCGACCACGAGCGGATCCCGGAACGGGTGGTGCACGCGCGCGGTGCGGGCGCGTACGGGTACTTCGAACCGTACGAGTCCTGCGCCCAGTTCACGCGGGCGGCGTTCCTCCAGGACCCGTCCGTGCGGACGCCGGTGTTCGTGCGGTTCTCCACCGTGCAGGGCCCCAGGGGGTCGGCGGACACGGTGCGGGACGTGCGGGGCTTCGCCACGAAGTTCTACACGTCCGAGGGCAACTACGACCTCGTGGGGAACAACTTCCCGGTCTTCTTCATCCAGGACGGCATCAAGTTCCCGGACTTCGTGCACGCGGTGAAGCCCGAGCCGCACAACGACATCCCCACGGGCGCGTCGGCGCACGACACCCTGTGGGACTTCGTGTCGCTGCAACCGGAGACGCTGCACGCGATCATGTGGCTGATGTCGGACCGGGCGATCCCGCGCAGCTATCGGATGATGCAGGGCTTCGGCGTGCACACGTTCCGGTTCGTCGACGCCGAGGGGCGCGGGACGTTCGTGAAGTTCCACTGGAAGCCGAAGCTGGGCGCGCATTCCCTGGTGTGGGACGAGGCGCAGGAGTGCCAGGGCCGCGATCCGGACTTCAACCGGCGGGACCTGTGGCTCGCGATCGAGGCGGGCGAGTACCCGGAGTGGGAGCTGGGCGTCCAACTGGTGCCGGAGGAGGACGAGTTCGCGTTCGACTTCGATCTGCTGGACGCGACGAAGATCATTCCGGAGGAGCAGGTGCCGGTCCGGCCGATCGGCCGGATGGTGCTGGACCGCAACCCGGAGAACTTCTTCGCGGAGACCGAGCAGGTCGCCTTCCACACGGCGAACGTGGTGCCCGGCATCGACTTCACCAACGATCCGCTGCTGCAAGCGAGGAACTTCTCGTACCTGGACACCCAGCTGATCCGGCTGGGCGGCCCCAACTTCACCCAGATCCCGGTGAACCGGCCGGTGGCGCCGGTGCGCACCAACCACCGCGACGGCTACCACCAGGGCGCGATCCACCGGGGTACGAACTACTTCCCGAACTCCCTCGGTGGCGGCTGCCCCGCGCACGTCGGGGCCGGCGGGTCGGCGTTCACCCACTACACCGAGCGGGTGGACGGCGCGACGATCCGCCGGCGCAGCCCCAGCTTCCAGGACCACTACAGTCAGGCCGCGCTGTTCTGGCACAGCATGTCCGACTGGGAGAAGCAGCACATCGTCGCCGCGTTCCGGTTCGAGCTGGGCAAGGTCGACGCGCGCGCGGTGCGGGCGCGGACGGTCGAGCAGCTGGCCAGGGTGGACGGCGGGCTGGCGGCGGAGGTGGCGCGGGGTGTCGGGGTGCCCGAGCCGTCGGCCGAGGGGGCGGCGCAGGTCAAGCAGGTCTCGCCCGCGCTGAGTCTGGAGTCGCTGCGCGGCGACGGTTCGATCCGGACCCGGCAGATCGCCGTGCTGGTCGCCGATGGTGTGGACGCCGGGCAGCTCGGGTCGGTGCGGGAGGCGCTGGCGGCCGAGGGAGCGATCGTGGAGGCGCTGGCGGCGACGGAGGCACCGGTGACGGGGACAGACGGTCGATCGTATACAGTCGACCGCTCATTGCCTACGGTCGCTTCCGTCCTGTACGACGCGGTCCTGCTGCCCGGCGGGCCCACCGGCACCCCCGCGGTCACCGGCGACCCGGACGCGATGCGTTTCGTCCGCTCCGCCTACCGGCACGGCAAGCCGATCGGCGCGCTCGGGTCGGGCGTCGGGATCCTGTCGGCGCTCGAGCCGGAGGGCCTGAGGCTGTCGACGGAGTTCCACCACATGATCAGCGACCGGGGCGTGGTCACGGACACCGCTCCCGGTGCCGCGCACACGGACTTCGTCCGGGCGTTCGTGGCCTCGATCGCGGCCCACCGGCACTGGGGCCGGCCTCCGCTGCGCTGCTGACGGCGGGCCGGCGGCGCCGGTCGCGTCGACCCTTTGGGGGCTCCCCGCGCGGGGAGCCCCTTCTTCAGGTGCCGGAGCCGTCGGGCGTCGCCGTCTCCGCGCAGCTGCGTTCCCGGGCGCCCTCCCGGGTGCGGCCGGCGGCGACCAGTCGGCGCGGATTGCGGCGCAGGTACTCGCCCTCGAGCTGGGCCATGCGTTCGTTGTGGGCCCGCAGTGCGTCGTTCGAGGCGTACAGCAGGGTGTCGTGGCGCGTGCGGTGGATCGTCTCCAGCTCTTTCATGAGCTGCTGATCGTCCAGGCGGCTGGGGTCGACTCCGGTCATCGTGATGTCCCGCTCGTCGTGTTCGTTCATGTGGTACGGGTACCCGCCCGGGACGCAGTACCCCCGAGCGGCATCCGGGAGGGAGCCATGGATCTCGCGTTTCTCAATCCACTGTACGAACAGTCCGGCCCTTGGGCCTCCGTGTACGTCGACACCTCCCGGCACGCGGAGGACACGCCGCACGAGCTGCACCTGACCGCCCAGGCGATGGGGCGCGAGCTGAGGGAGCAGGGCTCGGACGACGCCACCTGCCGGGCGGTGGAGGAGGCGATCGAGGCGCTGGGCCATTCCCCCGATCCGCATGGCAGGGCCCTGTTCGCGCGGCACGGCGAAGTGACCCTGGACCCGGTGCTGGCGCACGCCCCGCCGGGCAACCGGGCGGTGTGGGCGCCGCTGCCGCGGGTGGCCCCGCTGCTGGACCTGGCCGGTGAGGACCCGCTGGCGATCGTGTCGTACATCGACCGCCGCGGCGCCGACTTCGAACTGCGCAGCGCGCTGGGCCGACGGAAGGCGGGTGCGGTCGTCGGCCGGCAGCATCCGATCCACCGCACCTCCAGCGCCGACTGGTCGGAGCGGCACTTCCAGCTGAAGGTGGAGAACACCTGGGAGCACAACGCGGCGGAGATCGCCGACGCGCTCGCCGTCTGCCAGGACGAGACCCGGGCGGACCTGCTGATCCTGGTCGGTGACGAGCGCGAGCGGCGCGAGGTGCACGAGCGGCTGCCGAAGCGGCTGCACGCGCGCGTGGTCGAGTCCGAGCACGGCACCGGCAGCAGGCTGCTGGACGACGAGGTGGAGCAGGTGCGCGTCGCCCACGTGCGCCACCGTATCGAGGCGGAGCTGGACCGGTTCCGTGCCGCGCGCGCCCCGGACGGCGAGGGCCGCGTCGGCGCCGTCGAGGGCGTGCCCGGGCTGGTGGAGGCCGCCCGGGAGCACCGTCTGGAGGAGCTGCTGATCAGGCCGGACGGGCCCGACGTCCACCGTGAGGTGTGGATCGGCGAGGACCCCGACCAGCTGGCGGTGCGCCGTACCGAGCTTCAGGTCCTCGGCGAGCAGAACTCCTGGTCCGCGCGCGCGGACGACGCGCTGCTGCGCTCCGCCGTGACGACAGACGCCGCCGCGCTGTCCGTGGCGGCGGTGCTGGAGGGCACGGGGGACGACACTCCGGCGGGCGGCCTGGGCGCGCTGCTGCGCTGGAAGTGACAGGAGTGGCGCTCCGGCCCGGTGCGGCTACCGGGCCCGTTCCACCCTGCGCTCGTCCCACACCGGTTCGGGCGTCTCGCGGACCCGGCCGTCGCTGCCGAAGACCAGGTAGCGGTCGAAGGAGCGGGCGAACCAGCGGTCGTGGGTCACCGCGAGGACCGTACCGTCGAAGGCTTCCAGGCCCTCCTGGAGGGCTTCGGCGGACTCCAGGTCCAGGTTGTCGGTCGGCTCGTCCAGGAGCAGGGCGGTGACGCCCGCCAGTTCCAGCAGGAGGATCTGGAAGCGGGCCTGCTGGCCGCCGGAGAGCCGGTCGAAGGACTGCTCGGCCTGCTGGGTGAGCTCGTAGCGGCGCAGCCGGGACATGGCCGCGCCCCGGTCCTGGGCGTGTTCCTTCCACAGGATGTCGAGCAGGGTGCGGCCTTCCAGCTCCGGGTGGGCGTGCGTCTGCGCGAAGTGCCCGGGCACGACCCGCGCCCCCAGCCTCCACTCCCCCGTGTGGGCGACGTCGCCGCCGGCCAGCAGGCGCAGGAAGTGCGACTTGCCGGAGCCGTTGGAGCCGAGGACGGCGACCCGTTCGCCGTAGAAGACCTCCAGGTCGAACGGTTTCATCAGGCCGGTCAGTTCGAGGCCTTCGCAGGTGACGGCCCGTACGCCGGTGCGGCCGCCCTTCAGGCGCATTCGGATGTCCTGCTCGCGCGGCGGCTCGGGCGGCGGCCCGGCCTCTTCGAACTTGCGCAGCCTGGTCTGCGCCGCCTGGTAGCGGGAGGCCAGCTCGTGGCTGACGGAGGCCGCCTGGCGGAGGCTGAGGACGAGCTTCTTCAGCTGGGCGTGCTTCTCGTCCCAGCGGCGGCGCAGTTCCTCGAAGCGGGCGAAGCGTTCGCGGCGGGCCTCGTGGTAGGTGGCGAAGCCGCCGCCGTGCACCCAGGCGTCGGCGCCGGCCGGTCCGGGCTCCACGGAGACGATCTTCTCGGCGGCGCGGGCGAGCAGTTCACGGTCGTGGGAGACGAACAGGACCGTCTTGCGGGTCTCCTTCAGCCGTTCCTCCAGCCAGCGCTTGCCGGGCACGTCCAGGTAGTTGTCCGGCTCGTCCAGCAGCAGCACCTCGTCGGTGCCGCGCAGCAGCGCCTCGAGGACCAGCCGCTTCTGCTCGCCGCCGGAGAGGGTCCGTACCTGCCGCCACTGCGCCCGCTCGTAGGGGATGCCGAGCGCGGCCGTGGTGCACATGTCCCACAGCGTCTCCGCCTCGTAGCCGCGTGCTTCGGCCCAGTCGGCGAGGGCCTGCGCGTAGGCCAGCTGGGCGGCCTCGTCGTCGACGGTCATCACGGCGTGCTCGGCCTTGTCGACGGCCCGCGCGGCCTGACGGATGCGGGGCGGTGCGACGGAGACGAGGAGGTCGCGCACGGTCGTCTCGTCCCGTACGGAGCCCACGAACTGGCGCATGACGCCCAGGCCGCCGCTGACGGTGACCGTGCCGCCGTGCGGCTTCAGCTCGCCGGCGATGAGCCGGAGCAAGGTGGTCTTGCCTGCGCCGTTGGGACCGACCAGGGCGACGGCGGCGCCTTCGCCGACCCGGAAGGACACGTCCCCGAGCAGGGTCCTCCCGTCGGGGAGGTGGTATTCGAGGTGCGCGGCTTCCAGGTGTCCCATGGGCAGGCATTCTCCGGGGCGCCCGCGACCTGGGGCAAACGCTTATCCGGCCGCGTCGACGGGCTGCCCGGCCGGTCCGCTCTCCCCCGCCGGGGCCACGACCGTGCCCTGCCAGGTGAGTGCCTTCCAGCCGTCGGACGGGGAGCCCTCCAGCACCACCACGCCGGTGTTGTCCAGGGGGCGGGCGGCGGCGAAGGGCACGTCGACGTTGTCCGCGCGGGCGGCGGTCCACATGCGGATGGCCGCGCCGTGGCTGACCAGGGCGACGGTGCCGGCGCCGCTGTCCGCGGCTTCGGTGACGACGGCGTCGTACCGGGCCAGCGCCTCGGCGCCGCTCTCCCCGCCCGGTATGCGCAGCGCGGTGTCCCCGGCCGCCCACGCGAACACCGTGCGCATGTACAGCTCGCCGCGCTCCGAGTGGCCGGGCAGCATCTCCAGCTCGCCCGCGGACACCTCTCGGATGCCGTCCCGGACGATCACCTCGAGGCCGTGGGCGGCGGCCAGCGGGGCGGCCGTGAGCCGGGTGCGGACGAGGGTGGAGGCGTAGACGGCCTCGATGTCCTCGCCCGCGAGGGCCTCGGGGAGGGCGGCGGCCTGCCGCTCGCCGAGCTCGGTCAGACCCGGGCCGGGTACGGCGGTGTCCAGCAGGAAGTCGACGTTGGTCGGGGTCTGGCCGTGCCGGATGAGGAGCAGGCGCATGCAGCGGTCCTTCCGCGTCGGGGTGCTTCCGCGCCGGGCGGCCCCGGGCACACCGTGGGCCGACAAGAAACGGCCACTTCAGGGTATCCGGACCCACATGAGCCCAGACGTCGACCTCACCGTCCCCCTGCCCGGCCGGCACATCCCGCGTGACAAGCTGCTCGCGCTGGACTGCCGGCTGTTCGAGGTGGCCGCCGAGCGGCACTGGCCCGGCGCCGAGCGGGTGCTGCCGCGGCTGAGCCGCAGCGCCAACCACGGAGTGCTGTGGTTCGCGACCGCCGCCGCCATGGCCGCCGTCCGCACCCCGCGCGCCCGCCGGGCCGCCGTCCGTGGCCTGGCCTCGCTGAGCCTGGCCTCCCTGACCATCAACACCCTCGGCAAGCGGTCGGTGCGCCGCCCGCGGCCGGTGCTGGATCCGGTGCCCCTGGTGCGGCAGCTGAAGCGGCAGCCGATCACCACGTCCTTCCCGTCGGGTCACTCCGCGTCGGCGGCCGCGTTCGCCGCCGGGGTGGCGCTGGAGTCGCCGGGCTGGGGCGCGGTGGTGGCGCCGGTGGCGTTCTCCGTCGCCATGTCCCGGGTCTACACCGGTGTGCACTTCCCGAGCGACGTCCTCGCGGGTGCCGCTCTCGGCGTGGGCGCCGCGTACGCGGTCCGGGGCCTGGTGCCGACCCGGGGGCAGAGCAGCCCGCCGGCCCGGCCCCGTGCCGAGGCGCCGGCACTGGAAGGGGGCGACGGTCTGGTGGTCGTCGCCAACAACGGCTCGGGCACCGCCGACCGGGCCCGCGCACTGCGGGACGCCCTGCCCGCGGCGGAGGTGGTGGAGTGCGCGCCGGAGGAGGTGCGGACCGAGCTGGAGAAGGCGGCGGCACGGGCCCGGGTGCTCGGGGTGTGCGGCGGTGACGGCACGGTGAACGCGGCCGCCGGGGTCGCCCTGCGGCACGGCCTGCCGCTCGCCGTGCTGCCGGGCGGCACGCTCAACCACTTCGCCTACGACCTCGGCGTGGAGGACGTACGGGACCTCGCCGGGGCCGTCCGCCAGGGCGAGGCGGTACGGGTGGACGTCGGCCGGTTCCGGGCCCGCGACCGCGAGGGCGTCTTCCTCAACACCCTCAGTCTGGGCGTGTACCCGGAGCTGGTGCGCGAGCGGGAGCGCTGGTCGGGCCGGATCGGCGGCTGGCCGGCGGGGGTGCTCGGGGCGCTGCGCGTGCTGCGCGCCGACCGGCACCCGCTGGCGGTGGAGGTCGGCGGCGAGACCCGCCCGCTGTGGCTGCTGTTCGTCGGCAACGGCGTCTATCACCGCAGGGGCCTGGCGCCCGGCCGCCGTGCCGATCTGGCGGACGGGCTGCTGGACGTCCGGGTGGTGTACGGCAGCCGCAGGCCCGCGCTGCGCCTGCTCGCCGCCGCGGCGGCGGGTCCGCTGACCCGCTCCCCGGCGCATGGGGCGGTGCAGGTGGGCCGGCTGCGCCTGGCCGGGGTGGAGCCCGGCACGCCGCTGGCGTACGACGGCGAGGTCACCGAGGTGTCGGGCGAGGTGACGCTGGAGAAGCTGCCCGAGGCGCTGACGGTCTACCGCCCGCTGCCCCAGATCTGACACTCCGTCAGTCCATATGTCAAAACGCGGGTCTCACAATGCGGCATGCGGGCGTACGGTGATGCCACCGACGACACAGGGGGTACAGCGATGCCGAAGCCGCAGGAGACCGCCGTATACACGCACGGGCACCACGAGTCGGTGCTGCGCTCGCACACCTGGCGGACCGCCGCCAACTCCGCGGCGTACCTGCTCGGCTCGATCAAGCCGCACATGCGGATCCTGGACATCGGCTGCGGCCCGGGAACCATCACCGCCGACCTGGCGGCGCTGGTCCCCGACGGGCACGTCACCGGCGTCGACCACGCGCCGGGCATCCTGGAGCAGGCCCGGGCCACGGCCGCCGGGCGTGGCCTCGCGAACGTCGACTTCGCGGTCGCCGACGTGCATGCCCTGGACCACCCCGACGACACCTTCTGCGTCGTCCACGCCCACCAGGTGCTGCAACACGTCGGTGACCCCGTGCAGGCGCTGCGCGAGATGCGCCGGGTCACGAAGCCCGGCGGCTTCGTCGCCGTCCGCGACTCGGACTACTCGGCGATGACCTGGTATCCGGCGGTGCCGGGCCTGGACGACTGGCTCGGGCTGTACCTGCGGGTGGCCCGGGCGAACGGCGGCGAGCCGGACGCCGGACGCCGGCTGAAGTCCTGGGCGCTGGCCGCCGGGCTCACCGACACCACGGCCACCTCCGCCACCTGGACCTTCGCCACGGCCGAGGAGCGGGCCTGGTGGAGCGGGCTGTGGGCGGAGCGCACCGTCGCCTCCCCCTACGCCGACCGCGCCACCGAGGGTGGGCACGCGACGGCAGAGCAGCTCACGGCGGTGGCACGGGCGTGGCGGGAGTGGGGCGAGCGCGAGGACGGCTGGTTCGCCGTCCTGCACGGAGAGATTCTGTGCCGGAAATGAGCCTGATCCACGCATTCCGGGATACCCGGAATGCAGGAGGTTCACATCATGGTTCCCATCTTGCTGGTACTGCTTCTGGCGCTCATTCTCTTCGGCGCCGGATTCGCGGTGAAGTTGCTCTGGTGGATCGCCCTGGCAGTTCTCGTCGTCTGGCTGCTGGGTTTCCTGGTTCGCGGAACCGCCGCGAGCGGCGGCAGGGGCCGCTGGTACAGGTGGTGAACTGACCCCGGGGGCGCCGTCATTCCCGGGGCAGCAGAGGTCCGAGCGGCCCGAGGTCCAGATTCAGGTCCTCGGGCCGCAGTCCGTAGCGGTCGCGCAGCTCGGTCATGCGTTCCTCCAGCAGCATCAGGGTCAGTCCGACGCGCTCCTCCTGCTCCTCGGTGAGGTCGCCCACGTCGAAGCGGCGCAGCGCCTGCCGCTCCATGAGCTGGCGCAGCAGCTCCACCACGGTCAGGACGAGTTTCACCAGGTCGCGCTCGACGGTGTCGGGCTCGAGCTCCAGACGTTTGCGCGAGGTCATGACGGCTCCTCGAAGGGTGACGGCACCTGCGCGTTCACCGAGCTGATCAGCGCGTTGAGGTCGATGCGGACGAGATCGACGTCCGCGATGCGCAGCGTGACGTCCCCGGTGATGACGACCCCGCCGGCCAGCAGCCGGTCCAGCAGGTCCACCAGGGCGACCTCGCGGCGTTCTATGACGGTCACGTGCCTTCCCCACCCTCTTCCGGCGCCTCGGCCGGGTTGTCGCCGGTGAAGGAGTAGGGAGCCCAAGGGCCGGTGAGTTCCACACGCAGCCCGGGTGTCTCGTCCTTCGCACTGTCCACGATTTCCACGAATTCCTCGGAATCCGCGCGCGGTACGAGATAGGCCGCGTTGAGTACGTTACGCCCCGAAGCCCCGGAAAGCGCGGGATTCTGCGGGGCGTGCAGACGGGAATCCTCCGCCCATCCGGAAAGCGCGCTGTGCAAATGTTCCGCGAACGATTCCGCTTTCTGCCACATGTCCTCGTGCGACCGGGTCTGCGCGCGCCGCTGGCGCAGGTAGTCACGACCCGACGCGGGTTTGGACGCGGGCTGTTCCGGCTGGGCCGGCGCGAGGTCGGCGTACACCTTCACCCCCCATTCCACCCGGCCCGCGAGCCGGTCGAGGGTGCGCCGGAACTCGTCCTCGCGGGCCTCGATCATCGTCCGTACGCCGCTGTCGTCCCGGAAGACGGTGGCCAGGCGCAGCGGCAGCGGGGTGGTGACGGTGGTGAGCGCGTCGATCACGCCCTGATGGGCGCGAGCGGTCGCGGTCAGCCAGTCCATGTCCTCCAGGCGGACGCGCAGGGCGTCCTCGGTGAAGTCGGCCTCGGGGACCGTACTGACGACCGCGACCAGTCCGTGGTGGTGCAGCAGCGCGGGCGGGGCGCCCCCGATGCCGGTGAGCTGTGCTTGCAGGGGCGCGCCGAGGGGGCGGCAGACGGCGTAGACGTACCGCAGTCCGGTCATCGTTCCTCCTTCGGCACGCGGCTCGGCTCCAGTTCCTCCAGACGCGCCAGCCGTTCGCGCAACTCGGTGTTCTCGCGCGCGAGTTGGTCACGGCGGGCGCTGGAGGAGAGAGCGGGGTCACTCTCCCACCAGTCGATGCCCATCTCCTTCGCCTTGTCGACGGAGCAGACGATGAGCCGTAGTTTCACGGTGAGCAGTTCGATGTCGAGCAGATTGATCCTGATGTCACCCGCGATGACGACACCCTTGTCGAGCACGCGCTCGAGGATGTCGGCGAGGTTGGATCCCCCGCCCTGGCCGTAGGGCTCGGGGAGCCGACTGGGCGTCGTCATCGACGGCTCCCGCGCTCCGCGTACTCGGGCTCCTCTTCTTCCTGTTCGGCCTCTGCGCCTTCTTCCTGGCCTTCCTCGTACTCGCCCTCGGGCTCGTATTCGCCCTCCTCCTCGGCCTCGTACGGCTCCTCTTCCTCCTCCTCGGCTTCCTCGCCCTCCTCGGCCTCGTACGGCTCCTCGGCGCCCTCCTCGGCCTCCTCGCCCTCCTCGGGCTCCTCCGCGGACTCGGCCTCGGACTCCTCCTCGGCCACGGCGTCCTCGTGGCTGCGGACGACCTCGCCGTCGCGGATCTCGCCGCGCCAGCCGTCCTCCGCCTCGCCCTTGAGGGTGATGTAGCGGTCGAAGTTCTTGAAGTCGAGGCGGACCCGGCGGCCCTGAGCACGCCAGATGTTGGCGGTCTTCTCGAACAAGCCGCTGGGGTAGTACTCCATGACCAGCAGGATGCGGGTGAGGTTGTCGTCGAGCCGGTGGAAGGTGACGACGCCCTTGTTGGTGCCCTTGGCACCCTCCGACGTCCACTGGATCTTGTAATCGGGGATCTGCTCGACCGTGTGGGCCTTCCAGCTGCGGTTCGACCACCAGATCTTTCCCTGCCAGTCGGAGTTCGTGTCGTCCGCGCGGTTGGCGCTCTTCACGCCCTTGGCGAAGGTGCCGAAGTCGTGGTACTGGGTCCACTGGTCGTAGGCGGTGCGCACCGGCACGCCGACGTCGATGGACTCGACGATGACGGTGGGCTTGTTGCCGCCGCCCTTGCGCTTGCCCTTGCCCTTGCCACCGCCGAACAGGCCCTTCACCTTGCCCATGACGTTCTCCTTGATGCTGGAGCCGCCGAGCTCCAGCGCCGAGCGCAGTGGGCCCTTGCCCTCGGCGAGCTTGCGGCCGCCTTCGAGGGCCAGCTTGGCGAAGCCCGGGCTGTTGCCCTCGGCGATGTCGTTGAGCTTGACCGTGGTCTCGCCGAGCTTGCGGCCGACGCCGGCCAGCATGCGCTGGGCCTGAGCCGCCAGGTATTCCTGGACCTCCGCCTTGAGGCGGTCGGCGGCCTCGCTGTGGGCCAGGTCGGTCAGGGGATTGTCCTTCGTCGCGCCGGTGGCGCCGCCCGCCGCCTTGCCCGCCGCGGACGTCGCCGATCCGAGGGTCTCGGTCATCCTTCATCGCCGCCCTTCGACTGCCGGGGCCGGGTGGCACCGCCGGCCGCAGCCGTCTTCTTCGCGGCCGTCTTCCGGGCCGCGCCCTGGGTCTTCTTCGCCGTCTTCTTGGCGGGGGCCGTCCTGGCCGGAGCCTTCTTCGCCACCGCCTTCTTCGCGGGGGCCGCCTTCTTGGCCGGCGCCTTGCCGGCCGCCCGCTTCCTGGGCGCCGGGGCCTCGTCCTCGTCCTCCGCTTCCGCGTCCTCCTGCCGGTCCTCCGGCTCCTCGCGCTCCTCCGGTTCCTCGTGCGCCTCCTCGGCGTCCCCGGATTCCTCGGACCCGGTGTCGGGCGCCACGCCCGACAGCCCGTCGCGCACCTGGGCCGTGCGGCCGTGCAGCCGGTCGGCGAAGGCGTTCATCTGCCGCTCGACCATCGCGCCCGACGCGGCCTTGCCGACGCCCCGCAGGTCCCCGCGCAGCTGGTCGCCGATCTCCTTGAACTGCGGGTTGTTCCGCAGCTGCTGGTTCACCAGGTCGCCGAGCGCCCGCGGGCTCAGGTTCAGCTTCTTGCCGGCCACCAGGGAGCCGACCGCGAGGGCCATTTTCATCTTCTTGGTACGTCCGAGGACGTACCCGGCCCCTATCGCGAGGCCGAGTGCCGTTCGGTTCATAGTCCCGTCCCGTTGCCCGTCGTCTCGCCGGAGCCCATGCCGTGCTCCAGCCGGTCGAGGAGTTCGTCCTCGCGCCGGTCGAACTCCTCTTCGGTGATCTCGCCCGCCTCCAGCTGTTCCTCGAGGCGGGCGAGTTCGGCCCGTACGGTGGAGGGGTCGTAGTAGATCCGCTCCGCCTCGTGGAGCACCTGTTCGATCACCCACGCGCTGCCGCGCACCGGCGCGAACGGCAGCAGCAGCACTTCACCGATCAGTCCCATCCGCTACTCCCTCCGCTCACGCGGTGCTACTCAGCTCCCGCGTCCGCGCCGGCCGTGGCTCCCGCGGGCTCGGCAGGGCCGGGCTCGACGAAGCTGTACGGCGGCAACGGCCCGTTGACGCGCAGTTCGAGGTGGGCGAGGGACTTACGGGCCCGCTCCACGACGGACAGGAAGTCTTCGGCGGTGTCGCGGTCCACCAGGAACGACACGTTGACCAGCCAGCCCGTGGACTCGGGGCCCACGCTCACCGCGTCGGTGACCGGCGCCAGCAGCCGCTGCACCTCGGCGGCGTCCTCGGCCTCCTTGGCCTTGACCGCGGCGGCCACCATCTCACCGAGACGGATCTTGTCGTCGTAACTGCCGCCGCCCGACGTGCGGTTGGCCTCGGCGAGCGCCCGCAGTTCCGGGCTCTCGGCCATCACTCGGTGCAGGACGGCCTCTTCCACGTGAGAGGCCTTGACGTTGTACTCGACCTTGCCGTCCAGCGCCTGGAGGCGCTCCTTGTAGTGCGTGGCGCGTTCGGCGAGCACCCCGGTGACCGTGCCGTCGTCGGGGGCGACGCTGCCGAACCGCATGGGCAGCACACTGCCGGCCGCGCCCGTCTCGGCGAGCACGTTCTGGTGCGCGAGCAGGTCGCGGCGCTTGGGGCGCAGCCCCTCGGGGGCGTCGCTGACGATCGCGGCCAGGTCGCCCTCGGTCAGGATCCGCACCGGCATCGGCGGCTCGCCCACGCCGCCCATGCCGTCGGGGAGCGCGGGGTGGGAGGTCGCGGTGATGGCGTAGACGTATGTGCTCACTCCTGCTCCTCCTTCCGGCGGGCGGCCGTGGTCTTGCGGGGCCGCGGCCGGGACTCGGACTCACCCTCGCGCTCCCCGCGCGCCTGCTTGAACGCGTCGGAGACGGTCTCGGCGGCGCCGGACAGCGCTCCCTTGGACTTGCCGCGGGCGCCGGACTCGGTGAGCTCACCGACCATGTCGGGCAGCCCCGGGCTCTTGCGGGGGCCGGCCTCGAGGTCGAGCCGGTTGCACGCCTCGGCGAAGCGCAGGTAGGTGTCGACGCTGGCGACGACGACCCGCACGTCGATCTTGAGGATCTCGATGCCGACCAGGGACACCCGCACGAATGCGTCGATGACGAGCCCCCGGTCGAGGACGAGTTCCAGTACGTCGTAGAGGCCGCTGCTGCCGCCTCCGCCGGACTGCTGTGCCGGGACTACGGTCATGCCGACCGCGCCTCCTTGTCTGTGTGATGGTGTTGACGGTGTGCGGACGTGCCGGCTGTCGGCGCGGTCTAGCGGCCGCGCGCGTCGGCCCGTCCGCGTTCGTAACGGCGGACGCGCCGGTAGCCGGTGAGCTGACCCTCCGGGTCGAGCTCGACCTGGTAGGTCGCCATCAGGCTCATCGTGTCGGGAACCCTGGCGAGTTCGAGGACCTCCACCTCCAACGCCCAGCCGTCCTCGGTCTGTTCGAAGGACGAGACCTGCTCGGGGACGAGGCCGGTCAGCTCCGCGAGCTGGGCGCGCGCCTGGCGCAGCACCTCCATCGGGCTCGGCCGGTGCTCGTCAGCCGTGTGCCGGTCGGTGTCCTCCTGCGGCTCCTGTGAGTTCTGGGGTTCCTGCGATTCGCGGGTTTTCTGGGTTTTCTGTGAACCCTGCGAATCCGGTGTGTTGTGTGTGTTCGACATGGCCACCTCTTCCCTCCGTGTGGCCGGAAGGGCGTTGGCCAAACATCAAAGTGGGCATGCGTCGTCTGCGCGGGGCGTCAGGCCTGCGCAGACGCGGTATATGCATCAGCCACGCAGAGTGTCGAGCCGGCGCCGGGCCGGTCCCAGAGCGCGTCCGCGGCCGAGCAGGCCCGCCCAGGGATCGGTGCGGGCCTGCTCGACGGCGTCCTCGAGGGTCCAGCGGCGCGGGCCGAGGCCGGGGTCGTCGAGCTGGTCCCAGGAGACCGGGACGGCGACGGGAGCGCCGGGCCGCGCGCGGACGGTGAAGGGCGCGACGGCGGTCTGGGCGTAGGCGTTGCGCTGTACGTCCAGGTAGAGCCGCTTGCCGCGGTCCTGCTTGCGGGCGGCGGTGGTGAGCCGGTCGGGGTGCTCGGCGGCCAGCAGCTCGGCGACGTCCCGGGCGAAGGCACGGACCTCGTCGAAGTCGTGCCGGCCGTTCAGGGGCACGACGACGTGCAGTCCGCGCGAGCCGGTGGTCATCAGCGCCGAGGGCAGCCGCAACTCATCCAGCAGGCCGCGCAGGAGGCGGGCCGCCTCCCGTACCGTCGCGAAGTCGCCGGCCGTGTCGCCCGGGGGGTCGAGGTCGAGGACCAGCCGGTCCGGGTGGTCGGCGCGGTGGCCGCGGTCGGTCCGGGAGAGCCACCGGTGCAGGGTGAGGCAGGCCTGGTCGGCGAGGAAGACCAAGGTGGCGGTGTCCTCGCAGACCACGTGCGTGACCGTGCCGTCCTCCTTGGCGACCTCGGCCCGGGCGATCCAGTCCGGGTAGTGGTTCGGAGTGTTCTTCTGCATGAACCTCGGGCCGTCGAGGCCGTCCGGATACCGCTCCAGCATCAGCGGGCGGCCGCGCAGGTGCGGCAGCATGAACGGCGCGACGGACCGGTAGTAGTCGACGAGGTCGCCCTTGGTGTACTCCTTCGCGCCGCTCCCGCCGGGAAAGAGCACCTTGCCGGACCGGTGCACCTCGACCGTGCGGCGGCCCGCGCGTACCGTCCGCACGTCGTCGGTCATCGCACGACCGCCTCCCCCACCAGCAGCCGCCCGGCCGTGGCGATCGCCGTCGCGTCGATGCCCGCGGCGTGCAGCTGCTCGTCGGGCGCGGCCGAGCCCGGCATGGTGCGCACGGCGAGCCGGACCAGCCGGGGCACGGGCCTGCCGTCGGTGAAGGCGTCGAGGACGGCGTCGCCGAGGCCGCCCTCCTCGTGGTGGTCCTCGACGGTGAGCAGGCAGCCGGTCTCCTCGGCGGCCAGCCTGAGCGTCTCCCGGTCCACGGGCTTGACGGAGTACAGGTCGACGACCCGGACCCGGATGCCCTCCTCCTGGAGGGCGTCGGCGGCGGCCAGCGCCTCGTGCACGGTCACCCCGGCCGCGACCACGGTCAGCCGGTCCTCACCGGAGGAGCGCAGCACCTTGCTGCCGCCGACGGGGAACCGCTCCTCGGGGCCGTAGATCACCGGGGTCTCGCCACGCGAGGTGCGCAGGTAGCGGATGCCGTCCAGGTCGGCCATGGTTGCGACAAGCTGGGCGGTCTGGTTGCCGTCGCACGGGTACAGCACGGTCGAGCCGTACACCGACCGGAACATCGCCAGGTCCTCCAGGCCCATCTGTGAGGGCCCGTCCGGGCCGATCGCGACGCCCGCGTGGGAGCCGACGAGGTTGATGCCCGCTCCGCTGATAGAGGCCATGCGCGCGAAGTCGTGGGCGCGGGTGAGGAAGGCGGCGAAGGTCGCGGCGTAGGGCACGTAGCCGCGTACGGCCATGCCGACGGCCGAGGCGACGAGCTGCTGCTCGGCGATGTAGCACTCGAAGAACCGGTCGGGGTGCTCCTTGGCGAACTGCTCGGTGCGGGTGGAGTCGCCGACCTCACCGTCCAGCGCGACGACCTCCCCGCGGGCGGTGCCGAGCGCCGCGAGGGCCGCGCCGAACGCGTTGCGGGTGGCCACCTTCTCGCCCATGTCGTACGTGGGTAGCTCCAGGGAGCCGTCGGGCACGGCGTGCAGCAGGCGGGCGGCCGGCGGCTCCTGCACCCGGACGGTGAGGTCGCGCGGGCCGCCCAGTTCGGCGATCGCCTCCTCCGCCTCCGGCAGCGGCTTGCCGTGCAGGCCCTCGCGGTCCTCGACGGCGGCGACGCCCTTGCCCTTGAGGGTGCGGGCGAGGACCACGGTCGGCTGTCCGGTCGTCGAGGCCGCCTCGCCGTAGGCGCGGTCGATGGCGTCCACGTCGTGGCCGTCGACCTCCACGGTGTGCCAGCCGAACGCCTGGAAGCGGCGGGCGTAGGCGTCGAGGTCGTGGCCGTGCCGGGTGGGGCCGCGCTGGCCGAGGCGGTTGACGTCCACGATCGCCGTCAGGTTGTCGAGGTGCTCGTACGCGGCGTGCTCGGCGGCCTCCCAGATGGAGCCCTCGGCGAGTTCGCTGTCGCCGCACAGCACCCACACCCGGTAGCCGGTGCGGTCCAGGCGCTTGCCGGCCAGCGCTATGCCGACGCCGACCGGCAGGCCCTGGCCGAGCGAGCCGGTGGCCGTCTCCACCCACGGCAGCCGCCGCGGGGTGGGATGGCCCTCCAGCCTGCTGCCGAGCTTGCGGAAGGTCGCCAGTTCGCCGTCCTCGATCGCGCCGGCCGCCTTGTAGGCGGCGTACAGCAGGGGCGAGGCGTGCCCCTTGGAGAGTACGAAGCGGTCGTTTCCGGGATGGTCGGGGCGCTCGAAGTCGTATCGGAGGTGGCCGGCGAGCAGCACCGCCATCAGGTCCGCGGCGGACATCGAGGACGTCGGATGCCCTGATCCCGCGGCCGCGGCGGCCCGCACGCTGTCCACGCGCAGCTGCTGTCCGAGTTCGACGAGTTCGGCGCTGTTCATGAGTCTCCTTCCGACGGGGTGTCGGTGCGCTTGACGGGGCCCGGGGCGGGGTGGTCCCCCGGGGGCCTGGAGCCGGGCCGGTCCTTGGCGGGTTCGCCGCCCGGCTGGTTCTTCCCGGGTTCGCCGCCGGGCTGGTTCTTCCCGGGTTCGCCGCCGGGCTGGTTCTTCGCGGGTTCGCCGCCGGGCTGGTTCTTCCCGGATTCGCCGCCGGGCTGGTTCTTCGCGGGTTCCTCGCGCGGCTGGTTCTTCCCTGGTTCCTCGCCGGTGTCCGCGGCCAGGGCCGCGCCCGGTCCGGTCCCGGTCTGCTGCTCGCGTCCGCCGGGGACGCGCGCCAGTTCCGGGGAGGCCGTGTCCAGCGGCACGGACCAGGAGCGAACGAGGCCCAACTGGACGCCCTGGCGCGGCAGTACGGCGTCCAGGAGCCAGTCGGCGGCGACCCGGACGCGGTTGCCGGGCATCGCGGCCAGGTGGTAGCCGCGGGTGACGGCACCGGCGGGCAGACCGGACAGCGATACGCCGAGCGGGTTGGCGGCGGCCTTGACGCCGCCCAGGTCGACGACGAAGCCCAGGTCGCGGTGGCGGTAGGGGCGGCGCTCGCCGAGGCCGAGCGACGCGGCCACGTTGTGCGCGGCGGTCTTGCCGTGCCGCCAGGCGTGCTGGGCCGTCATCGGTGTGTACTTCCCCGGGTCGCCGAGGTCGGGCACGGCGGCCGCGTCACCGCACGCGAACACCTCGGGCCTGCCCGGGACCTGGAGGTACGGGTCGACGAGGAGGCGCCCCCGTTCCAGGGGCTGTCCGGTGCTCTCCACGAGCGGGTCGGGCCGGACGCCGACGCACCAGACGAGGCTGCGGGTCTCGACGAACTCGCCGTCGGTGAGCAGGACGCCGTCGCGGGTGGCCTCCTTCACGGAGGTGCCCATCCGCACGTCGACACCGCGTTCACGCAATACACGGTCGGCTGTATGCGATAGACGTTCGTCCATCTCCGGCAGTACGCGCGGCGCGATGTCCAGCAGCATCCAGCGGGGCCGCATGCCCAGATGCCGCAGCTGCCGGCGCGCCAGCCGGTCGGTGAACATCTGCATGTGCGCGGCCACTTCGGTGCCGGTGTACCCGGCGCCGACCACCACGAAGGTGCACCGGGCGGCGCGGCTCTTGGGGTCGTCGGACCCGGCGGCGAGCTCCACCTGCCTGGTGACGTGGTCGCGCAGGTACAGCGCCTCGGGCAGGCCGCGGAAGCCGTGCGCGTGCTCGGCGACGCCGGGGATGGGCAGCAGTTTGTTGACGCTGCCGACGGCCAGGACGAGACGGTCGTAGGACAGCGTGCCGGTGCCGCCCTCGGGGTCGGTGTAGTGCACGGCGCGCCCGTCCATGTCGATGCCGTCGGCCTCGCCGAGCACTGGGCGCACCCCGGGCAGGGTGCCGGGGAGGGAGACGGCGACCCGGCGGGGTTCCAGGATTCCGGCGGAGACCTGGGGCAGCAGGGGCAGGTACAGGAAGTAGTCGGTCGGGTTCAGCAGGGTGATGTGGGCGCGGTGCCGGGTCAGCCTGGACAGGGTGCGGGCGGCCCGGTATCCGGCGAAGCCGGCGCCGACGATCACTATGCGGGGTCGACTCACGGTGCGCCTCCGGCGGTATGGCTCGTCCGAGGCCTACCGCGTCCCCCTGGTCAGGGCCGCCAAACGCCGGGACGGCGGAGCGTTTCGCCCCGCCCCCGTCCGGTTACCCGAGGCGCGATCCGACCCGAACCCGTCCCAGCAGACACGACCTACCGTGTCGCGGAGGTACCCCCCATGCCTGAATACGGCTATTTCCTGTCGACCGAGGAACACGGTCCCGCCGAGCTCGTGGAGCAGGCCCGTATGGCCGAACAGGCCGGGTTCCAGGCGTTGTGGATCTCGGACCACTACCACCCGTGGAACGACGCGCAGGGGCAGAGTCCGTTCGTCTGGTCGGTCATCGGGGCGCTTTCGGAGGCGGTGTCGCTGCCGATCGAGACGGCGGTGACCTGCCCCACCGTGCGGATCCACCCGGCGGTGGTGGCGCAGGCCGCGGCGACCAGCGCGGTGATGACGGGCGGGCGCTTCCGGCTCGGCGTCGGCACCGGCGAGGCCCTCAACGAGCACATCCTCGGCGACGCCTGGCCGCCGCTGCACATCCGGCTGGAGATGCTGGAGGAGGCCATCCAGGTCATGCGCCGGCTGTTCACCGGCGAGGAGGTGAACCACCACGGCACGCACTACACCGTGGAGAACGCCCGCCTCTACACCGTCCCCGACGAACCGGTCCCGATCGACATCTCCGGCTTCGGCCCCAAGGCCACCCAGCTCGCGGCCCGGGTGGGCGACGGCTACATCACGATGATGCCGCAGGAGGAGATGGTCACCCAGTTCCGCAAGGGTGGAGGGGGCACCAATCTTGTCAGCGGCGGTACGAAGGTCTGCTACGGCGCCGATCGCGACGAGGCCGTCCGCCGGGTCCGCGAACTGTGGGCCAACGAGCTGCTGCCCGGCGAGATGGGCCAGATCCTGCCCACCCCGCGCCACTTCGAGCAGTTGCAGCCGCTGATCACCGAGGACAAGATCCGCGAGAGCCGGGTGTGCGGCGACGATGTCGACGAACACGTCTCCGCCCTGGCCGCGTTCGCCGACGCCGGGTTCGACCGGGTGTACGTCAACCAGATCGGCCCCGACCAGCGCGGCTTCTTCGACTTCTACCGTACGAAGGTGCTGCCGCAGCTGAAGGGGAACTGAGCCTAGGGGAGCTGACGGGGGAACGGAGGGTGAGCCGGGACGGGCCCGGCCGGCGGGTGCCGGTCGGGCCCGGTGGGGTGGTGCGGTGCCGGTCAGGCCCGGTGGTGCGGACCCTCGGGGTCGATGTCGCCGGGGCGCGGGGGCTCCGGCTCACGCGTGCCCGGTGCCGGCGTGCCCGGTGCTGTGGGCGGCATCGGCGGGTACGGCATGCCGAGGCCGCCGGGAGGTGCGACGGGCGGGGTGCCGCCGACCGCGTGAGCGGAAGCCGCCGCGTGGTCCGGGTGCTTCGGGCGGGCCGCGCCACGCAGCGCGTAGGCGACGACGCCCAGGATCGCGGCGGTGATCAGCGCGGCCGCCCAGCCGGGCAGGCCGATGGCGAGGGCCAGGCCCAGGGCCAGGGCGAGCGCAGCGCCCGCGTACAGGGCGACGGCGCCGGACGCCGCGTACAGCATGGCCGTGCGGCGCCGCTTGCGGCTCTGCTCGCGCAGCTCGTCGCGCACGGTTTCGCGCGCCACTTGCGCCAGCTCGTCGACCAGCTCCTTGTCCAGGTGCTCCAGATGTTCCAAGCGGTCCATACCTCGCGGGTACCCGCACACACGTACGGATAACGCGGTCCGTGACACCGTCGCACCGGCGCGTGAGCCGGTCGCCGCCGGGTACCCGCCCGGTCCGCACCCCGCTGCCAGGTCTGTCAGGAGGAAGAGACGAGGATGACCGCCGAACGCACCGATGTCGTGGAACTGCTCAAAGAGCAGCACGCTCAGATCCGACACCTGTTCGACGAGGTGGCGCATACGAAGGGCGAGGAACGGAAGCAGAACTTCCATGACCTCGTCCGCCTCCTCGCGGTGCACGAGACCGCCGAGGAGGAGGTCGTCCATCCCTTCGCCCGTCGGCACATCGACGGCGGCGAGCAGGTCGTCGAGGACCGGATCGCGGAGGAGGAGAGCGCCAAGCAGGCCCTCTCCGCCCTGGACGACATCAATCCCGACTCGCCTGAGTTCCTCGACCGGTTCGCGGCGCTGCGCCAGGACGTGCTGGCGCACGCCGAGAACGAGGAGCGGTACGAGTTCGCGCACTTCGACCGCATTGCCGACCGCGGCAGGCTGGAGACCCTGGCCCGCGCGGTGCGGGCGGCCGAGGCACTCGCACCGACCCGGCCGCACCCGGGCACCGACACCGCCCTGAAGAACGCGGTGGTGGGCCCCGTCGCGGCCGTGATCGACCGCACCCGGGACGTCGTGCGCAAGGCCATGGACTGATCCGGTACAACCCGGTACGGCGCTCCCGTGCGGCCGGGCGGAGGGGATCGGGTGAAGGATCTCCTCCCCCGGCCGCCGCCAACTAGGCTCGTCCCCATGGAGATTCAGGGCGCCGCACTGCGCATCTACGTCGACGACCTCGAAACCGCGATCCCCTTCTACGAGCGCCTGACCGGCGGCGCGGCGATGCGTTTCGCCCGCGGCGGAGTGCAGGTCGCCGCCGTGGGTTCCTTCCTGCTGATGAGCGGGCCCGAAGCGGAACTGGAGCTGCTGCGCAAGGTGACCGCGACCATCGCCGTGAAGGACGTCGAGGAGGCCCACCGGGTCCTCACCGGCCTCGGCGCCCGGATCATCGCGGGCCCGGTCACCACGCCGGTGGGCCGCAATCTGATCGCGATGCATCCGGACGGAGCCGTGTTCGAGTACGTGGACCAGGCGGGCTGAGCCGCGCTCCGAGCCTGCCGGAACGAAATTCCGCGTGCGGCTCGTCGCTCACGGCATACAGTCGGCGTTCGGCGCGGATCGTATGCACAGATCGCATACACGCGACGTGTACACGAAGGGACATGACGGCGGATGAGCGAGCAGCACACCTACCGGGTCATCGTCCGGGGCACCTGGGACGGGCTGACCGAGGAGTCGCGGGCGCGGCTGCTGGCGGAGGCTGCCGACCACGGGATGACGAGCATGCGGTTCACCGAGGAGGGCTCGCTGTCGTACGAGCCGTCGCCGTTGAAGCACTTCTCCATGCGGTACGTGGTGGTCTCGGACGCGGCGGACGGCGAGGAGATGGCGGCGGCGATCGCCGAGGACCGGGCGGAGACCGCGCTGCGCGGTCTCGGCCACGGCTTCACCGGCCTCAGGTCGACCGTCACGGATCTCGACACCATGAAGGTCAACGTCAAGCCCGCATCTCGGCGGTGATCGCCCACCGTTCGTGGTCCCGCCAGGCCCCGTCGATGTAGATCATGTTCGGTGAGAAGCCCTCCAGGCGGAAGCCGGCGCCACGGGCGAGGGCGATGGACGCGGTGTTGCGGGGCTGCGCGTTGATCTCCAGCCGGTGCAGCCGCATCGGCCCGAACGCGTGGCCCACCACCAGGTCGAGGCCCTCGCGCATCAGTCCGCGCCCGGCGGCGTGGGCGAAGACGCCGTAGCCGAGGGCGCCGCACTGGAAGCCGCCGCCGACGATGTTGTTGATGTTGATGAACCCGGCGATGGCCCCGTCGTCCTTCTCGCAGACCAGGAACCCGGCCTTCGTCGAGTCCTCGATCAGCCGCCCCGCGTACACCTCGTACGCCTCTTCGGTGATCGGCGGGAACAGCCACGGTTGGTGCAGGTCCTTGCTCTCCCGGGCGCGGGCGGAGAACTCCGGAGCGTCCTCGTAGCTGAAGTGGCGTATCCCCACGCGGGGGCCTTCGGCGAGGTATCGGGACACGGCATGGGGCATCCCGTCAGCCTACGACGCCCTCGGCCCGGCGTCTCGTGGACACGGGGAACCCGCGCGTGGTCAGCGCAGCGCGGGTTCGTCGAGCGTCAACGTACCCGCGTCCGCGTCGAGTTCCGCGGCCAGCCCGAACGGGATCGTCAGCGCTCCCTCGCAGTGGCCGAATCCGAACTCCTCCACGACGGGGACGCCGCCGAGGGCGCCGAGCCGGTCGGCGAGCAGGGCGCGCACACCGTCGTAGGCCTCGCACTGTTCCCAGGACCCGAGCAGCACCCCCTGCACCCCGTCGAGCCAGCCGGCGCGCAGCAGCTGGGTGAGGTAGCGGTCGAGGCGGTACGTCTCCTCGCCCACGTCCTCCAGGCACAGCAGCCCGCCGCGCGCCGAGGGCCGGGCGTGCGGGGCACCGCGCTCCGCGGCGAGCAGGCACAGGCAGCCGCCGAGGGTGACGCCCCGGGCCCGGCCGGGGACCAGGGTGCGGCCACCGGAGCGAATCGTGCGGACGGTCTCCGGGGCGAAGAGGGTGGCCCTCAGGTGCTCCTGTGCCCGCGTGTTCTTGATGAAGTCGACGCCGGCCGCCATCGGGCCGTGCAGTGTGGCGAGCCCCAGCCGGGTGGCGAAGGCCTCGTGCAGTGCGGTGATGTCGCTGAAGCCGACGAACACCTTCGGCCCGGCCGCCCGCATCGCCTCCCAGTCGAGCAGGTCGACGAGCCGCTGGACTCCGTATCCGCCCCGGGCGCACAGCACCGCGTCCACGGCCGGGTCGCACCAAGCGCTCTTCAGGTCGGCGGCGCGGTCCGCGTCCGTGCCCGCCAGGTAGCCGAACTCCGGGTGCCGGTCGAGGACGTGCGGCGCGACCACCGGATCGAGGTCCCAGCCGCGCAGCACGTCGAGCCCGGCCTGGAGCCGTTCCTCGGGCACCGGGCCGCTGGGGGCGACGACGGCCACCCGGGCGCCGGAAGCGAGGCGGGTGGGGCGGACCAGCTGCTTCATGTGAGGAGCTCCAGGGTCGGGACACCGGCCGGGTGCAGGCCGAACACCTGAGCGTACAGAGACAGCTCCGCCTCCAGCGCTCTGACCAGCGTCTCCGCCCGCCGGAAGCCGTGCCCCTCGCCTTCGAAGGCGAGGTAGGCGTGGGGTACGCCGCGTCCTCGGATCCGGGCGAGGAGGCGTTCGCACTGGGCGGGCGGGCAGATGACGTCGTCCAGGCCCTGGAGCAGCAGGAAGGGGGCGGTGATCTTGTCGGCGTGCTCGGCCGGCGACCGCTCGGCGTACCGTCCGGGCACTTCGGCGAGCGGTCCGACCAGGGTCTCCAGGTAGCGCGACTCGAAGTCGTGGGTCTCCCCCGATGCCCAGGTCGTGAGGTCGAGGACGGGGTAGACGATGGTGCCGCAGGCGTAGACGCCGGTGGTGGTCAGCGAGGCGGCGGCGGTCCAGCCGCCCGCGCTGCCGCCCCGGATCGCGAGTCGGTCGCGGTCGGCGGTGCCCTCGTCGGCGAGAGCGAGTGCGACGGCCGCGCAGTCCTCGACGTCGACCACGCCCCACTGCTCGCGCAGCCGGTCCCGGTACGCGCGGCCGTACCCGGTCGAGCCGCCGTAGTCGACCTCGGCGACGCCGATGCCGCGCGAGGTGAAGTAGGCGATGCTCAGGTCGAGCACGAGCGGTGCCCGGCTGGTGGGGCCGCCGTGCGCCCATACGATGTACGGCGGAAGTTCGCCGCCGGGTGCGACGCAGCCGGGGTGGTGGGGCGGGTAGATGTGGGCGTGCACCTCGCGGCCTTCCGGGCCGGTGAAGGTGCGGATCTGCGGTTCGGGGTAGTGGGCGGGGTCCACGGGGTCGCTGTGCGGGGCGCCGATCACGCGGGCGTGGCCGGTCCGTGCGTCCAGTTCGACGACTTCGTAGGCGCTGCGCGGGCTGGCTCCGACGGCCGTCACCCGGTCCCCGCGGACCGCGAGGGTGGGCGCGAACTCGGTCCAGGGGCCGGCCGCGTCGACGACCTCACCGGTCTCGGGATCCAGTATCCCGAGTGCGGTCGACCCGCGACCGTGGACGACGGCGATCAGCCCGCTCGCCAGCGGCGCGAACCAGCGCTGCCCGAGCCTCCACAGCGGGCCGGCGAATTCCTCCTCGCGGGGGCACAGCGGGACGCCGTCGCGGTACAGGTTCCACCAGCCGCTGCGGTCGCTCGCATACAGCAGACCGCCGTCCGTCGACCATTCGCACTGCGCGACAGACTCCCGCGGCCCCCCGGCCACCGTGCGTACGGTATGCAGCATGCCGTCGGAGCCGACCTCGGCGCGCACCAGCTCCGTACCGTCCCACGGCATCCGCGGATGGTCCCAGGCCAGCCAGGCGGCATGCCGTCCGTCGGGGGACAGCCGCGGCCCGGTCACGAACCGGTGCCGTTCGCCGGTGAGTTCACGGATCGCGTCCCGGTCCGAGGCGGCGGAACCGTCGAGCGGCACGGCGGCCAGGACGCGGCGCACGTCGCCGGGCTCCTCCCCGGTGAACTCCTCCAGGACGCACCAGACTTCGCCCCGCTCCGTCAGCAGCAGAGGATCGGCCCAGCGCAGTCCGCCGCCCACCGGCGACACCGGGGTCAGCGGGCGCGGCTCGGCGCCGGGTTCGAACCGGTAGAGCCGCTGGTCGGCGAAGTGGGTGAACACCACGAGGGGTGGTCCGTCGTCGACCGCTGCGGCCCACGGCTGTCCACCGTATTCGATCACCCGGCTGCGGACGTTCCACGGCGCGGGCAGCACCGACTCCTCAGTGCCCTCCGTCCGTCGCCGCACGAGGGTACGGCGGCCGCCCTCGCCCGGCCGGGGCTCCGTCCACCACGTCTCGTCACCGACGCGGCCCACCCAGTCGGGCTGCCCGTCGTGCGCGGCGGCCAGGGCCGCGTCGATGGGTGAGGGCCAGGAACCGTAGGCAAGCGTCCGCACACCGTCCCCCCTCGTCTAGGCCGACCGCAGGAAGCGGTCGAGGACGCGGACGCCGAAGTGGAGGGCGTCGACGGGGACCCGCTCGTCGACGCCGTGGAACAGCGCCTGGTAGTCGAGGCCCTCGGGGAGCTTCAGGGGCGCGAATCCGTAGCCGGTGATGCCCAGCCGTGAGAACTGCTTGGCGTCCGTGCCGCCGGACATGCAGTACGGCACCACGTGCCCGTCGGGCGCGAACTCCTCGACGGCGGCCCGCATCCGGGCGTATGTCGGGGAGTCCACCGGCGCCTGGAGGGCGACTTCGCGGTGGTGGAACTCCCAGTCCACGTCCGGCCCGGTCAGCCGGTCGAGGGTGGCGCGGAACTCGTCCTCGCCGCCGAAGAGATAGCGGCCGTCGACGTGGGCGACCGCCTCGCCCGGAATGACGTTGACCTTGTAACCGGCCTCCAGCATCGTCGGGTTGGCGCTGTTGCGTACGGTGGCCTCCACGAGTCTCGCGGCCGGGCCGAGCTTCTCCAGCAGCCGGTCCACGTCGTCCAGGCCCGCGTCGAGGCCGTAGAGGGCGGCGAGTTCGGTGAGGGCCGCGCGTACGGTCGGGGTCATCCGCAGCGGCCACTCGTGCTCGCCGATCCGGGTGACGGCGGCGGCGAGCCGGGTCACCGCGTTCTCCCCGTTGACCTTGGAGCCGTGTCCGGCGCGTCCCCGCGCGGTGAGCTTCAGCCAGGCGGTGCCGCGCTCTCCGGCGGCGATGGGGTACAGCTCCCGCCCGCCGCCGTCGTGGAAGGTGAACGCACCCGACTCGCCGACGGCCTCCGTGCAGCCCTCGAACAGCCCGGGGTGCCGGTCGGCGAGGAACCCGGCGCCGTCCTCGGCGCTGGCCTCCTCGTCGGCGGTGAAGGCCACCACGAGGTCCCGCCGGGGCCGTACGCCCTCCCGGGCCCAGGAGCGCACCACGGCGAGGATCATCGCGTCCATGTTCTTCATGTCGACGGCCCCGCGCCCCCACACGACACCGTCGCGGACCTCGCCGGAGAAGGGGTGGACGCTCCAGTCGCGGGCCTCGGCGGGCACCACGTCCAGGTGACCGTGGACGAGCAGCGCGTCGGCGGACGGGTCGGTGCCCTCGATCCGGGTGACGACGTTGGTACGCCCGGGGGTCCGTTCCAGCAGCACCGGCTCCAGCCCCGCCCCGGCGAGCCGCTCGGCCGCGTACTCGGCGGCCGGGCGTTCCCGGCAGTCGCCGCCGCCCCGGTTGGTGGTGTCGATCCGGATCAGGTCGGAGGTGAACCGGACGACCTCGTCCAGTGCCCGCTCGTCAGCCATACTGCTCCTCCACCGCGGCCGAGACGATCGTGGTGACCGCCTTGAAGGTACGGATCCCCTCGTACATGGTGTCGCTGGTGTACGCCACCTTCCGCTCCCCGATCCGGTCCACGCCCGGCACGACGGTCGCGGCCTGGGCGAGGTGCTCGGCGTCGAACTCCAGGGTGACCGTGAACGGGCCGCCGTGCACCGGCTTCTGACGGACCGCCAGAGAGGCCGCCTCCTTCGCCGCGGCGCGGATGTCCGCGGCGGTCCTGGCGGGCGTACGGCACACGGCCGCGTACCGCGACACATGGTCCTTGACGGCGACCTTGAGTGCCTCGGGCGCGTACCCGAGCGCGTCCTCGCAGGCCACGTCGTCGCCGGTGACGAGGACGACGGGTACCCCGAACTCGGCGACGACGTGGGCGTTGAGCAGGCCTTCGCTCGCCCGCTCGCCGTTCAGCCACACCCCGGTGATGGAGTTGGCCAGGTAGGTGTGCGCGAGGACGCCCTCCATGCCGGCGCCCGCGTGGTAGCCGACGAACGCGATGCCGTCGACGTCGCCGTGCTGCACGCCCTCGACCATGGACAGCGACTTGTGCCGCCCGGTGAGCATCTGCACCCGCTCGTCGAGCTGTTCGAGGAGCAGGTTGCGCATGGTCCAGTGGGCCTCGTTGACGAGGACGTGCTCTGCCCCGCCGTCGAAGAAGCCGAGCGCGGCGGCGGCCACGTCCGAGGTGAACATCGCGCGGCAGCGTTCCCACTGCGGTGTCCCCGGCAGCACGTCGGCCGGCCAGGTGACCCCCGTGGCGCCCTCCATGTCCGCACTGATGAGGATCTTCATACGACGTCACGCTACGCGTCGCGGAACCTCCGGGCCAGGACCGGGCACGCCTGGGCGTCCGACTCGGTGTGCGACGCTCAGCCGGCCGTCCCCTCGCGGGCGAGGACGAACCAGCGTGCGGGGAGGTCGATGAGGGTGCCGTCCGCCATGTGCTCGGTCTGCGGCAGGGTCGTTTCGCCGTCGGCGAGGATCTCCAGACCCGCCTCGTTCAGCAGCTTCGGGATCTCCTCGTCGTCCGCGTCGGCGGGCTTGAGTCCGTGCTGGAAGACCCGGAGCAGTTTGGGCGGCGGGCCGTCGGGGTCGGCGGAGGCGCGGTGCAGGACCTGCCGGGAGCCGGAGGTGAGTTCGACGACGAACGCCCGCCCCAGGGAGCCGATGATCTCGGCGACCGCGGCGGCCACCGAGGCGCGGGCTTCCGGTTCGCTCTGGTGTATGACGGCGCGCATGTACACGTTGCTGTCGCCGAGGCGGGTGTGCAGGGCGCGGACGGCCTCGGTGTCGGTCAGGTCGAGTTGCTGGAACTCGGCGGTGTCGCCGTCCGTGGCGCGGCGGGCGTGTTCGATGGCGGCGTGCGAGAGGTCGACGCCCACGGCACGGGTGAACCGGGTGGCGAGGTACCGCGTCTGGGTGCCGTTGCCGCAGCCGAGGTCGACGATGGTGCGTGTGGTGTCCGCGTACGGCAGGAGCAGTTCGCTGTGCGGTGCGGCGCTCAGTGACGGATCGGCGTCCCAGATGGCCTCGCCCCGTGCGGCGGACGTTTCCCGCCAGTAACTCTCCCAGTTGTTGCGGTAGTTCTCCGAGACCTTCATGCGAGCTCCCCAGGTTGGTTCCGTGATCGGAGTATCGCGGTCACGGGGTGCCGGACAAGGGGCGGGGTCCACCTTTCACCAGATGTTCGAGCCGGCGCACACCGGGGGGTACACGCAGGCGAATCGTGCGCCCCTGACGTCGCCTCAGTCCCGGTGGCGGGGTGGCGTCAGTGCCTGTTCGAACCACACCGTCTTGCGGTGCCCGGCGGCGCTGGAACCCCATTCGCGGGCCAGGCGGCTGACCACGCGCAGGCCTCGGCCGGACTCGTCGTGGGTGCCGGCGCTGAGCAGGGCGGGAAGGGCCGGTTCGTCGTCGGTGACCTCGCAGAGCAGCGCGTCGGTACGGACCAGCCGTAGCCCGATCCGGTCGCCGTCCCCGTGCAGTACGGCGTTGGTGACGACCTCGCTGACCAGCAGTTCCGCCGTGTCCGCCGCGTCGGCGAGGCCCCATTCGAGCAGCCGGCCGCGGATCAGCCGGCGGGCGCGGGCCACCTCGCGCGGGTCGCGGGCCAGGTGCCATTCGGCGACGTGGCCGACGGGGACCCCGTTGAGCCGGGCCATGAGCAGCGCGACGTCGTCCTTGCGTCCGCCGTGGGTGTTGAGGGCGCGGATGATCGTGTCGCAGGCGTCGTCCATGGAGGCCGCGGGGTGCGCGGCGGACTCGCAGAGCGCGGCGAGGCCGTCGCCGATGTCGGCTCCGCGTACCTCGACCAGACCGTCCGTGCACAGCACCAGCCGGTCGCCGGGCGAGACCCGGACGACGGTGGACTCGAAGGGGACGCCGCCCACGCCGATGGGGGCGCCGGTCGGCAGGTCGAGCAGTTCGCTGCGACCGTCCGCGGCGCGCACCAGGACGGGCGGGATGTGCCCGGCGTTGGCGAGGTGCATCTCGCCGCGGATCGGGTCGTACACGGCGTACAGGCAGGTGGCGAGGTAGTTCTCGCCGAGCCGGCGGGCCAGGTCGTCGAGGTTGCGCAGGAGTTGGGCGGGCGGGGTCTCCATGGCGGCCATGGTCTGTACGGCGGTGCGCAACTGGCCCATCATCGCGGCCGAGTTCAGGCCGTGTCCCATGACGTCGCCGACGACGAGGGCGGTGCGCGAGCCGGGCAGCTTGATGGTGTCGAACCAGTCGCCGCCGATCCGGCCGAGCCGGGTGCCGGGCAGGTAGCGGGTGGCGACGTCGCAGCCGGCCATGCGCGGGGCGACCTGCGGCAGCATGCTGTCCTGGAGGGTGTCGGCGACGTTCTCCTGGTACGTGTACATGCGGGCGTTGTCGAGTACGAGGCCTGCGCGGGCGGCGAGTTCGGCGCCCGTGGTGCGGTCCATGTCGTCGAACGCCGGGCGGTCGGGGCGGCGCATCAGCACCATGAAACCGAGGACGACGTTGCGTGCCTTGAGCGGCACGATCAGCAGGGAGCGGCCGGTGATGAGCGGCCTGAGGTCGCGCTTCTCGAACTCGCCGGAGATACGGCCCGCCAGTTCGTCGGTGACCCTCGGGATCAGGACCGGTTCGCCCGTGACCATGCACTTGTAGAAGGGGGTGTGCTCGGGGAAGGCGAAGGTCTCGCCGACCGGCACGGTGTCGTCCCAGCGGCCGGGTTCGTCGTTGTGCTCGACCCAGACGCGGTGCATCACGGTGTGCGCGTCCGGCGGGCCGTCCGGGAACCCCTCGCCCGCGAGGACGGCGGCGCGCAGATGGGTGCCGGCGAAGTCGGCGAAGCGCGGCACGGCGGCGCTGGTGACCTCCCGGATGGTCTCGCCGAGGTCGAGCGAGGTGCCGATGCCGGAGCTGACCTCGTTGAGGAATTCCAGCCGTTCGCGGACGGCCGCGTACTCCAGGTCGTGCTCGGCGCCGACGGGGACGGGGACGACGGCCACCGGCCGCCCCTGCGGGGTGGCCCCGGTCTCGACGGGGCGGCGTCCCGCGCGGCGCGGCACTCCCCAGTCGGGGGTCACGGGCACCCGGTCGTACTGGCTGAACTCCAGTACTGGATAGCCCAGTTCGAGGACCTGGGAGACGATGCGGCTGCTGAGGCCGGGGCCCATGTTGGGCAGGATCTCGGGCAGCCGCCGGGCGAGTTCGTCGAAGGCGGGGAGTTCGGTGTGGCGGACGAAGCCGGGCCCGATGCGTTCGGCGGTCTCGTCGTCGTAGCCGCGCTCCATGTGCAGCCGGGTGGCGTCGGCGGCGAGCACCAGGAGGCGGGCGGGCCCGGGGCCGACGAGTGGGTAGGCCCACCACAGGATGTCGAGTCGTTCGCCGCCGGTTTCCGGCTGCGCGGGCCCCTCGGTGTGCTGTCCGGAGAGCCGGGCCCGGCCCGCCGTCGGGTAGGCGGTCCGGCCGCCGAGCGAGGCCTCGAGGTCGGGGCCCAGCCCGTTGTATGCCTCGTAGGGACCATAGGCGTCCAGCAGTGGTTCGGTTTCGAGGCCGTCGGGCAGGGCGCCGGAGACCGGCAGCAGGTCGGCGGCGGGCCGGCCCACGGCCTCCTCCCGCTCGACGCCGAACAGCCGCCGGGCGCCCGTGCTCCAGTGCGACACCAGGCCGTCGCGGTCGACGACGACCACGGCGAGCGGAATCCGGCCGGCCCCCGCAGGCCACTGCGCGCCGCCCTCCCCAGGGTCTACGTCCACTTCCGTGCCACGGTCCATGGCCCTGACCCTCTCCCCCTCGATTGCGCGGGCTCCCCGTCGGCACCGCACGATCCACGTCATGATCTGTGCTGCCTACTCCACGGTACGGCCGCCGCACGGCGTGTGTGCGGCAATTGGTGAATTGCCGTGCGCGACGCCCCGGCGCACGCTATGCACCGGTACGGGCAGTCGAAGACGTCAGTCCTCGTGCCCCAGTTGGAGGTCTCGTTCGGTCCTGCCGCCGCCCGCCACCTGGAGCACGGTGGCCACGGGCGGGTATCCCGCCGCGATGACGGTGTACTCGCCGGAGGAGAGGTCGACGAACCGGAACGTCCCGTCGCCGCCCGTGGTGAGCGTGTCGACGACGTTGCCGGCGGCGTCGAGGAGGGTGACGCGGGCGTCCTCGACGGGGCGTCCGCCGCCGGCCCGGACGGTGCCGCGCAGCAGGGCGCCGCCGGCGAGTTCGACGTCCTGGCGGGTCTCCCGGGAGGCTTGGACGGTGACGGGGAGCGCGGCGGGCCGGAAGGCGGGCGCGCTGGCGGCGAGGGTGTACTCGCCGGCCACGAGTTCGGTGATGACGTAGCCGCCCTCGCGTCCGCTGCGGGTGCTCGCGACGACCTCGCCGTGCACGTTGGTGAGGGTGACGGTGGCGTCCCGTACGGGGGTGCCGTCGGCGGTGAGCACCGCACCGGCGAGGCGTCCGGCGCCGCCGAGGACGACGTCGAGTTCGACGGGGCGTTCGCCGACGGTGACGGAGACGGCCTGCGGCTGGTGGCCGCCCGCGGCGGCGATCAGTACGTACGAGCCCGGGCCGGGCGTGGCCAGCGCGTACCGTCCGTCCTCGCCGCTGGCGCCCCGGCCGACCTGCTGTCCGGCGACGTCGATCAGGGTGAGTGCCGCGCGGGGCACCACGGTCCCGTCGTGGTGCTGCACCGTGCCGCAGACCGGGATTCCGGCGGTGTACGGCGAACGGGCGTGCGGGATCTGGGCGGTCACCGACGCGGTCTCCTGGTCGGTGGCGGAGGCGATGTGGGACACCAGTGGTTTCTCCTTGAGGAAGAAGGCGAGCAGCAGGCCGAGGACGAGCACCGGGACCAGGTAGAGGAAGATCCGGGGCATCGCGTCGGCGTAGGCGGCGACGCAGGCGTCGCGCAGCGCGGGCGGCAGCGCGTGCACGAGCCGTGGGGTGAGCGACTCCGGGTCGGGGAGGCGGGCACCCGCGCGCGGGGGGAGGCGCCGGTGCAGGGCGTCGGTGAGCCGGTCGGTGAGGAGGGTGCCGAAGACGGCGGCGCCGACGCAGCCGCCGATCTGCCGGAAGTAGTTGTTGGCGCTGGTGACGGTGGAGAGGTCGGCGGGGCGTGCCGAGTTCTGCACGGCGAGGACGAGGACGGGCATCACCATGCCGATGCCTGCGCCGAGGACGGCCATCCAGATGCCGTAGTGCAGCCGGGGCGTGTCGGTCTCGAGCCGGGACAGCAGCCACATGCCGGCCGCGGAGAGGGCGCCGCCGAGCACGGGGTAGATCTTGTAGCGGCCGGTGCGGCTGATGAGCTGGCCGGCGACGACGGAGGCGCCGACGATGCCGCCCATCATGGGCAGCATGAGCAGGCCGGACTCGGTGGCGGAGGCGCCGTCGACCATCTGGAGGAAGGTCGGCAGGTAGCCGGCGGCGCCGAACAGGGCGACGCCGACGACCAGTCCGATCAGGCCGGTGACGGTGAAGACGGAGTCGCGGAACAGCCGCAGCGGGATGAGGGGTTCGGTGGCGCGGTGCTCGGCGAGGACGAACAGGGCGGTGGCCGCCGTCGCGCCGGCGCCGAGGCCGAGGACGACGCGTGAGTCCCAGGCGTACTCGGTGCCGCCCCAGCTGGTCAGCAGCACCAGGCAGGTGGAGGCCGCCGTGAGCAGCAGTGTGCCGAGCAGGTCGAAGCGGCGGCCCCGGGAGGGCGGCTTGGGCAGCTTGAGCACGGCGGTGACGACGGCCAGCGTGAGCAGGCCGAAGGGCACGTTGACGTAGAAGCACCAGCGCCAGGAGAGGTGGTCGGTGAAGTAGCCGCCGAGCAGGGGTCCGGCGACGGAGGCGAGGCCGAAGGCGGCGCCGATCAGGCCGAGGAAGCGGCCACGCCGGCGGGGCGGCACGATGTCCGCGATGATCGCCTGCACGCCGGTCATGAGCCCGCCGGCGCCGGCGCCCTGCACGGCGCGGAAGGCGATCAGCTGGTCCATGCTCTGCGCCCGCCCGGCGAGGGCGGAGCCGGCGACGAAGACGAGGATCGCGCACTGGAAGACGCCCTTGCGGCCGACGAGGTCGCCGAGCTTGCCGTAGACGGGCAGGCCCACGGTGGAGGTGAGCAGATAGGCGGTGATCGCCCAGGACATGCGGTCCAGGCCGTGCAGTTCGCCGACGATCCTGGGCAGCGCGGTGGCGACGATCATCTGCTCCAGGGCGGCGAGGAGCAGGGCGAGCATCAGCCCGGCGAAGATCAGCCGCACGCGGCGGGGGCTGAGTGCGGTGGCCGGTGCGGGCGGTGGGGCGGATGGCCGGTCGGGTGTCACGGCCGGCCCGTCCTGCACCAGAATCGTCCCGCCCACGTGCCGCTCCCCTCGTCGCGCTGCCGCACGATTCCCCGCGTAACCACTCATCGGGGACAACTACGAGCAAGCGCGACGAGTTACGGCACCGTACCGGGCCGTGTGGACATCCACTCGAACCGGTGAGGGAGGCTCGGGTTACTTCTCGACCTCGGCGGCGAGCTTGGCGAGGACGGCGTCGTAGATGCGGGCGAGACCCTTGGGGGCGAAGGTCTTCTCGAAGAAGCCGCCGATGCCGCCGGCACCCTTCCAGGTGGTGGTGACGACGACGCGGGACTTCCCCTCTCCGGCGGGGGTGACGCGCCAGGTGGTGACCATGGAGGAGTTGCGGTCCTTCTCGACCAGCTCGCCGTCGGTGGGCTCGCTGACCTCGAGGAGGCAGTCGCGGACCCGCTTGCTGGTGGCCTGGAGCTTCCAGTGGACGAGGGTGCCCTCGCCGTCGCCGCCCTCGCGCACCTCGTACTCGCTGAAGTGCTCGGGCAGCAGCCTCTCGCGCGTGCCGGTGTAGTCGGCGAGGGCGTCGAACACCTTCTCCGCGTCCGCTGCGACGACCCGCTCCGTGGTGGCCTCGACCTGCGCCATTGCGTTCCTCCAGGACCTGTGTTCTCGGGGTTGGGGCAAGCCAACCACCCCGGTCCCCGGCCACCCAAATCGGGGTGCCCGCGGCTGTCCGATGCGGTTGTCATGCGGTCGGAAACCACTCTTGCACGATCATGGGAACAGGTGTTCTATTCTGTGCTCAGCGCTACCGAGGAGGCCTGATGCGCTGGGAGAACCTCACAGCCGAGTCCGAGCACGGCCGGGCCGACACCGCACTGTTCGATGCCGGCACGGTCACCACGCGGACGTTCGACACGCCGGAGTTCGCAGGGATCACCTTCCACGAGGTCCGGGCCCGCTCCATCCTCAACCGGGTGCCGGGCGCCTCTCGCATGCCCTTCGAGTGGACCGTGAACCCCTACCGGGGCTGCACGCACGCGTGCGTGTACTGCTTCGCCCGCAAGACGCACAGCTACCTGGACCTCGACACGGGCATCGGCTTCGACACCCAGATCGTGGTCAAGGTGAACGCGCCCGAGCTGCTGCGCCACCAGCTGGCCTCGCCCCGCTGGCAGGGCGAGCACGTCGCGATGGGCACGAACGTCGACTGCTACCAGCGCGCCGAGGGCCGCTACCGCCTGATGCCGGGGATCATCTCCGCCCTCACCGAGCGCGCGAACCCCTTCTCGATCCTGACCAAGGGCACGCTGATCCTGCGCGACCTCGACCTGCTCACCCGGGCCGCGCGGGTCACGGACGTCGGGATCTCGGTCTCCGTCGGTTTCACCGACCAGGACCTGTGGCGGACCGTGGAGCCGGGCACGCCCGCGCCCGAGCGGCGCCTGGACGTCGTACGGACCCTGGGCGAGCACGGCATCGGCTGCGGGGTGCTGATGGCGCCGGTGATCCCGTTCCTCGGCGACCACCCCGACCAGCTGCGGGCCACCGTGCGGGCGATCGCGGCCGCCGGGGCCACCTCCGTCACCCCGCTGGTGCTGCACCTGCGGCCCGGGGCCCGTGAGTGGTTCATGTCCTGGCTGACCGCCCGCCACCCGCATCTGGTGCGCCGTTACGAGCGGCTGTACGCGGAGGGCGCCTACGCGCCGAAGTGGTACCAGCGCCGGATCACCCGTCAGGTCCACGAGCTGGCCGAGGAGTACGGCATCGGCCCCACGCGCGCGGGCACGCACCGCAGGATCCACCCGCCCGAGCCGGCCGAACCCCTTTCCGCCGGCTCCGGCACGGGGGAGCCGACGCAACTCACCCTGATCTGAGAGCGTTCGAGGGCATCCCACGGCCCAATCGGGTCAAGTATCGGCACAACACGTTCTCGCGGGTGCGCTTGTCGGGACGATCCGGCAAGGACCGTGACCCTCGCGGTCCTTGCCCCCTCCGTCCCGGGAGGACCCATGAGAACCCGCGCAGCCGCGCTGTGGGCTGCCGCCACCGTCCTCGCCGGGTCGGTCACGGCCGTCCCCGCCGGCGCGAGCACGCAGCGGACCGCGCAGCCCGCGGCCGCCGCCCCGGCCGCCGAGCCCGCCTGGAAGAAGTGCGGCACCACCGACTATCCGACGCTTCAGTGCGCGTCCCTGAAGGTGCCGCTCGACCACGCCCACCCGGCCGGACGGCAGATCACGCTCGCCCTCTCCCGCGTACCGCACACCGCGAAGACCTACCAGGGCCCGCTGCTGGTCAACCCCGGCGGCCCCGGCGGCAGCGGTCTGACACTGGCCGGCTTCGTCGCCTCGGTGCTGCCCAGGGCGGTGGCCGGCCAGTACGACGTGATCGGGTTCGACCCGCGCGGCGTCGGCAGGAGCAGCCCCGCGCTGGACTGCGCGTCCGGCTCCTTCGGTCCCGTACGCCCCGACACCGTCCCCGCCACGCCCGCGCTGGAGAAGGCGGGCGTCACCCGCGCGAAGGCCTTCGCCGCCGCCTGCGGCAAGAAGTACGCGAGTGTGCTGCCGTACATCGACACCGTCAGCGCCGCCCGGGACCTGGAGACCGTCCGGCAGGCCCTCGGCGCGCAGAAGGTCAGCTACTTCGGCTACTCCTACGGCACCTACCTCGGAGCCGTCTACGCCAAGCTCTACCCGCAGCGGGTGCACCGTCTGGTCCTGGACTCCGTCGTGGACCCGACCGGCGTCTGGTACGACGACAACCTCGGCCAGGACTACGCCTTCGACGACCGCCACCGCGCCCTGATGGCGTGGATCGCCACGTACGACTCGACCTACGGGCTCGGCACCGACCCCGCGAAGGTCGAGGCCGCGTGGTACGCGATGCGGGCGGCGCTCGCGAGGAAGCCCGCGGGCGGCAGGGTCGGCGCCGCCGAGCTGGAGGACACCTTCATCCCCGGCGGCTACTACAACGGCTACTGGCCCTACCTCGCCGAGGCGTTCGCGGCCTACGTCCACGACAGGGACGCCGGCCCGCTCGTCGAGGTGTACGACAAGCTGGGCGCGGTCGACTCCTCGGACGACAACGGCTACAGCGTCTACTCCGCGGTGCAGTGCCGTGACGTCTCCTGGCCGCGCGACTTCGACCAGTGGCGCAAGGACACCTGGGCGGTGTACGACCGCGCGCCCTTCATGGCCTGGAACAACGCCTGGTACAACGCACCGTGCGCGTTCTGGCCGACGGACACCCTGCGCCCGGTGAACGTGGCCAACGGCGAACTGCCGCCCGCCCTGCTGTTCCAGGCGACGCACGACGCGGCCACCACCTACCAGGGCGCCGTGACGGTCCATCGCCTCCTCGCCGGCTCCAGCCTGGTGGTCGAGCAGGGCGGCGGCAACCACGGCATCACGCTGAGCGGCAACACCTGCCTGGACACCTACCTGTCCGCCTACCTCGCCGATGGCGAGCTCCCGCACGGCGGCGGCGAGGCCGACGCGGTGTGCCGGACCCTGCCCGACCCCAAGCCGCTCGCCGCGAGGACGGCGTCCACCTCGTCCCGCGGGGCACGCCTGCACCGGCTGCTCGGCTTCAGGGGCTGACCACGCCCCTGCCCGACGGGCCGTCAGGGGCGGTGTCGCACCTCATGGTTCACCATTGACGCATGAGTGAGCCCACCAGGATCGCCGCCCCCGACGGAGTCGCGCCCGCCACCCGGTACAGCCATGCCGTCCTCGGCACCGGCCGTTTCGTCGCCGTCTCCGGCCAACTCGCCCTCGGCGAGGGCGGCGAGCTCGTCGACGAGGACGGCGAGCTCGTCGGCGAGGGCGGCCCGGCGGCCCAGGCACGCCAGGTCTTCGAGAACCTGAGGTGCCCGGCCGCGGCCGGGGCGGCCTTCGAGGACGTCGTCAGGCTCACCTGTTTCGTCACGGACATCGCGCACCTGCCCGCGATCCGGGCGGCCCGTGCCGCACACATACCCGACGACCGGCCGCCCGCCGCCTCGGCCGTCCAGGCGGCCGCGCCGGCCGCTCCGCAGTTCCTGATGGAGGTCGAGGCGCTCGCCGTGGTGGCGCCGTGAGCGACGCGCTGGTCCGGGACATGACCCTCGCCGACTGCGACCGTGTCTCCGGGATACGCGTCCGCGGCTGGCAGACCGCCTACCGGGGGCTCATGCCGCAGTCGTATCTCGACGCGCTCAGCGTGGCCGAGGACGCGGCGCGGCGCCGGGCCCGGTTCGGGCAGGGGAACGGGAGCGTGGTGAACCTGGTCGCCGAGCGGGGCGGTGAAGTTCTCGGGTGGGCGGCGCTGGGCCCGTACCGGGATGGGGACGCGCACACCGGAGACGGTGAACTGTATGCGATTTATGTAGACGATCGGCATTCCGGAACCGGCATCGGCCGGGCCCTCCTGCACGAGTCGCTGCGGCGCTCCGCGGCCGCCGGGCACCCGCGGATGTTCCTCTGGGTCCTGAAGGAGAACACCCCCGCCCGCCGCTTCTACGAGCGGGCGGGTTTTCGCGCGGACGGCGCCGCGGGGCCCTTCGAGGTGGACGGGGTGGACGTGCCCGAGGTGCGGTACGTGCGCGAGCCGGCCGGCTGACGCGGGCTCACCGCTGCTTCGGGATCCGGGCCAGCGCGTGCACCGCCGCCTCGGCGAGCGCCGGGTGCGCCAGGGACTCGTTCAGTACCCGCCTGGCCCGGTCGTCCCCCAGCTCGCCGAGCCCCTCCACGCAGGCGAGGGCCACCCGGCGATAGGGGTCGTTCGGGCGCAGCCGCCGCTCCAGGGTGGTGATCAGCGCGGGCACGGACTCGGGGGCGCGCAGCTGAACCAGGAGCCGTACCGGGTGCAGGGCGTAGGCGACGCGCAGTTCGTTGGTGGCCAGCGCCGCGGCGGCGCGGGCGGTCCGCGGGTCGCCCAGGCGGGCCAGGGCGTGGGCGGCGGAGGCGCAGCGCGGCGGGTCACGGTGGTTGAGCAGCAGCACGAGGGACTCGAAGGCGCGCCGGTCGCCCGCCAGCCCGAGCCTGAAGGCGGCCAGTTCCCTGGCCCACAGCGGCTGTCCGGCCGCGGTGAGCACGTCCGCCAGTTCGTCGAGGTCGCCGGTCGCCGCCAGGCGCTCGTACGCCGCCGAGTCCCCGGACTCCTGCCGTATACGCTCGGTGAGCGATCGCAACTCTTCGTCCACGAAGCCCAGCGTAGGGGTGTTGTCCGGCGAGAGGGACCTACATCACAAACTCAGGGGGCTGGCGTGCTCGTTACCGGCGAGTTAAGCTCAGACGAGCGAGTTACCCACTCGCATTCGCTCGCGACGGTTTGGTGACGCGGCCGTCGTGAGCGCTGGTCGGTTCGGTACACCGTGTTTCGGTACATCGTGTACCGCAGTACGACTCGGCTTCGGGACAGAGCCGGTCGGATCCGCCGTTCCCCGGGCGCTCCTGCCCGCCGCGACGGCACCGGGCGTGTGCGCTAGTCAGCCCGGCGAACACCCGCATTCACGCAGCTCTGCACGCCCCGGTGTGCGCCCCTCGGCGCACCCGGCGCGCTCTCGTCGTCACCCTCATTCCTGGAGTCCGCGATGGCCACTCCCCTGTCCGACACCCCTCTGTCCCAGCTCAAGACCATTGCCGTCGTCGGCCTCGGCACCATGGGCACCGGCATCGCCGAGGTCCTCGCCAAGGCCGGCCGCGAGGTGATCGGCATCGACATCAGCGAGGCCCAGGCCGCGAGGTCCGTCGCCGCGCTGGAGTCCTCCACCGCCCGCGCCGTGCGGCGCGGGAAGCTCACCGAGCAGGACCGCGCGGACCTCCTCGGCCGGGTGCGCACCGCGACCGAGCTCACGGCCGCCGCCGACGCCGACCTGGTCATCGAGGTGGCCCCGGAGTCGTACGAGGTCAAGCACCAGATCTTCCGTGAACTCGACGGCGTCGTGCGGCCGGAGACGATCCTGGCGACCGGCACCAACGCCCTGTCGGTGACCCGCCTGGCCGCCGACTCCGCCCGTCCGGAGCGCGTGCTGGGCCTGCACTTCTTCAACCCGGCCCCGGCGATGAAGCTGGTCGAGGTCGTCTCCTCCGTGCTGACCGCGCCGACGGCCGTCGCCGCGGTCACGAATCTCGCCCTCGACCTGGGCAAGGAGCCCGTCGCGGTCGGTGACCGCCCCGGCTTCGTCGCGGACGGCCTGCTGTTCGGCTACCTCAACCAGGCCGCCGCGATGTACGAGGCGAAGTACGCCTCCCGCGAGGACATCGACGCCGCGATGCGGCTCGGCTGCGGCCTGCCGATGGGCCCCCTCGCTCTGCTGGACCTGATCGGCATCGACACCGCGCGGACCGTCCTGGACGCCATGTACGCCGAGTCCCGCGACCGGCTGCACGCCCCCGCCCCGATCCTGAAGCAGCTCAGCGAGGCGGGCCTGACCGGCCGCAAGTCGGGGCGCGGTTTCTACACGTACGAGGCGCCGGGCAGCGCCACCGTCGTGCCGGACGCCCTGACACCCGGTTCCGCCGGCTCCGGGACCTCCGGCCGTCCGGTCCGCTCCGTGGGTGTCGCGGGCTCCGGCACCATGGCCTCCGGCATCGCCGAGGTCTTCGCCAAGGCCGGGTACGACGTCGTTCTGGCCGCCCGCAGCGAGGAGAAGGCGCAGACCGCGAAGGCCCGCATCGGCAAGTCCCTGGCCCGCTCTGTCGACAAGGGCCGGCTGACCGCCGAGGCCGCCGCCGAGACCCTGGACCGGATCACCCCGGCGGGCTCCTACGACGCCTTCGCGGACGTGGACCTGGCCGTCGAGGCGGTCGCCGAGGACCTGGAGGTCAAGCAGCAGCTGTTCGCGACGCTGGACAAGGTCTGCAAGCAGGGCGCGGTCCTGGCGACCACGACCTCCTCGCTGCCGGTCGTCGCCTGCGCCCGCGCCACCTCGCGTCCGCAGGACGTGATCGGCATGCACTTCTTCAACCCGGCGCCGGCGATGAAGCTGGTCGAGGTCGTCCGTACGGTGCTGACGGCCGAGGACGTCCACGCCACGGTCCGCGAGGTCTGCGTCAGGATCAGGAAGCACGCGGTGGACTGCGGTGACCGCGCGGGTTTCATCGTGAACGCGCTGCTGTTCCCGTACCTGAACAACGCGGTCAAGATGGTGCAGGAGCACTACGCGTCCCTGGACGACATCGACGCGGCGATGAAGCTGGGCGGCGGCTACCCGATGGGCCCCTTCGAGCTCCTGGACGTGGTCGGGCTCGACGTCTCCCTGGCGATCGAGAAGGTGCTGCACCGCGAGTTCCGTGACCCGGGGCTGGCCCCGGCGCCGCTCCTGGAGCACTTGGTGGCCGCGGGCTGCCTCGGCCGCAAGACCGGCCGCGGCTTCCGCGAATATGCCCGCCGCTGACCGTCCCGGGGACTGGGGCGGACTGCTCGACTCGGCTGCGTCTCCTCCGCCCACCCGACCCGGCGGCCCCCCGTCCACCCGACCCGGCGGCCCCCCGCCCTCCCAGGGCGGGGGAAACCCCGGACCTGCGCATCGAGCTGCGCGCATGCAGTACGTTCGGGTCATGTCCCAGCCCGCCAAGTCCTCCCGTACACCAGCCACGCCCGACGCGCCGGAGAGTGCCGCAGGCGGCCGTGCCGCCGCCCAGCGGCTCAAGATGCGCCGAGAACTGGCGGCAGCCGCGATGGAGCTGTTCGCGACCAAGGGGTACGAGGCGACCACCGTCGACGAGATCGCGGCCGCGGCCGGGGTCGCGCGCCGCACCTTCTTCCGCCACTTCCGCTCCAAGGAAGAGGCGATCTTCCCCGACCACGACGACACACTGATCCGCGCCGAGGCGGTCCTCAACGCCGCCCCCGCCCACGAGCACCCGCTCGACACCGTGTGCCGCGGCATCAAGGAAGTCATGAAGATGTACGCGGCCCGGCCGGAGATCTCGGTCGCCCGCTACAAGCTGACGCGCGAGGTGCCCACCCTGCGTGAGGCGGAGATCGCGTCGGTGGCCCGCTACGAGCGTCTGTTCACCCGCTACCTCCTCGGCCACTTCGACGAGCACGCGCACGACGACGACGCCAACGACGACCCGCTGCTGGCGGAGGTCGCCGCGTCCGCCGTGGTCACCGCCCACAACCACGTCCTGCGCCGCTGGCTCAGGGCCGACGGGCAGGGCGATGTCGAGGCCCAGCTCGACCACGCCTTCGCGATCGTGCGGAAGACCTTCGGCACCGGCATCGGCGCCGGCCGCGACACCGCCCCCAGGCCGGCCCCGGCGGCGGTCGCCTCGGGCGGCGAGGTGCTGGTGACGGTCGCGCGCACCGACGCCCCGCTGGACGAGGTCATGCGGGCCATCGAGGAGGCTCTCAAGGACCGCTGAGCGCGCCCTCCGGCACCCTTCGCCGCTGTGATGACGGCCACCCCACCGGGTGGCCGTTTTGGCATGTCAGGGCACCTTTTCGCGCGGATTTCAGGGCCCGTTCGATCGATCATCGCTCATTTGTTACGTAAAGATTTCAGGTGAGAGGAAGTTCTGGCACTCAGTGCCTTGCGACATGACACGGGGTGTCATACGTTGAAGGAGTCCGGGCGGCCGGCGCGCAGCGACCTTTCGCGCGTCGGCTGTCCCCGCAAGCCGGACGGCCTGCGCGCCCGGACGCCTGCGTCACAGGCAACCTCCCGCGCCACAAAGCGCTGCCGAAGCACCACCGCCGAACCGACGGCACTCCTCACCAACCCTCAGCAGCACTCATCGCAGCACCGACGAACCCTCAGCGCCCCTCCCTCAGGGCGCTCACCGCCGGAGGCAACACCGTGACCGTGAAGGACATCCTGGACGCGATCCAGTCGAAGGACGCCACGTCCGCCGACTTCGCCGCTCTGCCGCTCCCCGAGTCGTACCGCGCGATCACCGTGCACAAGGACGAGACGGAGATGTTCGCGGGCCTCGCGACCCGCGACAAGGACCCGCGCAAGTCGATCCACCTCGACGAGGTGCCGCTGCCCGAGCTCGGCCCGGGCGAGGCCCTGGTGGCCGTCATGGCCTCCTCGGTCAACTACAACTCCGTGTGGACGTCGATCTTCGAGCCGCTGTCGACGTTCGGCTTCCTGGAGCGCTACGGCCGCACCAACGAGCTGGCCAAGCGCCACGACCTGCCGTACCACATCATCGGCTCCGACCTCGCGGGCGTCGTCCTGCGCACCGGTCCCGGCGTCAACGCCTGGAAGCCCGGTGACGAGGTCGTCGCGCACTGCCTGAGCGTGGAGCTGGAGTCGAGCGACGGCCACAACGACACCATGCTCGACCCCGAGCAGCGCATCTGGGGCTTCGAGACCAACTTCGGCGGCCTCGCGGAGATCGCGCTCGTCAAGTCGAACCAGCTGATGCCCAAGCCGGACCACCTCAGCTGGGAGGAGGCCGCCGCCCCGGGCCTGGTCAACTCCACCGCCTACCGGCAGCTGGTCTCCCGCAACGGCGCCGGCATGAAGCAGGGCGACAACGTGCTCATCTGGGGCGCGAGCGGCGGCCTCGGCTCGTACGCCACGCAGTTCGCGCTGGCCGGCGGCGCCAACCCCATCTGTGTCGTCTCCAGCCCGCAGAAGGCGGAGATCTGCCGCTCGATGGGCGCCGAGGCGATCATCGACCGCACCGCCGAGGACTACAAGTTCTGGAAGGACGAGCACACCCAGGACCCGAAGGAGTGGAAGCGCTTCGGCAAGCGCATCCGCGAGCTCACCGGCGGCGAGGACGTCGACATCGTCTTCGAGCACCCGGGCCGCGAGACCTTCGGCGCCTCCGTGTACGTCACCCGCAAGGGCGGCACGATCGTCACCTGCGCCTCCACCTCGGGCTACAACCACGAGTACGACAACCGCTACCTGTGGATGTCCCTGAAGCGGATCATCGGCTCCCACTTCGCCAACTACCGCGAGGCCTGGGAGGCCAACCGCCTCATCGCCAAGGGCAAGATCCATCCGACGCTGTCCAAGGTCTACTCCCTGGCGGAGACCGGCCAGGCCGCCTACGACGTGCACCGCAACCTCCACCAGGGCAAGGTCGGCGTCCTGTGCATGGCGCCCGAGGAAGGCCTGGGCGTGCGCGACGAGGAGAAGCGCGCCAAGCACATCGACGCCATCAACCGCTTCCGGAACATCTGAGAGGCGCACATGAGCGAGCGTCAGAAGGACCGGCCGTGGCTGATGCGGACCTACGCCGGTCACTCCACCGCCGAGGCGTCCAACGAGCTGTACCGGCGCAACCTCGCCAAGGGCCAGACCGGCCTGTCGGTCGCGTTCGACCTGCCGACGCAGACCGGCTACGACTCCGACCACATCCTCGCCCGCGGCGAGGTCGGCCGGGTCGGTGTGCCGGTCGCGCACCTCGGTGACATGCGCCGGCTGTTCCAGGACATCCCCCTGGAGCAGATGAACACCTCGATGACGATCAACGCCACGGCCATGTGGCTCCTGGCGCTCTACCAGGTCGTCGCCGAGGAGCAGGGCGCGGACATCACCAAGCTCCAGGGCACGACCCAGAACGACATCGTCAAGGAGTACCTGTCCCGGGGCACCCATGTGTTCCCGCCGGCGCCGTCGCTCCGTCTGACGACCGACATGATCGCGTACACGGTCTCCCACATACCGAAGTGGAACCCGATCAACATCTGCAGCTACCACCTGCAGGAGGCGGGCGCCACGCCGGTCCAGGAGATCGCGTACGCGATGTCCACCGCGATCGCCGTCCTCGACGCCGTGCGCGACTCCGGGCAGGTGCCGCAGGAGCGCATGGGCGATGTCGTCGGCCGTATCTCCTTCTTCGTGAACGCGGGCGTCCGCTTCGTCGAGGAGATGTGCAAGATGCGCGCCTTCGGCCGGATCTGGGACCGGATCACCCGCGAGCGCTACGGCATCGAGGACCCCAAGCACCGCCGCTTCCGCTACGGCGTCCAGGTCAACTCCCTCGGCCTGACCGAGGCGCAGCCCGAGAACAACGTCCAGCGGATCGTGCTCGAGATGCTGGCCGTGACCCTCTCCAAGGACGCACGCGCGCGTGCCGTGCAGCTGCCCGCCTGGAACGAGGCCCTGGGCCTGCCCCGGCCCTGGGACCAGCAGTGGAGCCTGCGCATCCAGCAGGTGCTCGCGCACGAGAGCGATCTGCTGGAGTACGAGGACATCTTCGAGGGCTCGACGGTGATCGAGGCGAAGGTGGGCGAGCTCGTCGAGGAGTCCCTCGCGGAGATCGAGCGGATCCAGGAGATGGGCGGCGCGATGGCCGCCGTGGAGTCCGGCTACCTCAAGTCGCAGCTGGTCGCCTCGCACGCCGAGCGCCGGGCCCGGATCGAGTCCGGGCAGGAGAAGATCATCGGCGTCAACATCTTCGAGACCACCGAGCCGAACCCGCTCACCGCCGACCTGGACACCGCGATCCAGACCGTCGACCCGGCGGTCGAGGCCCGCGTCATCGCCTCGCTCCAGCACTGGCGCGACACGCGGTACCAGCCGCCCTTCAACCACCCGCGCCCGTGCAAGGCGCTGGAGCGGCTGAAGGAGGCCGCCAAGGGCACCGACAACCTGATGGAGGCCACCCTGGAGTGCGCCCGCGCCGGGGTCACGACCGGCGAGTGGGCGGGTGCGCTGCGCGAGGTGTTCGGGGAGTTCCGGGCGCCGACCGGGGTCTCCTCGGCGCCGGTGGCCGTCGCCGCCGAGGCGGGCTCGGCCCTCGCCGACGTCCGCGCCAAGGTGGACGCCACCGCCCGTGAGCTGGGCGTCGGCAAGCTGCGCTTCCTGGTCGGCAAGCCCGGTCTGGACGGGCACTCCAACGGCGCCGAGCAGATCGCCGTACGGGCCCGTGACGCCGGCTTCGAGGTGGTCTACCAGGGCATCCGGCTCACGCCCGAGCAGATCGTGGACGCGGCCCTCGCCGAGGACGTGCACGCGGTGGGTCTGTCGATCCTGTCCGGTTCGCACGCCCAGCTGGTCCCGGACGTGCTCGAACGGCTGCGTGTGGCCGGTGCCACAGATATACCGGTGATCGCCGGTGGCATCATCCCCAACGGTGATGCCGAGCAGCTCAGGGCCGCCGGAGTGGCCGCGGTGTTCACCCCGAAGGACTTCGACATCACCGGAATCATCGGCCGCATAGTCGACGAGATCCGGAAAGCGAACAAGCTCGACCCCCTGGAGGTCCCCGCATGACCGTCAACCGTCTTCGTCCACGGCGCTCCTGCCTCGCCGTGCCGGGCAGCAATCCCCGCTTCCTGGAGAAGGCGCAGGGCCTCCCCGCCGACCAGGTCTTCCTGGACCTGGAGGACGCGTGCGCGCCGCTCGCCAAGCCCGAGGCGCGGCACACCATCGTCAAGTTCCTCAACGAGGGCGACTGGACGGGCAAGACGCGGGTCGTGCGCGTCAACGACTGGACGACCGAATGGACGTACCGCGACGTCGTCACGGTCGTCGAGGGCGCCGGCCAGAACCTCGACTGCATCATGCTGCCGAAGGTGCAGACGGCCCAGCAGGTCGTCGCACTGGACCTGCTGCTGACGCAGATCGAGAAGACGATGGGCTTCGAGGTCGGGAAGATCGGCATCGAGGCGCAGATCGAGAACGCGCAGGGCCTCAACAACGTCAACGAGATCGCGCAGGCCTCCCCGCGCGTCGAGACGATCATCTTCGGCCCGGCCGACTTCATGGCCTCGATCAACATGAAGTCGCTGGTCGTGGGCGAGCAGCCGCCCGGCTACCCGGCGGACGCCTACCACTACATCCTGATGAAGATCCTGATGGCCGCCCGCGCCAACAACCTCCAGGCGATCGACGGCCCCTACCTCCAGATCCGCAACATCGACGGCTACCGCGCGGTCGCCCAGCGCGCCGCGGCGCTCGGCTTCGACGGCAAGTGGGTGCTGCACCCGGGCCAGGTCGAGGCGTCCAACGAGATCTTCTCCCCCTCCCAGGAGGACTACGACCACGCGGAGCTGATCCTGGACGCGTACGACTACTACACGTCCGAGGCGGGCGGCAAGAAGGGCTCCGCGATGCTCGGCGACGAGATGATCGACGAGGCCAGCCGCAAGATGGCCCTGGTCATCTCCGGCAAGGGCCGCGCCGCTGGCATGCAGCGCACCAGCAAGTTCGAGATCCCGGAGGCGTGAGGACGATGCAGTTCGGGCGCACCTACGAGGAGTTCGAGGTCGGGGCGACGTACAAGCACTGGCCGGGCAAGACGGTCACCGAGTACGACGACCACCTGTTCTGTCTCCTCACCATGAACCACCACCCGCTCCACATGGACGTCAACTACGCCGAGAAGACCACGGACTTCGGCAAGAACGTCGTCGTGGGCAACTACATCTACTCCCTCCTGCTCGGTATGTCCGTCCCGGACGTCTCGGGGAAGGCGATCGCCAACCTGGAGATCGAGTCGCTCAAGCACGTGGCGCCGACCTTCCACGGCGACACGATCTACGGCGAGACGACCGTCCTCGACAAGTGGCCGTCGAAGTCGAAGAACGACCGCGGCATCGTCTACGTCGAGACCAAGGGCTACAAGCAGGACGGCACCCTCGTGTGCGTATTCCGCCGCAAGGTGATGGTGCCGACCGAGACGTACATCAAGGAGCGCGGCGGCGAGCAGCCGGGCCGCCCGGAGCTGACCGCGCCTGCGGAAAAGAAGTCGGAGAAGTAAGCCATGGCCCGTCTCGCCCAGACCGCCGGTCTGACCGACGTCCAGCAGGAGATCCTCTCCACCGTTCGGGACTTTGTCGACAAGGAGATCATTCCGGTCGCGACCGAGCTCGAGCACCGCGACGAGTATCCGCAAGCGATCGTGGACGGCCTGAAGGAACTCGGCCTCTTCGGTCTGATGATCCCCGAGGAGTACGGGGGCCTGGGCGAGTCGCTCCTCACCTACGCCCTGTGCGTCGAGGAGATCGCCCGCGGCTGGATGTCGGTCTCCGGCATCATCAACACGCACTTCATCGTGGCGTACATGCTCAAGCAGCACGGCACGCAGGAGCAGAAGGACCACTTCCTGCCCCGGATGGCGGCCGGTGACATCCGGGGCGCGTTCTCGATGTCCGAGCCGGGCCTCGGTTCCGATGTGTCGGCGATCACATCGAAGGCGGTCAAGGACGGCGACGAGTACGTCCTGAACGGCCAGAAGATGTGGCTGACGAACGGCGGTACCTCGTCCCTGGTGGCCGTCCTGGTCCGAAGTGACGAAGGACACCCCGAGGGCACGGCGCCCCACAAGTCGATGACGACCTTCCTGGTGGAGAAGGAGCCCGGCTTCGGCGAGCCCCGCCCCGGCCTCACCATCCCGGGCAAGATCGACAAAATGGGCTACAAGGGCGTGGACACCACCGAACTGATCATGGACGGGCTGCGGATTCCGGCCAATCGGGTGCTCGGAGGCGTCACCGGTCGAGGTTTTTACCAAATGATGGACGGCGTGGAGGTCGGCCGCGTGAATGTGGCGGCGCGTGGCTGCGGCGTCGCACAGCGTGCGTTCGAGCTGGGTGTCCGGTACGCCCAGCAGCGGCACACCTTCGGCAAGCCGATCGCCCAGCACCAGGCGATCCAGTTCAAGCTCGCGGAGATGGCTACCAAGGTCGAGGCCGCGCATGCCATGATGGTCAACGCCGCACGCAAAAAGGACTCCGGCGAGCGAAACGACCTCGAGGCAGGGATGGCGAAGTACCTCGCCTCCGAGTACTGCAAGGAAGTCGTGGAGGACTCTTTCCGGATCCACGGCGGCTACGGCTTCTCCAAGGAGTACGAGATCGAGCGCCTCTATCGTGAGGCTCCGATGCTGCTCATCGGTGAAGGCACCGCCGAGATCCAGAAAATGATCATCGGTCGCAGATTGCTCGAAGAGTATCGGTTCCAAGGCTGATTGTCCGGATGCGGGGTGTTTTCTTCGAGAAGAAGATCACACCCCGTCAACGCTCTTCGGCCGCCGACTCGGCTTCCTGGCTTGCCCAGTTGCGGCCCGCGACCGGTACCATCCGGTAAAGCCGCCGTCCCCCGTTCCAGTGCGGCATCATCCGCTACGAAGGTCATCCATGCCCCACAGCCAAACCTCTGCACCTCGCGACAGCCTGGTCGGCACACGCCTCGCGCGCGGAGCATCGCCGTGGCTTCTCCCGACCGTCGCCACCGCAGCCCTCAGCCTGGCCCGCGCACGCCGCTCCGGCGCCGCCAAGGCCGTCGCCGTGCCCGCCACCGCGCTCGCCGCGGGCATGCTGTGGTTCTTCCGCGACCCCGAGCGCGAGATCACCCAAGGCCGGGTCATCTCGCCCGCCGACGGTGTGGTGCAGAGCATCATGCCGTGGAAGGACGGGCGTACCCGCGTCGCGATCTTCATGAGCCCGCTCAACGTCCACGTCAACCGCGCGCCCCTGTCGGGCACGGTGACGTCGGTCGAACACATCCCCGGTGGCTTCGTTCCCGCCTTCAACAAGGAGAGCGAGAACAACGAGCGCGTAGTCTGGCATTTCGACACCGAACTCGGCGACATCGAGATGATCCAGATCGCCGGCGCGGTGGCCCGTCGCATCGTGCCGTACATCCCGCAGGGGACGAAGGTCGAGCAGGGCGACCGTATCGGTCTGATCCGCTTCGGCTCGCGTGTCGACCTCTACCTGCCCGAGGGCGTGGAGGTCGCGGTCGAGGTCGGCCAGAAGACCGTGGCTGGGGTGACTCGCATTGACCGTGATTGATCCGGAGACACAGGCGGGCTGGGTGCCCGAGGCGGATGAGGTGGACGAAGAGGAGGAGATGCCCCTCTCTCTCCGCCTCTCGATAGCGGACACCCTCACCCTCGGCAACGCCACGTGCGGGTTCATGGCGGTGTACTTCACCACCACCGGCATCCTGATCCCGCACCTCACGGGTGACCAGGAAACGGGCATGGGCCGCCACAGCGCGGCCACGGCGGTCATCCTCATGTGCTGCGCGGCGGTCTTCGACCTGTTCGACGGCCTGGTGGCGCGCAAGCTGCGCTCCTCCCCGATGGGCGCGGAGCTGGACAACCTCTCCGACCTGATCAGCTTCGGCCTGGCGCCGGCATACTTCGTGCTGGTCTACGGCATGGTCGCGGACGACGCGCACCAGAGAGTCGCGGCGCTGGGGGCGATCGTGGTGCTCCTGGCCGTGGTGCTGCGCCTGGCGCGCTTCTCGTGCGTGACACCGGCGAACGGCATGTTCCAGGGCATGCCATCGCCGTTCGGCGCGCTGACGGTGGTCTCCATCGTCCTCCTGGAACTCCCCTTCGTGGCGACGCTCCTCGCCATCCTGGGCACGGCGTGGCTGATGGTGAGCCGCGTGGAGTACCCGAAACCGCGGGGCCGCCTCGCGGTCGCGATGCTCTCCTGGATCGTCCTCTCCATGGGTCTCCTGGCCGCCTGGGCCTTCGACGCCCCCAGCGGCCAGCTTCTCCTCCAGACGGGCTGCGCCCTGCAACTCGTCATGGGCGCGGTGATCCCGCTGTTCGCCACGGCCCGCCGGGTGAACAACTTCCGCGACAACCGGCGGGAGGCGCGGGCGGCCCAACTGCCGTAGCGCACACACCGACGTTGGCCCTGGACCCCACCGGTCCGGGGCCTTCCGTCTTTTCCACCCCGCGCGGCACGCCCCCCGCCTGCCAGGAACCCCGCCCATTCCATTACGAGCCAGTCCAGGACGCCGACACGGCAGCCCAGGACGAATCCCCGCACAAGACGAGCCCCAGGCCCGCAGCCCCACGCCAAAAAGAGAGGGCAAATCCCTGAGGGAGGCGCAGGGAACGCAGTCCCGCCGGGGGTCTGGGGCGCAGCCGCGGGAGGAGCGCAGGGGACGCAGTCCCCGCCTGGGGCCAGGGGCGCAGCCCGGCAGAGGGACAGGGGCGGAGCCCCGCAGGGGGTCTGGGGCGCAGCCCCGGCAAAGGTGCAGGGGACGCAGTCCCCGCCGGGGCGCGGGCGTGCCGGTGGCCGCCGCCGACCGCTGCGGCGGGACCACGGCAGAGGCACAGGGGACGCAGTCCCCGCCCGGGGTCTGGGGCGCAGCCCCGGTGGGGTTGAAGGGGCGGAGCCCCTGGGGATGGGAAAGGGCAGGGGCGGCGGGGGCGAGGAACGCCTGGGGTCAGGCCAGGAAGTCCTGGGCGATGGCCTCGGCCACGCGTTCGAGGATCGGACCCGCGTCCGCGATGCACACGGCGACGTCCGGCTCGACGCCGGTCAGCGGGTAGGCCCGCCGGATCCCGGCCCGCCCGAGCGCCTCCGGCGGCAGGGCCAGCCGGCCGCACACCGCGACGACCTCCTTGCCCGCGGCCCGCGCCGCGGCGGCCACCCCCGCGGGCGCCTTCCCGTGCAGGGTCTGCTCGTCCAGGGAGCCCTCACCGGTGATCACCAGCTCCGCCCACGCCAGCGCCGGCGCGAAGCCGAGCACGTCGAGCATCACCTCGATGCCGGGACGGAACACGGCACCGAGGAGCAGAGCACCGTATCCGATGCCACCCGCCGCACCCGCCCCCGCGGACGCCGCGTACTCCGCCGCCTCCGGCCCGACCGCCGCTTCCAGCACCTTCGCGTAGTGCGCCAGCGCCGCGTCCAGCGCCTCCACATCGTCCGGCGAGGCTCCCTTCTGCGGCCCGTACACCGCGGGCGCCCCCTTCGGCCCGGTCAGCGGATTGTCCACGTCGCTGGCCAGCACGAACTCGACCGAGGACAGCCGCGGGTCCAGACCCGACAGGTCCGCGCGCGCGAGATCGGCCAGACCGCCCCCGCCCGGCGGGACCGGCTCCCCCTCCTCGTCCAGGAACCGCGCCCCCAGCGCCGTCAGCATCCCGGCCCCGCCGTCCGTCGTCGCGCTGCCGCCGACGCCGAACACGATGGTCCGCGCCCCCGCGTCCAGCGCGGCCCGCAGCAGCTCCCCGGAGCCGTACGTGGAGGCCGTGAGCGGCGCGAAGACCCCGGCCGGCAGCCGCTGCAACCCGCTCGCCTCGGCCATCTCCACCACCGCGGTGCCGCCGCGCAGCGCGAACGCGGCGGTCACGTCCTGCCCCAGCGGCCCCGCGACCCGGACCTCGCGCCGTTCGAAGCTGGCGGCCACCGCCGCGTCCACGGTCCCGTCACCCCCGTCGGCGACGGGCAGCGCCTCCACCTCGACGTCCGGCACGACCCGGCGCAGACCGGCCGTCACCCGCTCGGCGACCTGCACGGCCGTCAGCGAGCCCTTGAACTTGTCCGCGGCGACGAGCACCCGCCGGGTCCCGTCCACAGAAGCGTCCGCCACCTTGTATTCCCCTTGCTCTCCGGGCCCGTCGCACGTCAGGGCCAGTCGCGCCGCTGTGACCTTAACCGGGGAAGCCCCCCGCCGTCATGCCCAGCCAAAACCCTGGGAACCTCCTGGCACCAAGCTGTGCGCGCCCGGTAAACCGGGTACACCTCAGCCATGACAGCTGTGGGCACCGAGCCGGAACTCGCCGACCGCGTCCTGGGCGGCTGGCTGGGGCGGATCGCCGGGAACATGCTCGGCAAGCCGGTCGAACAGGGCGAGGTGTGGACGCGCGACCGCATCGACCGCTACCTGCGGCTGGCCGCCGCCCTGCCGCTCACCGACTACCTTCCGGAACCGGCCGACGAGACCGACGGCCTCGAACTGCGCCCCGAGTGGCGCGAGTGCGTGCGCGGCCGTATCCACGGCAGCTGCCGCGACGACGACGTCGACTACGCGATCCTCGGCCTGCACCTGCTGGAGACCCACGGCTTCGACTTCAGCACCGAGCAGGTCGGCGATCTGTGGCTGCTGCGGCTGCCGTACCTTCAGACGTTCACGGCGGAGCGGGCCACGTACCGCAACCTCGCCAACGGGCTCAAGCCGCCACTGACGGCCACGTACGACAACCCGTACCAGGAGTGGATCGGCGCCCTGATCCGCGCCGACGTCTACGGCTGGACCTGCCCGGGCGCCCCGCGCCGTGCCGCCGATCTGGCCCGCCGGGACGCGGTGCTGTCCCACACCGGCAACGGCGTGTACGCGGCGATGTTCGCGGCGGCGCTGATCTCGGCCGCGTTCACCGCCCCGACCGTGCGCCACGCCCTCGACACGGCGCTCACCGTCGTCCCGGCGAGCAGCCGCCTGGCCCGTACCGTACGCCGGGTCGCCACCCTGCACGAGACCCGGATGACGTGGCAGGACACCCTCGCCACGGTGTCCGAGGAGACAGCCGGGCTCGGCTGGATCCACACCGTCCCGAACGTGGCCGTACTCACCGCCGGCCTGCTGTACGGCGACGGCGACTTCACCCGCACCATCACCCTCACCGTCCGCGGCGGCCTGGACACCGACTCCAACGGTGCCACGGCCGGGTCGGTGGCCGGGGTCCTGAACGGTGCGGCGGCCATCCCGGCCCAGTGGAAGGACCCACTGGAGGACACCGTCCGCAGCGCGGTGTTCGGCTTCGACGGCGTACGAATCAGTGCGCTGGCGGAACGCACCCTGCGCCTGGCCACGGCGGACGGCCGGCGGGCGGCGTCTGGTTACCCTGCTTGAATGACCACCACCGAAGACTTCGCCACGTACATCGCCGGCCTGCCGCGTGTCCTCGCCGGTGCCGCCGCCCTCTTCCGGGACGCCGAGGGGCGGGTACTGCTCGTCGAGCCGAACTACCGCGAGGGCTGGGCCCTGCCGGGCGGCACCGTCGAGTCGGACGACGGGGAGACACCGCGCCAGGGGGCGCGCCGCGAGACGCTGGAGGAGATCGGGCTCGACGTGGAGCTCGGCCGGCTGCTGGCGGTGGACTGGGTGCACGGGACGGGACGGCCGCCGCTGGTGGCGTACCTCTACGACGGCGGAGTGCTCGCCGAGGACGACTTCAAGGCGATCCGCCTCCAGGAGGAGGAACTCCTGTCCTGGCGTCTCGTCCCCCGCGAGGAGCTCACCGCCCACCTGCCCGGCTCCCTGGGCCGCCGCGTCCTCGCCGGCCTGGACGTGCTGGCGGAGGGTGCGGGGACGGCGGAGCTGGAGAACGGCCACCGCGTCGGCTGACCGGCCTTCCGATATATCCCATTCATCTCATTTGTCGGCCAAGATCGGTTTAAGGGCGGGCTGCGCAGGGACTCGGGCCGTCGGGCGCGCATATGGACGCAGGCGCGCGTGGACGCGATGGAGGAGGACGATCCCATGAGCACCCCGCATCCCGAAGGCGACGCACAGGTCGACGCGACCGCGGCGGCCGAGGACACCCAGGCAGCGCTGATCGATCTCGCGAACAGCGTCGCCCTGGTCCCGCAGGCGCTGCCACCCGAAGGTGAGCAGCCACCCGAAGGCGCTCTCGCCCTGCCGGTGATCGAGCAGGACGGCAACCGGTACGTCCCCGTCTTCACCTCGGACGACTCGCTGGCGGCCGCCGGGGCCGACCCGGCCACGGCGATCAGGATCCCGGTCGTCGAGCTGGCCGCGAACTGGCCCGACGACGACCTGTGGCTGGCGGTCGACCCGTCCACCGAGGACGGCATCGCCCTCCCCTCCGACCTGGTACGGGCCCTGCCCCGGTTCACCGGGCTCACCTGACCGCCGGCGCCCGATAACCGTTCGCCGCGCCGGGTCCCCCGCCCTACCCTCGCTCCCATGACCAAGCCCCTCGTCGCCCTCCTCAGCGGCGCCGGTATCTCGACCGACTCCGGCATCCCGGACTACCGCGGCCCGGGCGGGCTGTGGCGGCGGGATCCGGAGGCCGAGAAGCTCGTGACGTACGAGTTCTACATGGGCGATCCGGAGATCCGGCGGCGGTCGTGGCAGATGCGGCGGAAGAACCGGACGCTGAAGGCGGAACCGAACGCCGCGCACCGGGCGGTGGCGGAACTGGAGCGGGCCGGGTTCCCGGTGCGGGTGATCACGCAGAACGTGGACGGGCTGCACCAGCTCGCCGGGCTGCCCGCCCGCAAGGTGCTGGAGCTGCACGGCACGGCGCGGAGCGTGGTGTGCACCAACTGCCACGCGCGGGGGCCCATGGAGGACGCCCTCGCCCGGGTCGAGGCCGGTGAGGAGGATCCGCCGTGCCGGGAGTGCGGCGGCGTTCTGAAGTCGGCGACCGTGATGTTCGGGGAGCGGCTCGACCCGGTGGTACTGGGTGACGCCCTGGCGGTCTCCAAGGCCTGCCAGGTGTTCATCGCCGTCGGCAGCAGCCTTCAGGTGCAGCCGGCCGCCGGGCTGGTCGGCGTCGCCGCCGACCACGGCGCCCGGCTGATCATCGTCAACGCCGAGCCGACGCCGTACGACGAACTCGCCGAGGAGGTCGTGCGGGAACCGATCGGCACGGCGCTGCCCCGGCTGCTGTCCGCGATGACGCAGGAGTACGGCGAGGGCTAGAACAGTGCCGTTCCCCGCTCGAAGTCCAGCAGGCGCTGCTTGCGGTTGAGGCCGCCGCCGTAGCCGGTGAGGGATCCGCCCGCGCCGATCACCCGGTGGCAGGGGACGATGATGCCGATCGGGTTCCTGCCGTTGGCCAGGCCCACGGCCCGGGAGGCGCCGGGGTTGCCCAGGGCCTCGGCGAGTTCGCCGTAGGAGCGGGTCTCGCCGAAGGGGATGCGGCGCAGCTGCTCCCAGACGCTGCGCTGGAACGGGGTGCCGTTCAGGCGCAGTTCGAGGCTGAAGTCCTTCAGTTCCCCGGCGAAGTAGGCCTTGAGCTGGTCCTGCGCCTCGGCGAAGGGCGTGTCGTCGCGGTCGCCGAAGGTCTCCTCGGGTGGGCGGTGGCGCTGGTCGGTCATGTAGAGGCCGCACAGGACGCCGTCGTCGTCGGCGACGAGGGTGAGCGGGCCGTAGGGGCTGTCGATGACGGTGTGCTGCTTCATCAGAGGTCCTTAGTGGTCCTGGAAGGTCCTGGTAGATCCTGGAGGTCCTGGAATCCTTGGAGGTCCTTGGAGGTCCTTGCGTGGGCTCGTACGGGCTTATACGGGGAGGAAGTTGATGGGGTGGCTGTCGGTCGCCCACAGGTACTGCACGGCGTACGCCCGCCAGGGCCGCCAGGCCCCCGCGCGGGCGGTGAGGGCGGCCGGGGTGGAGGGCAGGCCCAACTCCTGGGCGGCACGCCGGATTCCGAGGTCGGTGGGGAGGAAGGCGTCGGGGTCGCCGAGGGCGCGCATCGCGATGACGTCGACCGTCCACGGGCCGAAGCCGGGGAGGGAGAGCAGCCGGGCGCGGGCTTCGGCCCAGTCGCTCTCCAGGCCCAAGTGGAGTGATCCGTCGGTGAGTTGGCGGATCAGGTTGGTGAAGGTGGTGCGCCGGGTGCGGGGCATCGCCAGTGCCTCCGGGTCGAGGGCCGCAAGGGCCTCCGGGGGCGGGAACAGGTGGGTGAGGCCGCCTTCGGGGTCGTCGACGGGCTTGCCGTGCGCGGTGACCAGGCGGGCGGCGTGGGTGCGGGCGGCCGCCGTGGAGACCTGCTGGCCCAGCACGGCCCGCATGGCGAACTCCGCCTCGTCGACGGTTCGTGGCACGCGCCGGCCGGGGGCCTTGTCGACCAGGGGCGCGAGGAGCGGGTCGGCGCGCAGCTGGTCGTCGACGGCGACCGGGTCGGCGTCCAGGTCGAGCAGTCGGCGGCAGCGGCTGATGGCGACGGTCAGGTCGCGCAGGTCACTGAGGGTGAGGCGGCAGGCTATGTGGTCCGGCGCGGGAGTCAGCGCGACGATGCCGTGGCCGTACGGCAGCCGGAGCGTGCGCCGGTAGGCGCCGTCCCGCCACTCCTCCACGCCGGGGACGGCGGTGGCCGCGAGGTGCCCGAAGAGGTTGTCGGGGTTGAGCGGGGCGCGGAAGGGCAGGCGCAGCGAGAGTGTGCCCGCTGTGCCGGGGGCGTTCTTCTTCGGTACCCGGGCGCGCAGTTCGCTGGGCGCGAGGGCGAAGACCTCACGGACGGTGTCGTTGAAGGTGCGGATCGAGGAGAATCCGGCCGCGAAGGCGATCTCCGCCATGGGCAGCGGGGTGGTCTCGATGAGCAGGCGGGCGGTCTGGGCGCGCTGGGCGCGGGCGAGCGCGAGCGGGCCGGCGCCCAGCTCGGCGAGGAGCTGGCGCTCGACCTGCCGGGTGCTGTAGCCGAGGCGGCCGGCGAGGCCGGGCACGCCGTCGCGGTCCACGACCCCGTCGGCGATCAGCCGCATGGCGCGGGCCACCAGGTCGGCGCGCTGGTTCCACTCCGGGGAGCCGGGGCTGGTGTCGGGGCGGCAGCGCTTGCAGGCCCGGAAACCGGCCTGCTGGCAGGCCGCCGCGCTCGGGAAGAAGGTCATGTTCTCGGGCTTGGGCGGCACGACCGGGCAGCTGGGCCGGCAGTAGATACGGGTGGTCAGGACGGCGGTGAAGAACCAGCCGTCGAAGCGGGCGTCCTTCGACTGCACGGCGCGCACACAGCGCTCCCGGTCGGCGTGCATCCCTGTCTGCATGCGTCCAGGATCGCGCAGCCGCCCCGGCCGGGCTGGCGGGAATCCGACATCGACCTCGCGTGTGCTGCGTCTGCCCGGATCGCAGGACTCGGCGAGGAAGAGCCGTACGACACGGTCGTCGTCCCGGGCCAGGCGTGCGACGACGATTCCACCGGATGGAAGCCGGCCAAGGAGCGTCCCATGTGGCCCTGGGTGGTCCTGGCGGCGGTCGCGATCGGCGTCGGCATCAACGTCCTTCTCACCGTCTGAGCGCCACCGCGGCCTCCGTCAGCCGAGTCGCCGGGTGAATGCCTCGTACGCCCGTTCGTCGAAGAGGACGAACCGGACCTCCTCGACGGTCGTGTCCGTGGCGCGGACCGTCTCGACCGCGATGCGGGCGCCGTCGTCCATCGGCCAGCCGTAGACGCCGGTGGAGACGGCCGGGAAGGCGACCGTGCGGGCGCCGAGTCCACCGGCCACCCTGAGTGATTCGCGGTAGCAGGAGGCGAGCAGTTCGGAGCGGTCCTCGGTGGAGGACCAGACCGGGCCGACGGTGTGGATCACCCAGCGGGCGTCCAGGTCACCGGCCGTGGTGGCGACCGCCTGGCCGGTGGGCAGGCCCTTGCCGTAGGGGGAGGCCCGGAGTTTCCGGCACTCCTCGAGGATCGTGGGGCCGCCGCGGCGGTGGATCGCGCCGTCGACGCCTCCGCCGCCCAGGAGGGAGGAGTTGGCCGCGTTGACGATCGCGTCGGCGGTCTGCCGGGTGATGTCGCCGCGCACGAGGGTGATGGTGGTCATGACTGCCGCAGCCTCCTCCACACGGCCTTGGCCGCGTTGTGCCCCGACATGCCGTGCACGCCGGGCCCCGGCGGGGTGGCCGACGAGCAGATGAAGACGGCCGGGTGCGGGGTGTGGTACGGGAACAGGGACAGTCTGGGCCGCAGCAGGAGCTGTAGCCCGGAGACCGCGCCGGAGGCGATGTCGCCGCCGACGTAGTTGGCGTTGCGGGCGGCCAGTTCGGGCGGGCCGGCGGTGGCGCGGGCAAGGACGCGGTCGCGGAAACCGGGGGCGAAGCGCTCCAGCTGGCGCTCTATGGCGTCCGTGAGGTCGCCGGTCCAGCCGTGCGGCACATGGCCGTACGCCCAGAAGACCTGTTTGCCCTCGGGGGCCCGGGTGGGGTCGGCGACGCCGGGCTGCACGGTGATGAGGAACGGCGGGTCGGGTGCCCGGCCCTCCCGGAACACCGCGCGCAGGGCGGTGCCGATCTCCGCGCTGTTCGCGCCGATCTGCACCGTGCCGGCGCGGCGTGCCTCGGGCGCGGTCCACGGCACCGGGCCGTCCAGCGCGTAGTCGATCTTGAAGACGCCGGGGCCGTAGCGGTAGCGGTCGTAAGTGCGGCCGAAGCCGGCGATGCGGGCCAGCGCGGTGGGCGAGGTGTCGAAGACGTACGCGCGGGCGGGCGGCAGGTCGTCCAGGCGCTTGACCTCGTAGTCGGTGTGCACGGTGCCGCCGAGGTCCTCGAGGTAGGCGGCGAGGGCGTCGGAGATGGACTGGGAGCCGCCGCGGGCCACGGGCCAGCCGCGGGCGTGCGCGGACAGCGCGAAGACCAGGCCGATGGCGCCGGTGGCGAAGCCGTCGAGGGGGGCCATGACGTGGGCGACGAGACCGGCGAAGAGGGTCTTGGCGCGCTCGTCGCGGAAGCGGCGCATCAGCCAGGTGGAGGGCGGCAGCCCGGCCAGGCCGAACCGGGCGAGGGTGACGGGGTCACGGGGCAGCGCGGTGAGCGGCAGCGACATGAAGTCGCGGGCCAGGGTGTCCCACCGGCTGAGGAACGGCTCGACCAGCCTGCGGTACGCGCCCGCGTCGCGCGGCCCGAAGGAGGCGGCCGTCTCGGCGACGGACCGGGCCAGCACGGCGGCCGTGCCGTCCGGGAAGGGGTGCGCCATGGGCAGGTCGGGTTGCAGCCATTGCAGGCCGTACCGCTCCAGGGGCATCGCACGGAAGGCGGGCGAGTTGATGCCGAGGGGGTGGGCCGCGGAGCAGGGGTCGTGGCGGAAGCCGGGCAGGGTGAGCTCTTCGGTACGGGCTCCCCCACCCACGGTGTCGCGGGCCTCGAAGAGGGCGACGGAGAAGCCGCGGCGGGCCAGCTCCACGGCGGCCGTCAGGCCGTTCGGTCCCGCACCCACCACGACCGCATCGAGCATCGACGGCACCTTGGGACCCCTTCGTCAGCCGATGGCCACTCGGCCTCAGCATATGCCGGGGCACCGACAGTGCCCGGCGCGGGTGGGTTCGGCCGGGTGACGGGGCGGTCAGGCCGAGGTGCGCAGCACTTCCACCACGCGGCGGGCCGTGGCCGTGTCCCGGGCGGCGGTGAAGGGCAGGGCGTTGCCGCCCGTGATGCGGAACGGCTCGCCCGCGAGCGTGCGGTGGTCGCCGCCCGCCTCCTCGACCAGCAGCAGGCCTGCCGCGTGGTCCCAGGCCGCCTCCCAGGAGAAGGCGGTCGCGTCCAACTCGCCGCGGGCGAGGGCCAGGTACTCCAGGCCCGCCGAGCCGCACGGGCGCGGGGCCACGCCCGGGGTCCACAGGCCGAGCAGGGCGCGCTTCTGCTCGTCCGTGGTGTAGTCCGGGTGGGAGGTGGCGACACGCAGGTCCCGGCCGGGGTCGGGGGTGCCGGCGTGCAGCGGCTCGCCGTCCAGGAAGGCGCCCTTGCCCCGTGCGGCGGTGGCCAGTTGGTCGAGGGCGGGTGCGTAGGTCCAGGAGGCGAGTGTGACGCCTCGGTGGGCGAGCGCGACCAGTGTGCAGAAGCCGTCCTCGCCGTGCACGAACTGCCGGGTGCCGTCGACGGGGTCGACGATCCAGACCGGCGCGTCGCCCTGGATCGCCTCGTACGTCGCCGGGTTGGCGTGCACCGCCTCCTCGCCCACGACGACGGAGCCGGGCAGCAGCGCGCCGAGCCTGTCCGTGAGGTACAGCTCCGCCAGGCGGTCGGCGTCGGTGACCAGGTCGTGCGGTCCGCTCTTCTGGTCGACCTCGTGCGCGGCGAGCCGGCGGAAGCGGGGCAGGATCTCGGCGGCCGCCGCCTTGCGGATCGCCTCCTCCACGTCGGCCGCGTGGCGGGTGAGGAACGTGTCGAGAAACTCGTCGATGGTTTCCGTGTGTCCGATCATGCCTCCATGAGAGCACGTGGCACTGACAATCCCCGCCGGGTTGGTGGACGCCGGGTGGAATCGGGTTGAAGAAGCGGGGTGTCACCTTGCGGAAGAGGCGGTGTCACCGCCCCACCGCATACCCCTGCATTCCCCGCGGATTGGCCGCCGCCGACAGGATCCCGCTCTCCGGATCCCGGGCCACCGCGCACAGGCGGCCCTCCGACCAGGCGGGACCGACCGTGACGTCGTGGCCGCGGCGCCGGAGTTCCTCGACGGTCCCGGGGTCGAGGCGGGACTCGACGGTCACGCTGCCGGGGCGTCTGCCGCGGGGGTGGAAGGAGCTCGGGAAGCTGTCGTTGTGCCAGTTGGGGGCGTCGATGGCGCCTTGGAGGTCGAGGCCGCCGCGGACGGGGGCGCGCAGGGCGACGGCCAGGAAGAAGTGCAGCTGCCACTGGTCCTGCTGGTCGCCGCCGGGGGTGCCGAAGGCCATGACGGGCACGCCGTCGCGCAGCGCGAGGGAGGGGGTGAGGGTGGTGCGGGGGCGGCGGCCGGGGGTGAGGGTGTTCGGCAGGCCCTCCTCCAGCCAGGTCATCTGCAACCGGGTGCCGAGCGGGAAGCCGAGTTCGGGGACGACCGGGTTGGACTGGAGCCAGCCGCCGCTGGGCGTGGCGGCGATCATGTTTCCCCAGCGGTCGACGACGTCGAGGTGGCAGGTGTCGCCGCGGGTGCCGCCGTGGGCGGTGATCCCGGGCTCGCCCGGGATCTTCATCACGGTGGGCTCGCCGACGCCCAGCGGGTCGAATCCGGGTTCCGCGTCGGCCGTCACGCGCGCGTGGACGGGCAGCCGGGGCGCCCGCCCGCCGGGGCTGCCGGGCCGCAGCTCGTACGAGGCCTCCGGACCGACGAGCCGTCGCCGCTCGGCGTTGTACGCCTGCGACAGCAGCGTGCCGAGCGGCACCTCTGCCGCGTCGCCGTACCAGGCCTCCCGGTCGGCCATGGCGAGTTTGCAGCCCTCGACGAGCAGGTGGACGTAGTCGGCGGAGCCGTACGGGGGCAGCCCGGGCGGAAGCAGGGCGAGCTGCTGGAGGAGGGCGGGGCCCTGGCTCCAGGGGCCGGCCTTGCACACGGTCCAGCCGTTCCAGTCGTACGTCACCGGCGCCTCGTAGCTCGCGGACCACCCGGCGAGGTCGGCGGCGGTGAGCGTTCCGGTGTGCCACCCGCCGCCGGCGTCCAGGGTGGGCCGGGCGGCCTGCCGGACGAGCGCCTCGGCGATGAAGCCCGTGCGCCACACCTCGCGCGCGGCCTCGATGCGCGCCTCGCGGTCCCCGGCCCCTGCGGTCTCGGCGAGCAGCCGTTTCCAGGTGGCGGCGAGCGCGGGGTTGCGCAGCAGCTCGCCGGTCCGGGGTACCCGGCCGCCGGGGAGGTACAGCTCCGCCGAGGAGGTCCACTCCGTCTCGAACAGCTCCCGTACGGTCTCCACGGTGGCGACGACGTTCTCCACGGGCGCGTGCCCGTGCTCGGCGTATCCGACGGCGTACTTCAGGACGTCGTCGAGGGACTTGGTGCCGTGGTCGCGCAGGAGCAGCATCCAGGCGTCGAACGCGCCGGGGACGGCCGCCGCGAGCGGTCCCGTACCGGGTACGAGATCCAGACCGAGACCCCTGTAGTGGGCGGCCGTCGCCCCGGCCGGCGCCACGCCCTGCCCGCACAGCACGCGGACCTCGCCGCCTGCCGGGGCGAGCAGGATCGGCACCTCGCCGGCGGGTCCGTTGAGGTGCGGCTCGACGACGTGGAGCACGAAGGCGCCCGCCACGGCCGCGTCGTAGGCGTTGCCGCCGTCCTCCAGCACGGCCATCGCCGTCTGCGAGGCCAGCCAGTGCGTGGACGACACCATGCCGAAGGTGCCCTGGAGGGTGGGCCGGGTGGTGAACATACGGCGCAGGCTATCGAGTTGCCCCGCGAGGTCGTCTGGACGCAGAACTTCGAATGTTTCGGAGCCATCGCTTCGTATTTCGATCTACAGGCCGCCGCATGGCAACGTCCCAGGAAACGGCACTGATCAACGACTCCTTTCCCACGCGAACATTTCGAAATATTCACCGAAACTATTGACGCTCGGCAGGGGCAGACCAACACTGGCGCCGTTGTCAGAGAGGAGGAAGCACGTATGCGCACACTCAGGAGTGCCTGGGCCCTCGCGCTGGCCGTCGTGGCCGCGCTGGTCCTCGCCGGCACCGCACGTGCCGACACGGTGATCACTTCGAACCAGACCGGCACCAACAACGGCTACTTCTACTCGTTCTGGACCGACGGCGGCGGATCGACCTCCATGAACCTGGGCTCCGGCGGCAGCTACAGCACCTCATGGAGCAACAGCGGGAACTTCGTCGCCGGCAAGGGCTGGGCCACCGGCGCGCGCCGGACGGTGAACTACTCGGGCAGCTTCAACCCGTCCGGCAACGCGTACCTGTCCCTCTACGGCTGGACGACCAACCCGCTGGTGGAGTACTACGTCGTCGACAACTGGGGCACCTACCGGCCCACCGGCACGTACAAGGGCACCGTCACCACCGACGGCGGCACGTACGACATCTACGAGACGACGCGGTACAACGCCCCCTCCATCGAGGGCACGCGGACCTTCAACCAGTACTGGAGCGTCCGGCAGTCGAAGCGGACCGGCGGCACCATCACCGCGGCCAGCCACTTCGACGCCTGGGCCCGCTACGGGATGAACCTGGGGACCTTCAACTACCAGATCCTCGCCACCGAGGGATACCAGAGCAGCGGCAACTCCAGCATCACGCTGAGCGACGCCGGTTCCGGCGGCGGGTCGGGTGGCGGTGGCGGCAGTGGCTGCACGGCGACCCCGTCCGCGGGCACGGCGTGGAGCGACCGCTACAACCTCAACGTCGCCGTCAGCGGCTCGGGCAACTGGACGGTCACGATGAACGTCCCGTCACCCGAGAAGATCATCGCCACCTGGAACATCAACGCCACCTACCCCAGCAGCCAGCTACTGACCGCCACACCCAACGGCAACGGCAACAACTGGGGCGTGACGATCCAGACCAACGGCACCTGGACCTGGCCGACGGTCTCCTGTAGCGGCGGTTAGCGCCGTTCCTGTCGGCCGCGTGCCGTGACCAGGCCCGACTCGTAGGCGAACACAACGAGTTGGGCCCGGTCGCGGGCGCCGAGCTTCGTCATGGCCCGGCTGACGTGGGTCTTGGCGGTGAAGGGGCTGACGACCATGTGGGCGGCGATCTCCTCGTTGGTCAGGCCGCGGGCCGCGAGGGCGGTGACCTCGCGTTCGCGCGGGGTGAGGCAGTCCAGGGCGGGCGGTGTGGCCCGGTCGGGGGGCCGGGCGGCGAACTCACCGATCAGGGTGCGGGTGACGGACGGGGAGAGGAGAGCCTCGCCGCGGGCGACGACCTCGATGGCCTGGAGGAGGTCGGCGGGCTCGGTGTCCTTGAGGAGGAAGCCGCTGGCGCCCGCGCGCAGCGCCTCGAAGACGTAACTGTCGAGGCCGTAGTTGGTGAGGATGACCACGCGGACGGCCGAAAGGGCGGGGTCGGCGGCGATCCGGCGGGTCGCCTCGATGCCCGTCATGACCGGCATCTGCACGTCGACGAGAGCGATGTCGGGGACGCGCGCGCGGACGAGTTCCAGTCCCTGGGCGCCGTCCGCCGCCTCGCCCACCACCTCGATGCCGTCCTCGGCGTCGAGGAGGGCGCGGAATCCGGCGCGCATCAGCGCCTGGTCGTCGACGAGGGCCACGGTGATCACGCCGTCTCCCCCGGCGACTCCAGGGGCAGTCGGGCATGTACCGAGAAGCCGCCCTCCGCGCGCGGGGCGGCACGCAGGGTGCCGCCGAGGGCGGTGACGCGTTCGCGCATACCGGTGAGGCCGGTGCCGGGCTCCGGCGGGCGGGCCGGATCGGCGATGCCTTCGTCGTCCACCCGGACCGTCAACTCCCTGTCCCCGTAGTCGAGTCCGACGCGTATTTTGGCTTCTCCGGCGTGCCGCGCCGCGTTGGTGAGGGCCTCCTGGACGATGCGGTAGACGGCCCGGTCGACGGCCGCGGCGAGCGGGCGTTCGGTGCCGGTCACGGTCAGGTCGACGGCGAGGCCGGCCGCGCGGGCGCGCTCCACGAGCAGCGCGGGCGTGCCGGTGGGTTCGTCGCTGCGCAGCACCTCCAGCGTGGCGCGCAGTTCACGCATCGCCTCGCCGCTGGCCTCCTGGATGGCGAGCAGGGCGGGCGGCACCTCCTCGCCGCGTTTGCGGGCCAGGTGGACGGCGACGCCCGCCTGGAGCTTGACGATGGAGATGCTGTGGGTGAGGGAGTCGTGCAACTCCCGGGCGATGCGCAGCCGTTCCTCACCCGCGCGGCGCAGCGCGACCTCTTCCCTGGTCCGCTCCGCCTCCACCGCGCGCTGTTCCGTCTGGCGCAGATACGCCTGCCAGTTGCGGTCGGCCAGCCCGGTGACCACCGCGCACAGGAACCAGCCCGCGAGCAGCGCGCCCTTCTCGACGGCCTCCTGCGTCGTCGGGGCCGTCGCGACGGACGCCGCCAGGAAGGCACCGCCCGCCGCGGCCGCGTAGCCCCGGTGTCCGGCGCGGGCCGCCGTGTGCACCGCGGCGAGGACGGGCAGGGCGGACGGAGCTCCCGGGCGGGCGTGCAGGACGTAGGCCGAGCCGCTCGCCGTGGCGACCGCCAGAACGGCCAGAGGGGCCGTGCGGTAGAACGCCAGCGCGCCCGAACTCAGGGCGACGAGCGCGTAGTCGACGGGCCGCGTGTCCGGGTCGAAGGCGGCCGTGGCCACGACGATGGCGCCGACGACGACCGCCAGGGCCGCGTCGGCGAGCCGCCTGCGTGTGACGAAGTGCCCGCTCATGCACGCACAGTAGACGGTCGCACCGACGACGGCGTCAGACCCGTGGACGGCTCCCGGGCTACTCCCCACGGAGTAGCCCGGCGCCGCGCCGGGCCCGGCGTCGTAGGCCCGAGTGCCTTCGCCCGTACGACGACCGCGCCCGCCCCGGCCGCGCATGCTGCTGCGCATGCCCACACCGTTCCGTCACACACAGCCGCCGTCGCCCAAGTCGGCCACCGGCCGGGTCGCCGAGGTCTACCGGCAGATCGCGGACGACTTCGGCATCGACCGGCCACCGACCTTCGTGGTCCTGTCCTCCGCACCCGAACTCCTCGCTCCCACATGGGCGTTGATGCGTGAGTCACTGATCGCGGGACCCGGCAGCCGCACCGGCAAGGAACTCGCGGCCTATGGAGTGTCGCTCGCCAACAAGTGCCCGTTCTGCCTGGACGCGCACACCGTCCTGCTGCACGCCACCGGTGACCACGCCCTGGCCGAGCAACTCGCCCGGGACGAGGACCCGAAGACCCCGGAGCACGCCCGCCTGCTCGACTGGGGCCTCGCCACCCGTGTCCCGGGCGCCGGCCTGCGGCCGTACCCCTTTCCGGACGACCACGCCCCCGGCTACCTGGGCACCGCCCTCGCCTTCCACTTCATCAACCGCGTCGTCTCCGCGCTGCTGACCGAGCAGCTCCTGCCGGGCGGTGCCCAGCGCTTCCGGGCCGTACGCAGCCTCGCGGGCCGCTCACTGAGCCGTACCGTGCGCCGCGATGCCGCGCCCGGAGCGGCCCTGCCCCTGCTCGCGAACACCGGCCCCGGCCCGGACTGGGCGGCGGCGACGCCCGTCGGCCCCGCCTACGCGGCCCTGCGAACGGCGGCACAGGCAGGCGCCGGCCTCCTCGACCCGCACGAGCGGGACCTCGTACGGCAGACCGTGGAGGACTGGGACGGATCGCACCCGCCGGCCGTGCTCCGCGGCTTCCCGCACCGCCGTGAGCGGCCCGGGGCCCGCCTGGCGCTGCTGGCCGCTCTCGCGCCGTACCGCATCACGGACGAGGACGTGGCCGCCTGGCGCGGGCCCGAGTACACCGACCGCTGCCTGGTCCGTCTCGTCGCGTACGGCGCCTTCGCGGCCGTGGACCGGATCGAGAGCGCTCTCGCCCCGCACACCGTCCAGGAGAGGTCATGACCACAGTCGCCGACTCCCGCCAGGCGCAGGCCTGGAACGGCGCCGTCGGGGCCCACTGGGCCGCCCACCAGGAGCGCTACGACGCGCTGCTGGCCGACGTCAACGACGCGCTGTTCGCGGCGGCCGCCATCGCGTCCTGCGACCGTGTCCTCGACGTCGGCTGCGGCGCCGGGGCCACGACCCGGATCGCCGCCCGGCTCGCCTCGCGCGGGCACGCGGACGGCGTCGACATCTCGGCCCCGCTGCTGCGCAGGGCCCAGCGGCTGACGGCCGCCGAGAAGATCCCGAACGTCACGTACAGGGAGGCGGACGCACAGGTCCATCCGTTCCCGGCGTGCGGCTACGACGTGATCATCAGCCGGGGCGGCGTGATGTTCTTCGCGGACCCCGCGGCCGCCTTCCGCAATCTGGCGCGGGCGCTGATGCCGGGCGGCCGGCTGGCGTTCGTGTGCCCCCAGCCGGCCGGCCCGCGGACCGAGGAGGCGAAGGCCTTCCGTCTCTTCGGTGAACTCCTGGACCAACCCGATCCGGAGACCGCCGCCGCGCTCGCGGCCATGCCGTCCCTCTCCGGCCCGGACCGGATCCGGACGGTGCTGGAGGGCTGGGAGGACGTCGAGATCACACCGGTCACCGTGGAGACGGTGTGGGGCGAGGACGCGGCGGACGCGGTCGGCTTCGTCCTGTCCCGCACACCGGGCCGCACCGTGCCCGCCGGCACCCGCGCCGCCCTCGAGGAGTCCCTGCGCCCGTACGAGACTCCAGACGGCGTGCGGCTGCGCGGCGGGGTCTGGCTGGTGACCGCGAACCGCGCGCCGACTGCCCGTCAGCGGTGAGTCTCAGTGATCGCACAGGTACGGAGCGAGTTTTCGCTTCCGTCTCACAGGGACTCATGTGAGACTGGCGCCCCGCCCGCGGTGCGGACCCCCCATCCGCACAACCCTCCCCCACGAGAAGTGCGCCGTGCCCCCTCTTCCTCTGCCGCTCGCCCTGACCGCGCGCCTGTCGCCGGTGGCCGTACTGGCCACGGCCGGCTGGGCGCTGGCGTCCGGTCCGTTCGCCCCGGCGCCGACCGCCGGCCACCAGCCGGCCGCCCAGAAGACGGCCACCCAGTCGCCCTCGGCACCGTCGTCGACGGCCGCGTCGACGACGTACGCCGACGCGCCCGCGCCCTGCGGCAGCGTGACGGCGGCGACGGTCAAGTCGCTGGTGCCGGGCGCCAAGACGGCCGGCAAGGAGATCCCGTCCACCGACACCAAGCTGCGCCGCACCTGCTCCTGGAACGCGCTCAAGGGGTACGACTACCGCTGGCTCGACGTGTCCTTCGAGATAACCGACTCGGACCAGGCGGCACAGAAGGAGTACAAGGAGCGCACAACGGAGAAAAGCGGCGGAGGTGATGTTCCGGGCGTCGGTGACGCCGGGTACTCCGTGGTGAACCTGACCACCGAGGACAAGCAGCAGACGCGTGAGGGCACGGTGCTGGTACGCGTCTCCAACGCGCTGGTGGTGGTCACGTACAACGGCAGCGACTTCGAGACGAAGAAGGCGCCCGGTACGGACGAGATCAACAAGGGGGCCATCAAGGCCGCCAAGGACGCGGTACGGGCCCTGGAGGGCGGCAGGACCAGCTGACCGCCCTCCGGCCGCTCGTCAGACCACGGGGTCCGCGGTGGCGTCCTTCCGCCCGGTCAGCAGCGTCAGCGCCAGGTAGAGCACGAGCGAGGTGCCCAGGCCCACCGCCCAGCCGTAGTCGGCCAGCGAGGACAGCGCCGGGACGGGCCGGCCGTCGATCAGCGGCTTGAAGCTGGCGCCGCCCACGGCCAGCACACCGCCCGCCACGAAGGCGACGACCGCCCGCCAGTTCCAGCCGCCCTCGTACCAGTACCGGCCGCCCGTGCGGTAGAGGTCGGTGAGGTCCAGCCGGGTGCGGCGCAGGATCCAGTAGTCGGCGATGAGGATGCCGGCGACCGTGCCGAGCAGACCGCCGACCAGGCCGAGCCAGGTGAAGATGTAGCCCTGCGGGTCGGAGTACAGCTTCCACGGGAAGATCAGCACGCCGAGCACACAGGTGGCGAGGGCGCCGGTACGGAAACTGATCCTGCGGGGCGCGATGTTGGAGAAGTCGAAGGCCGGCGAGACCAGGTTGGCCGCGATGTTGACGGACAGGGTCGCCACCAGCACGGTCACCAGCGCGTACAGCAGACCCACCACGCTGTCGGTCTGCGCGGCCAGCTGCACCGGGTCCCAGATCGGCTTGCCGTACACCGCCTGCGAGCCCGAGGTCACCAGCACGGAGAGGAACGCGAAGAGGGTCATCGTGGTCGGCAGGCCGAGCGCCTGGCCCCAGGTCTGCGCCTTCTGGCTCTTTCCGTACCGGGTGAAGTCCGGGATGTTCAGGGACAGCGTGGACCAGAAACCGATCATGCCCATGAGGGAGGGCCAGAACAGCTTCCAGAAGTCGCCGCCCCAGCCCAGCTTGGACGGCTGGTCGAACAGCGGGCCGAGGCCGCCGGCCTTGTCGCTCATCCACCACAGCATCACGAAGGCGCCGACCAGCACGAAGGGCGCGGCCCAGTTCTCGAAGCGGCGGATCGTCTCCATGCCCCGGTAGATGATCGCGACCTGGATCGCCCAGAAGATCACGAACGACAGCCACATGGTCCAGGCGTAGCCGCCGATGTGCGAGGCGTTCGACCAGCTGTCGCCGATCAGCTTCCCGGCGAGGAAGTAGATGGCCTCGCCGCCGATCCAGGTCTGGATGCCGAACCAGCCGCAGGCCACCAACGCCCGTACCACGGCGGGCAGGTTGGCGCCGCGCACACCGAAGGAGGCGCGGGCGAAGACCGGGAAGGGGATGCCGTACTTGGGCCCGGCGTGCCCGGTGAGCAGCATCGGCACGAGCACGATCAGGTTGGCCAGGGCGATGGTGAACACCGCCTGCTTCCAGTCCATGCCCACGGCGATGAGCCCGGAGGCGAGGGTCCAGGAGGCCGTGTTGTGGGCCATGCCCACCCACAGCGCGGAGAAGTTGTAGGTGGTCCAGGTGCGTCCGGCCACCGGGACCGGGAGCAGGTCCTCGTTGGCGTAGGGGCCGCTGGGCTGCGGCGCACCGGGGGCGATCTCCACCCGGCCGTCGGCGAGGGTGACTTGGGAGGTCGGCGGTATGGCGGTGGGAGCGGTATCGGTCATGGGCAGGCCAATCGAACGAGGTGGGACGGGAGAGGCCGTGCGGGCACTCGCCCCTCCCCGGGACTGCGGGGAGGGGTGACCAGGAGTGGGGGGTGGGAAGGAGGGACGGCGGAGGATCAGGAGTTGACGGCGGGGATCACCTGCGACCCGTAGGCGTCGATGACGGTTTCCTGCGCGTCGTGCATGTCGTACACCGCGAACTGGTCGACGCCCAGCTCGCGGAGGGCGTTCAGTTTCTCGATGTGCTTCTCGGCCGGGCCGATCAGGCAGAACCGGTCGACGATCTCGTCCGGCACGAACTGGGTGTCGGGGTTGCCGCTGCGCCCGTGGTGGGCGTAGTCGTAGCTCTGCCGGGACTTGATGTAGTCGGTGAGTTCGTCGGGTACGGCCGCAGAGTGCTCGCCGTACTTGGCGACCAGGTCGGCGACGTGGTTGCCGACCATCCCGCCGAACCACCGGCACTGCTCGCGGGCGTGGGCGAGCGCCTCGGGCGAGTCGTCCTCGGTGACGTAGGCGGGGGCGGCGACGCAGATCCTCACCTCGGACGGGTCGCGGCCGGCGGCGCGGGCCGCGTCCTTCACGGCCTTGACCATGTACTCGGTCAGATACAGGTCGGCCAGCTGGAGGATGAACCCGTCGGCCTCCTCACCGGTCATCTTCAGCGCCCTGGGCCCGTACGCGGCCATCCACACGGGCAGTTCGGCGCCCGGCTTGACCCACGGGAACCGGACCACCGTGCCGCCGAGATCGGCCTCCTCGCCCCGGCCGAGCGCCCGGATCACCTTCATGGCCTCGCTGATGCGGGCGAGGGTGTTGGGCTTGCGGCCCGCGACGCGCATCGCGGAGTCGCCGCGGCCGATACCGCAGACGGTTCTGTTGCCGAACATGTCGTTGAGGGTGGCGAAGGTGGAGGCGGTGACCTCCCAGGTGCGGGTGCCCGGGTTGGTGACCATGGGGCCGACCTTCAAGTTGTCCGTGCTGGACAGGATCTGGCTGTAGATCACAAAGGGTTCCTGCCAGAGCACGGCGGAGTCGAAGGTCCAGCCGTAGGTGAAGCCGTTGCGCTCGGCGCGCTGCATCAGGCTGATGACACGGGAGGCAGGGGGGTCGGTCTGGAGGACGAGTCCGAAGTCCATGAGCGCCGCTCCTAGTTGAGGTACTGACAGGTGGAGCGCGGTGTGTAGACACCGTGGCCGGCGTGTCCGGTGTACTCCCGCTCGGTGATGAGGAGTTCGCCGCGCGAGAGCACGGTCTCGACCCGGCCGGTGGTGCGCCTGCCCTCGTACGCCGAGTAGTCGACGTTCATGTGGTGGGTCTCGGCGGACATGACCTGCTCGGCGTGCGGGTCGTAGATGACGACGTCGGCGTCGGCGCCCGGGGCGATGGTGCCCTTCTTCGGGTACATGCCGAACATACGGGCCGGGGTGGCGCAGGCGATCTCGATCCAGCGGCGGCGGCTGATGTGTCCGTCGACGACGGCCTGGTGGAGCAGGTCCATGCGGTTCTCCACCCCCGGCAGGCCGTTGGGGATCTTGGAGAAGTCGCCGCGGCCGAGCTCCTTCTGTCCCACGAAGCAGAAGGGGCAGTGGTCCGTCGACACCACCTGGAGGTCGTTGGTGCGCAGGCCCTTCCACAGCTGGGCCTGGTGCTCGCGGGGCCGCAGCGGCGTCGAGCAGACGTACTTCGCGCCCTCGAAGTCGGGTTCGGCGAGGTTGTCCGTGGACAGGAACAGGTACTGCGGGCAGGTCTCGCCGAACACGTTGAGACCCTCGTCGCGGGCCCGGGCCAGCTCCGCGACCGCCTCCGTCGCCGAGACGTGCACGACGTACAGCGGAGCGCCCGCGACCTGGGCGAGTTTGATGGCGCGGTGGGTGGCCTCGGCCTCCAGCAGGGCCTTGCGGACCTCGCCGTGGTACCTCGGGTCCGTCTCCCCGCGCGCCAGCGCCTGCTCCACCAGCACGTCGATGGCGATGCCGTTCTCCGCGTGCATCATGATCAGGCCGCCGTTCTCGGCGGAGCGCTGCATGGCGCGCAGGATCTGGCCGTCGTCGCTGTAGAAGACGCCCGGGTAGGCCATGAACTGCTTGAAGGAGGTCACGCCCTCCTCCACCAGCAGGTCCATCTCCTTCAGCGTCTCCTGGTTGACGTCGGAGACGATCATGTGGAAGCCGTAGTCGATGGCGCAGTTGCCCTCGGCCTTGGCGTGCCAGGCGTCCAGGCCCTCGCGCAGGGAGTGGCCGACGCTCTGCACCGCGAAGTCGACGATCGTGGTCGTGCCGCCCCACGCGGCGGCCCGGGTGCCGGTCTCGAAGGTGTCGGAGGCGAAGGTGCCGCCGAAGGGCAGCTCCATGTGGGTGTGCGCGTCGACGCCGCCCGGGATGACGTACTTCCCGGTGGCGTCGATGACTCGTTCGGCGGTGAAGGCCTCGGCCGCCGGGGTGCCGGAGGCGGCGAGGGCGGCGATGCGGCCGTCCTCTATCAGGACGTCGGCGTGGATCTCGTCGGACGCGGTGATGACGAGGCCGCCACGGATGACGGTACGGCTGCTCATGATCCCTCTCCTGCCAGGGTGAACGGTTCGGTCAGGGTGCGGTCAGCGGGGAGTAGGCGTCGGGACGGCGGTCGCGGAAGAACTGCCAGCGGTCGCGGACCTCTCGCAGCTTGGCCAGGTCCAGGTCGCGGACGACGAGTTCGGGCTCCTTGTCGGAGGCCACCTCGCCCACGAACTGGGCCTCCGGGTCGACGAAGTACGTCGTCCCGTAGAAGCCGTTGTCGCCCAACTCCTCGACACCGACCCGGTTGATCGCGCCGACGAAGTACTCGTTGGCGACGGCCGCCGCCGGCTGCTCCAGCTGCCACAGGTAGGCGGACAGGCCGCGCGAGGTGGCCGACGGGTTGAAGACGATCTCGGCGCCGGCCAGGCCCAGGGCCCGCCAGCCCTCCGGGAAGTGGCGGTCGTAGCAGATGTAGACACCGATCCTCCCGACCTTGGTGTCGAAGACCGGCCAGCCGAGGTTGCCGGGACGGAAGTAGAACTTCTCCCAGAATCCGGGCACTTGGGGGATGTGGTGCTTGCGGTACTTGCCGAGGTACGAGCCGTCCGCGTCGATCACGGCCGCGGTGTTGTACAGGACGCCGGGCTGCTCCTCCTCGTACATCGGCAGGACCAGGACGATGCCCAGTTCCCTGGCGAGCGTCTGGAAGCGCTTGACCACGGGGCCGTCCGGGACCGCTTCCGCGTACTCGTAGAACGCCTTGTCCTGGACCTGGCAGAAGTAGGGTCCGTAGAACAGTTCCTGGAAGCACAGCACCTGGGCACCCTGCGCGGCCGCGTCGCGGGCCGCCTGCTCGTGCACCTGGATCATCGATTCCTTGTCGCCGGTCCAGGCGGTCTGGAAGAGGGCGGCACGGATCACTCTGCTCATCGGGACCTCCGGTCGCTCGGTGTGCGGCGAGCCTAGGAAGTCCGGAAGTCGACTTTGAGTTGCAGCGTGTCACGTCTGCGGGTGGGCGGCGTGTCACCGTGTCACGTGTTGCTCGGCCCATGTTTCACCGCCGTTTTCGCAGGTCATCGTAAGTTTCAGCTCTGTTGCGCGTCGTGTGCGAGGAGTGCGATGTGTACCGAGGCCGCCTGCTCGAAGTCGTCCAGGTCGACGCCGAGGCGGCCCTGTATCGCTTCCAGCCGGCGGTAGAGCGCGGGCCGGGAGACGTGGTGGAGCTGGGCGGTGCGGGACTTGTTGCGGCCGGTGGCGAGGTAGGTGCGCAGGACGTTCAGCAGGTCCTCGCCGGCGCCGCACAGCAGCCCGTCCAGCTCCCGTTCGGCGAAGGACTGCACGTGCGGGTCGTCCCGCAGCAGCCGGATCAGGCCGCGCAGATGGACGTCCCGGAGGCGGACGACGGCCGGGAGGGCCAGGGCGTCCGAGGAGTCGGCCACGGCGTCGGCCACGTGCTGGGCCTCGCGCAGACCGGCGGGCACGTCGTCCCAGGCGGTCCGCGGATCGGCGGCGGCGACCACCGTGCGGGCCTCCCCGGACTCGGTGCGCAGCCGGGCCGCGAAGTGCGCGGCGAGTGCCTCGGCGTCCTGGTCCCGGGCGAGGCTGAGCAGCACGGCGGTGGCGCCGTCGGCGAGCTCGGCGACGAGCCCGGGCAGGCCCAGCAGCCTGAGCAGGCGGTCGAGCCCGGCGGGTTCCGCGTCCCGGACGACGAGGGGCACGAAGGTGCGCCGGTTGACCGGCAGCCCGGCCGCGCGGGCCCGGGGCAGCAGCTGGCGGGCCGGTACGACGCCGGAGACCAGGTCGGTCAGCAGGCTCTGCGCGGACTGCTCCTCCCAGGTGTGGGCGGAGCCGCCGCCGAGCATGCGGTGCAGGACGAGGGCCTCGGCGGCGCGATCGGCGAGCAGCCGCCCGGTGGCGGTGTCGCCCCGGTGTCCGCACAGCACGATCCACCCCCACCGCTCCCCGCGCCCGCCGAGGTCGGCGCGGATCCAGCCGTCGCCCGCGCCGCCGCCCGCCTGCCGGGCGATGCGTTCCCAGTCGCGCAGTACGTCGTCCACCGCGGACCGCTCCCCCGCCGTGGCCAGGACGCGGTGGGCGAGGTTGGTGACGACGACGGGGCAGCCGCTGTGCTGGGCCACCTCGTCCAGCAGCCGTTGCAAGGGGGCGCCCGCGGTGATGAGCCCGGTGAGGGCGGTGCGTACCGCCTCCGACAGGCTGACGGCGGCGAACTTCCGCCGCACCAGCCGGGACTGCACCTCCTCGGTGAGTTCGGCGAAGGGGAACGGGCGGTGCAGGACGACCAGCGGCAGCCCGCACCGCTCGGCGGCCCGGCGCATGACGTCCGGCGGGGCGGGGAAGGCCCGGCCGAGCCCGAGGACGACGGCGGCGGCCTCCGCGCGGTGCAGCGACTGGATGTACTCGGCCTGCTTGCCCTCGTCGCCGGCGAGCAGCACGCCGGTGGTGAGCACCATCTCGCCGCCGCTGAGCATCACGCCGACGTCGGGGGCCTCGGCGACGTGCACCCAGCGCACGGGCCGGTCGAGCTGGGCGGCGCCGGCCACCACCTCCGGCTCCCCGGCGAGCACCCGCTCCAGATTGAGGACCTGCCGGACCGACAGGGCGGGTTCCAGGCTCTGGAGGGTCTCGAAGGTGGTGGCCATGACCTTGTTCCCTTGCTGATGTGCTGCCCGGGGCAGCTCGGCCGGTGCTACCGGGCGCTCCTCAGAGCGCGTTCCAGGATCGCGGCGCCCTCCTCGGCCTCCGCGACGGTCAGGGACAGCGGCGGTGCGATACGCAGGGCGCTGGTGTTGTGGCCGCCGCCTTTGCCGAGGAGCAGCCCGTCCGCGCGGGCCGCTTCCAGCACCGCGGCGGCAGCCTGCGGATCGGCCCGGTCGGTGCCGGGCTTGACCAGTTCGACGCCGATCATCAGGCCGCGTCCGCGCACCTCCCGTACGCCGGGCAGCTGCGCGGCGACGGCCCGCAGCCGTTCGATGAGCAGTCCGCCCACGCGCCGGGCGTTGCCCTGGAGGTCGTGCTCGAGCAGGTACGTCAGGTTGGCCAGGCCCGCCGCCATGGTGATCTGGGTGCCGCCGAAGGTGGAGATGCTGTTGGCGTCCAGGCAGTTCATGATCTCGGCGCGGGCGACCACACCGCCGATGGACATGCCGTTGCCGATGCCCTTGGCGAAGGTGAGCATGTCCGGCGGCCCGCTGCCGGCGTGCGCCTGCCAGCCCCAGAAGTGGTCGCCGGTGCGGCCCCAGCCGGTCTGCACCTCGTCGGCGATCCACAGGATGCCCTGCTCGCGCAGGACCTCGCGGAACGCGGCGTACAGGCCGTCGGGCGGGGAGGTGAAGCCGCCGACTCCCTGGACGGGCTCGGCGATCAGCGCGGCGGGCGGGCGGGTGTGACCGAGGATGTCCCTGAGGTCCTCGACGCAGGCGGCGATGAACTCGTCGTCGCCCAGCCCGGCGTACGGGCCGCGGGTGCGCACGCCGCCGTGGACGTACAGGGTCTGGAGCGGGGACAGGGAGGTCGGGGACCAGCCGCGGTTGCCGGTGATGCCGACGGCGCTGAAGGAGCGCCCGTGGTAGCTGTTGCGCATGGCGAGGACGGTGTTGCTGCGCCGGTAGGCGGTGGCGAGCAGCAGCGCGGTGTCGTTGGCCTCGGTGCCGGAGGTGGTGAAGAAGACCCGGGCGTCCGGGATGCCGGACAACTGGGCGATGCGTTCGGCGAGTTCGACCATCGGCCGGTTGAGGTAGAGCGTGGAGGAGTGGATGATCCGCCCGGCCTGCTCGCTCACCGCCTTCGTCACCTCCGGCAGCGCGTGCGCGGTCATCGTGGTGAGGATGCCGCCGAAGAAGTCGAGGTAGCGCTTGCCGGCGGCGTCCCAGACGTACCGGCCGTCGCCGTGGGTGAGCTCGATCGGGTCCTCGTAGTAGAGGGCGAGCCAGTCGGGCAGGACGGCCCGGTGGCGGCCCAGCAGGTCCTTGGTCACGGCTGCACCAGCCCTTCGTAGGCGTCGGGGCGGCGGTCGCGGTAGAACGCCCACGTCTGCCGCACTTCTTCGATGAGGTCGAAGTCGAGGTCGCGGACGAGGAGTTCCTCCTTGCTGTCGCCGGCGGTCGCGCCGACGAACTGGCCGCGCGGGTCGACGAAGTAGCTCGTGCCGTAGAAGTCGTTGTCGCCGTACTCCTCGACGCCGACCCGGTTGATCGCGGCGATGAAGTACTCGTTGGCGACGGCCGCGGCGGGCTGCTCCAGCCGCCACAGATGGGAGGAAAGGCCGCGGTGGGTGGCGGACGGGTTGTAGACGAGCTGGGCGCCGTTCAGGCCGAGTTGCCGCCAGCCCTCCGGGAAGTGCCGGTCGTAGCAGATGTAGACGCCGACCTTGCCGACGGCGGTGTCGAAGACGGGCCAGCCGAGGTTGCCCGGCTTGAAGTAGTACTTCTCCCAGAAACCCTTGACCTGCGGGATGTGGTGCTTGCGGTACTTGCCGAGGTACGAGCCGTCCGCGTCGATCACGGCCGCGGTGTTGTAGTAGTGACCCGACTGCTCGATCTCGAACACCGGGACGACGATCACCATGCCGGTCTCGCGGGCCAGTTCCCGCATCCGGCTGACGGTCGGCCCGTCGGGCACCGGCTCGGCCCAGCGGTAGTGCTCCGGCTCCTGGACCTGGCAGAAGTAGGGGGCGTTGAAGACTTCCTGGAACCCGATGACCTCGGCGCCCTGCCGGGCGGCCTCGCGGGCGTGCTCCTCGTGTTTCGCCACCATGGACGCGGTGTCGCCGGTCCAGGTGGCCTGGACCAGTGCGGCGCGGACGACGTTCGCCATGAGCTGCTCCTTCGACGGGACGTTCATCCCTCTACGCCCGTAGACGCTGGGCCGTAGAGGGACGAACGTAAGCCTCCCGGACGGCCTTGCCAAGACCATCGCCGTCAACCCGCTGAGTCGATCGTGTTTCGCACTCCAGTGGAGTGATCGGGCTTTACGCGCGGTACGGCGCTCAGGCGGTGAAGCCGGCGACGCGGACGGCATGCAGCAGGTCCCAGTGCCGCTCCTGAGAGACGCCCCGCGCGGCCTGGAGCAGCAGCGGAACCAGACGCTGCGGGTCGGCGGCGACGCTGCTCACGGCCTCCTCGGGGGCGCGCACCCGGACGTAGGCGTCCAGCAGGACCCGCACCTCGCGCCCGCGGCCCTGCGCGTCCAGTGCCAGCACGGCCTCGGCTATCTCGGCGGCGGGGCGGGCGACGCCCTGCCGCAGGATCTGCTGCCCGTCGGCGGAGCGCCCCGCCGCGTCCAGGGCGTCGGCCGCGGCCACCAGCCGGTCGGCGGGCAGCGAGGCGGCCTCCCACAGCAGGGTCGCCCAGTCGGCGCCGAGCCCGGCGCGCCGGAGTTCCGCCGCGAGCGGCGGCAAGCGGGTGACGGGCCAGTACGCGGCCTCGGCCAGCAGGGCGTGCGCCTCGCCGCTGCGGCCCTCCGCACGCAGCCGGACGAGCCGTTCGACGGCCTCCGCGACGACCCGCGCCGCCTCCGCGTCGGCCGGCTCGGCCCGCGGCGCCGGCCGCCGCACCTCCGGCGCGGCTCCGGCGAACCGGGCACCGCGCGGGGTGCGCCGGGGCGCGGGCGCCGGGTCTGCGGCGAGCGGCTGCGCCGGGGCCTGCGCCACCTCCGGCATGACGGCCGGCGCCGCCTCGTCCTCGGCCATCCCGGCGAAGCGGGCACTGCCTCGGCGGCGCTTGCGCTGCTTGGGGGTGACGAGGGACGGCTCGGCAGCGGGGGCCCACTCGGGCGTGGGGTGCGCGGACGGGGCCGGGGTGGTGGCTGTGGCGGCGGGTTCGGGCGGGGCGGGGTGCTCGTGGTCGGCGGCCGGTGTCCGGTCGGGGCGGCGGAAGGGGTGGAAGGCGGTGGGGTCGGCGGTGGGATCGGCGGTGGGGTCGAGGGTTGTGGCCCGCTGGGCGTCGGCCAGGGAGCGGGGCGTACGGGACGGCTGGAGGTCCCCCGCCGCGGTCCGTGCCGACGGCTCGCGATACGGGCCTCCCGCCTCGGCCGGGGCCGCCGCCCTGCCGCCCGTCGGGGACCCTGCCTCGACACGGAGCACATTCCCGTCCGCGCCCCGCCGGACGGCCGGCGCGCCGCGTGCCGCGCGCCGGTCCAGGTCGGCCATGCGGGACCGGAACTCCGCGCACCGCGCGGTGGCGCGTTCGTGGTCGTCGTGGGCCCAGGCGAGGTCGAGGCGGAGGACGTCGGCCTCCTCCGGTGTGATGGCCGCGGCGAGCAGCCGGTCGAGTTCGGCGTGCCGTTCGGCGGCGTACCGCTGCTCGCGCAGCATCACGTCGAGCCGGTCGCCGAGTTCCGCCCGGGCGCCCGGCAGGGAGTCGTACGCGGCGAGGGCGGCCACGTGCAGGACCCTGGCCCGTTCCTTCTCGGCCTCCGCCGCCGGGGCGCCGTACGTCACCGCGAGGTCGTGCAGGAGCGCGTCCACCACGTCCCACGGCGGCACCTCACGCCCGCCGAGGCAGGCCCGCATGCCTTCGGGGTCGCGCTGCCAGAACACCCCGCACCAGCCGCCGCCCTGATCCAGGCGCGCCAGCAGACCATCCAGGTAGCTCGCGAACTCCCGCACCTGCCCAGGGAGTTGATCCACAGCCATCGCCCAACTCCCGCCAGACCGGAGCACTCCGGTCAGTCAGGCAACACCAGTCGTGTTACAGCGCTGCTACGTCCAGTTTTCGGAGAAGGTGCGCGAGCCGCCCATTACGGGTTCTTGACCGGCGCACCGGCGAGCTCGCACCGCCCCGCCACCTCGTCCATCGACAGGCCGAGCGCCCGGGCCAGCGCGGCCACCGTGAAGAACGCCGGAGTGGGAGCACGGCCCGTCTCGATCTTGCGGAGGGTCTCGGCGGAGATGCCCGCCTCGGCGGCGACATCCGTCATGCTCCGCGCGCCGCGCGCGTCACGAAGCAACTGCCCGAGCCGCTCGCCGCGCTCGCGCTCCTCGGGAGTGAGAGGGGTACGCACCATGCCACCATTTTAATACCGGTATAATAATTGGCATGGTGGAGCTGAAGACGGACACGTCGATCGAAGCGATGCACGCAGCGGGCCAGGTCGTGGGGCGGGCCCTGACGGCTGTACGGAAGGCCGCGGCCGTCGGCGTCACCCTGCTGGAACTGGACGAGGTGGCCCGGGAGGTACTGCGCGAGGCGGGCGCCTCCTCACCGTTCCTCGGCTACCGCCCCTCCTTCGCCCCGACCCCGTTCCCCGCGGTGATCTGCGCCTCGGTCAACGACGCGATCGTGCACGGAATCCCGGACCGGTACCGGCTGCGCGACGGCGACCTGGTCTCCATCGACTGCGGTGCCGTACTGGACGGCTGGGCCGGCGACTCGGCGATCAGCTTCACCGTGGGACGGGCCCGCCCGGCCGACGTACGGCTGATCGAAACGGCCGAGCGGGCCCCGGCGGCGGGCATCGAGGCGGCGGTCGTCGGCAACCGCATCGGCGACATCGCCCACGCCGTCGGCACGGTGTGCCGGGCGGCGGGATACGGCATCCCGGACGGTTTCGGCGGCCACGGCATCGGCCGCCGCATGCACGAGGACCCACCGGTACCGAACGAGGGCCGCCCCCGCCGGGGTCTTCCCCTGCGCCACGGCATGGTCCTGGCGATCGAGCCGATGCTGATCGCCGGCGGAACCGACGGCTACCACGAGGCTCCGGACGGCTGGACGCTCCGCACGAACGACGGTTCGCGGGCAGCACACGCGGAACACACGGTGGCGATCACAGAGGCGGGCCCGCGCATTCTCACGGAGCGGTAGCCCAGCCCGTCCCAGGGGCGCGGGGCCGTATCCATGCGGCTCCGCCTCGTGGGCGCGACCAGCCCCCACGCAGCCGCACTCGCAAAACGACGTGAAAACCCCGAAACACAGGTGCTCCGGACATGCCCCGCGAAACAGAACGTGCCATCGTGGCATGAGCGCACCGCATCCCGGTTACCCGGCGGGAGCCACACGTCAGCGAAGGAAACGGAAACGATGACCAGCGGCTTCATCGGCCCGGAGGGCGACCCCTTCGGCGAATTCCTCGCCCGCTTCTTCGGCGGAGCCGGCCCCAACACCGGACCCCGCCAGATCGACATCGGCCGGCTGCTGAGCCAGCCGGCCCGGGAACTGGTGAGAGGCGCCGCCCAGTACGCCGCCGAGCACGGGAGCCGGGACCTGGACACGCAGCACCTGCTGCGCGCGGCGCTCGCCGCCGAACCCACCCGGAGTCTGCTCAGCCGGGCCGGCGCGAACCCGGACTCGCTCGCGACGGAGATCGACGAGCGGTCCGGCCCGGTCCAGCATCCGCCGGGCGAGACACCGCCGCCGACGACGCTGTCCCTGACCCCGGCGGCCAAGCGCGCCCTGCTGGACGCGCACGACCTGGCCCGCTCGCGCGGCGCCGGGTACATCGGCCCCGAGCACGTGCTGAGCGCGCTGGCCGCGAACCCGGACTCGGCCGCCGGGCACATCCTGCACGCGGCCCGTTACGCGTCGTCCCCTCTTCCGCCCGGGGCTCCCGAGGCCGAGCGGACGCAGACCGCCGAGCGGCAGGGCCCGACGTCGACGCCGACGCTGGACAAGTACAGCCGCGACCTGACCGACCTGGCCCGGCAGGGGGGCATCGACCCCGTGATCGGGCGGGACAACGAGATCGAGCAGACCATCGAGGTGCTCTCCCGGCGCGGCAAGAACAATCCGGTCCTGATCGGTGACGCGGGCGTCGGCAAGACCGCGATCGTGGAGGGCCTGGCCCAGCGGATCGCCGACGGGGACGTGCCCGACGTCCTCCTCGGGCGCCGGGTGGTCGCCCTGGACCTGACCGGAGTGGTCGCGGGCACCCGCTTCCGCGGCGACTTCGAGGAACGGCTGAACAACATCGTCGGCGAGATCCGCGCCCACTCCGACCGCCTGATCGTCTTCATCGACGAGCTGCACACCGTCGTCGGAGCGGGCGGTGGCGGCGAGGGCGGGGCGATGGACGCGGCCAACATCCTCAAGCCCGCGCTGGCCCGCGGCGAGCTGCACATCGTCGGCGCGACCACGCTGGAGGAGTTCCGGCGGATCGAGAAGGACGCGGCGCTGGCCCGCCGCTTCCAGCCGATCCTGGTGCCCGAGCCGACCGTCGCGGACGCCCTCGAGATCCTGCGCGGGCTGCGCGACCGGTACGAGGCCCACCACCAGGTCCGCTACGCCGACGAGGCGCTGGTGGCCGCGGTGGAGCTGTCCGACCGCTATCTCGCCGACCGCCGCCTGCCCGACAAGGCGATCGACCTGATCGACCAGGCGGGGGCACGGGTGCGGCTGGGTGCCCGGACCAAGGGCACGGACGTACGCGCCATGGAACGCGAGGTCGAGCAGCTGACCCGGGACAAGGACCAGGCGGTCGCGGACGAGCAGTACGAGCAGGCGACCCAGCTCAGGGACCGCATCACCGGGCTGAAGCAGCGGATCGCGGAGACCGCCGGCGAGGACCGGGCCGACGAGGGCCAGGACCTGGAGGTGACGGCCGAGGCCGTCGCCGAGGTGGTGTCCCGGCAGACCGGCATCCCGGTCAGCCGTCTCACGCAGGAGGAGAAGGAGCGCCTGCTGGGCCTGGAGCAGCACCTGCACCAGCGGGTGGTCGGCCAGGAGGAGGCGGTCGCGGTGGTCGCCGAGGCGGTGATGCGCTCGCGTGCCGGGCTGGCGAGCCCCGACCGGCCGATCGGCAGCTTCCTGTTCCTGGGCCCGACCGGTGTCGGCAAGACCGAGCTGGCCCGGGCGCTGGCGGAGGCCCTGTTCGGCAGCGAGGAGCGGATGGTCCGCCTGGACATGAGCGAGTACCAGGAGCGGCACACCGTCTCCCGGCTGGTCGGCGCCCCGCCCGGGTACGTCGGCCACGAGGAGGCCGGCCAGCTCACCGAGGTGGTGCGCAGGCACCCGTACTCGCTGCTGCTCCTGGACGAGGTGGAGAAGGCGCATCCGGACGTCTTCAACATCCTGCTTCAGGTGCTGGACGACGGACGGCTGACCGACTCGCAGGGCCGCACCGTCGACTTCACCAACACCGTCATCGTGATGACCAGCAACCTCGGTTCCGAGGCGATCAACCGGCGCGGCGCCGGCATCGGCTTCGGGCCGGGCGGCGCAGAGGCCGACGAGGAGGCGCGGCGGGAGCAGATCCTCAGGCCGCTGCGCGAGCACTTCCGGCCGGAGTTCCTGAACCGCATCGACGAGATCGTCGTCTTCCGTCAGCTCACCGCCGAGCAGCTGCGGCGGATCACGGATCTGCTGCTGGAGCGGACCCGCCGGATGCTGCACGCGCAGGGCGTCACGGTGGAGTTCACCGACGCGGCCGTGAACTGGCTCGCCGAACGCGGCTACGAGCCGGAGTACGGCGCGCGGCCGCTGCGCCGCACCATCCAGCGCGAGGTGGACAACCAGTTCTCCCGGCTGCTGCTCGACGGCCGGATCGGGGAGGGCAGCCGGGTGACGGTGGATGTGACGGACGGGCGGCTGGTGTTCCGCACCGAGGACCTGGCCGAGAGGCCGCCCGTCCCGGAGTTGTGAGCCGGTGGGCCCGGCCCGGCGCTCAGCGCGCCGGGTCCACCACCATCGCCGAGCCGCCGCCGCGCCGTACCTTCTCGGCGGCGGCCAGCCATTCACCGTTGCCCAGCCGCTGCACGCCGGTCGCCGCGCCGATCTCGGGGTTGAGCGAGAAGGAGTGCCCGATGGCCTCCAGCTTGCCGCGCAACTCGCCGTTGTAGAGGGCGGGTTCGAGTTCGGTCTTGGCCGCGTTGCGCTGGCTGGCGCGGGGTGCGGCGATGGCGTCGACCAGGGGCATGTGCCGGTCGAGGAACTCGGTCAGGGTCTGGAGCACGGTGGTGATGATGGTGGCGCCGCCGGGCGATCCCAGCGCCACCACCGGCTTGTCGTGCCGGTCGAGCACGATGGTCGGCGAGATCGACGACCGCGGCCGCTTGCCGGGCCCCGGCAGGTTCGGGTCGTGCACGGCCGGGTTGGCCGGGGTGAAGGAGAAGTCGGTCAGCTCGTTGTTGAGCAGGAATCCGCGGCCGGGCACGGTGATGGCGCTGCCGCCGGTCTGTTCGATGGTGAGCGTGTAGGAGACGACGTTGCCCCACTTGTCGGCGACGGTGAGGTGGGTGGTGTTCTCGCCCTCGTACGTCGTCGGGGCTGCGGTGCCGCCGGCGGCGCAGGCCGCGGGGTGGCGCGGGTCGCCGGGGGCGAGCGGGCTGGTGAGGACCGAGTCGTCCTGGATCAGGCAGGCGCGCGAGTCGGCGTACTTCTGCGAGAGCAGTTGCCTTGTCGGTACGTCCTCGAAGGCGGGGTCGCCGACCCAGCGCCCGCGGTCGGCGAACGCGATACGGCTCGCCTCGATGAAGTGGTGCAGGTACTGGACGTCACCGGCCTTGGAGAGGTCGGTGTTCTCCAGGATGTTGAGGGCCTCGCCGACCGTGGTGCCGCCCGAGGAGGAGGGGGCGATGGAGTACACCTTCAGTCCGCGGTACGAGGTCTTCGTGGGCGCGTGGAGCTTGGCACCGTAGGCCGCGAGGTCCTTGGCGGACAGCTTGCCGGGGCGGGCGTTCCAGCCGGAACTGCTGTCGACCGGCGGGTGGTTGACGGTGGAGAGGACGTCCTCGCCGAGGTCGCCGTGGTAGACCGCGCCGACGCCCTTCCTCGCCAGTTCCTCGTAGGTGCGGGCGAGGTCGGGGTTCTTGAAGGTGGAGCCGACGGCCGGGAGCTTCCCGTTCGGCAGGAACAGCTTGGCGGTGTCCGGGAAGTAGCGGAAGCGGGTCTCGTTGGCCGCCGTCTGGGAGCGGAAGGTGTCGTCGACGGTGAAACCGTCGCGGGCGATCCGCTCGGCGGGCCCCAGGACCGTGCCGAGTTTTCTGCTGCCCCACTTGTCCAGCGCCGTCTGCCAGGTGGCGGGCGTGCCGGGCGTGCCGACGCTCAGGCCGCTGCTGACGGCGTCGGCGAAGGCGAGGGGCTTGCCGTTCTCCGTGAAGAGGTCGGAGCCGGCGGTCAGCGGCGCGGTCTCCCGGCCGTCGATCGTATGCACCGTACGGGACTTGGCGTCGTAGTAGACGAAGTAGCCGCCTCCGCCGATGCCGGAGGAGTAGGGCTCGGTGACGCCGAGCGCGGCGGCTGTGGCGACGGCGGCGTCCACCGCGTTGCCGCCCTTCTTCAGCACCTCGATGCCGGCGGCCGAGGCGTCGGCGTCGACGCTGGCGACGGCACCGCCGTACCCGACGGCGACCGGGACCTTCCCGGGGACGGCGCCGGCCGCGGAGGGTGGCGCTGCCGCCCCCACCGACACCATGGCGGCCGAGACCGCCAGGACCGACAGTTTCCGTGCGACGGGGCGACGCATCCGCACCTCCAGCCAGAGACCGTTCGGGCAGCTTAGTGCATCGGCATGATCACGTCAGGAACGCGTCGAACACCGGTACGCCGGACCCGCTACCATGCGCGGCCATGAACGACGACGTGCGCAACATCGTACTGGGCGTGGTGGCGGCCGGCATCAGCGCCGGGCTGGGCTGGATCGCCCGCACGTATCTGTGGAAGCGGAAGCTCCGCCGCAAGCAGGCCTTCTTCGGCCTGCCGGAGAACTCGGAGACGCTGCTCGTCGTCAACCGCGACCCCGCCACGTCCGAGCCGGCCGTCCACCGCTTCGACGTGTTCGCCCTCCTGGAACTCGCCGCGCTGATCAAGGACTGCGGGGCGAACCTCCAGGTGGCGACCCAGGACACCGTCCGGCAGGGCTTCGGCGAGCGCACCGAGTTCTGCGTGGGCGGTCCCGGCTCGAACCGGCGGATGCTGGCCCACATGTCGGCGATGCTGCCCGGCATACGCGTCAACGTGGACCCGGAACCGGGCCCGGACCGCGGCGCCTTCCAGATCGGCGGTGAGCGCCACCGTATGGAGCCGGGCGTGACGGAGTACGTCCTGCTGGCCCGGCTCACCGCGGGCGAGCGGCGGGAGGCACGGCCGGTGTTCCTGTTCTGCGGGCAGCGGGCGATCACCAACCAGGCGGCGACCCGGTACCTCGCCCGCAACCACGAACGGCTGGCCCGCAAGCACGGCAACAACTCCTTCGTGCTGCTGCTGAAGGTCGTCAACTCGCAGGCCTACGGCCCCGACGTGGTGGAACTGGTCGCGGACGTGACGCGGGCGGCACAGGCGCCGCTGCCGGCTCCGGAGGCCTCCCCCACACCCTCCTCGCACCGCGCCTCCTGAATTCGTTCGCACGACAACAATCTTTACTCGCACGTAACTTACCGACGGGTTACCTAGAGTAAGGCGCCTCGGTTACCGTCTGGTCACTTTGCACTGACACGAGTGAGGAGTGGCCCGTGGGAACCCATCGCCAGGCCCTGCGTACGACCGCCGTGGGCGCCGTCTCCGCGACACTGATCGCCGGTGGCGTTCTCGGTCTCGCCCCGACCGCCCAGGCGGCACAGGACAGCGTCCGTTTCGTCGACATCACCGGCGACGGCGGCACGGTGCTCAAGGGGAACGTCGTCACGCCCGCGGGGGCCGACGGCACCCGCCGCTACCCGCTGATCGTGCTGCCCACGAGCTGGAGCCTGCCCCAGGTCGAGTATCTCGCCCAGGCCCACAAGCTCGCCGACTCCGGCTATGTCGTGCTCACCTACAACGTGCGCGGATTCTGGCAGTCCGGCGGCGAGATAGAAGTGGCGGGGCCACCTGACACGGCCGACGCCTCCAAGGTGATCGACTGGGCGCTCGCCAACACCCCGGCGGACCCGGAGCACGTGGGGATGGCGGGGGTCTCCTACGGCGCGGGCATCAGTCTGCTGGCCGCCGCCCACGACAAGCGGATCAAGGCCGTCGCCGCGCTGAGCGGCTGGTCGGACCTGACCGGCTCCATCTACTCCGGCCGGACCCAACACGTCCAGGCAGCCGCCCTGCTGGACGGCACGGCCACCGTCACCGGCCGGGAGAGTCCCGAACTCCGCCAGGTCTTCGACGACTTCTACGCCTCGAACCTGGCCAAGGAGCCGGATCTCATAGCCTGGGGAAAGAAACGTTCCGCCGCGACCTACCTCGACCAGCTGAACAAGAACCACCCGGCGGTCATGATGGCCAACGCCTGGGGCGACACCATCTTCCCCGCCAACGAGTACGCCGACTTCTACGAGCGGCTCACGGGCCCCAAGCGGCTGGAGCTCCGGCCCGGCGACCACGCGACCCCCGAGCTGACCGGCCTGTTCGGACTGCCCAACGACGTGTGGAGCGACACCGGGCGCTGGTTCGACCGCTACCTCAAGGGCGCGGACAACGGCATCGACCGCGAGCAGCCGGTCCGGCTCAAGTCCCGTACCACGGGCGGTTACGAGGGCTACCCCGACTGGAAGTCGGTCACCGCGACCCGCCGGAAGATCGCCCTCGAGGGCTCCACCACCATCCACGCGAACGTCGACTCGGGCGCGGACGGCGGGGTCATCTTCCTCTCCAGCATCCTCGACCAGGTGGCCCAGCTGCCGCCCGTCGCGTCGGTCCCGCTGCTCCCCCGCCGCTGGGCGGCGGTGTGGCAGTCCGAGAAGTACACGTCCACGCAACAGGTGCGCGGCACCGCGAGCTTGCACACCACGCTGACCCCGACCAAGGAGAGCGGCACCCTCGTCGCCTACCTGTACGACGTGGGGCCCCTCGGCTTCGGCAAGCTGGTCACCCACGCCCCGTACACCTGGCACGGACGGACGCCCGGCCAGTCGTTCGACGTGGACCTGGATCTGTTCTCCACCGCCTACGACGTCCCGGCCGGGCACCGTCTCGCCCTGGTCGTGGACACGGTCGACCCGCTCTACATCGAGCACAACCCGTCCGGCGCGCAGCTGACCTTCTCCTCACCGGCGGACGACCCGTCATACGTGTCCGTACCGCTGCGCGAGCAGTGATCGCCGGCTGCCGCCGGCCGGGTCTGGCTCGGTGAACCGCCACCCCACGAAGGGCACATCCTATGCGACGACCACCGGCCGGGCAGCCGACCGGGGTCGCCGCCCGGTGACCTGGGGCTCAACGGGCGGGCCGTGCCTAGGACTCGGCGACCTCGGCGTAGAGTTGCGAGAGCTCCGGCACCCCGCTCGCGGCCCACTCGTGGCCGGACGCGACGACGTCGAACTCACGGCCGGACGCCAGCCGTACGACCGGCCCGGCGGGCCGGACGTCCCACACCGCTCCGGTCACGGTGCGCACAATCACCGTGCCCAGATAGAAACCGGCGTCGTTGCCCAGCCAGGGCAGGATCTCCTCGTCGTCGCGCCAGCGCGGCAGCACCTGGTCGAGCGCCTCCAACGAGGCCGGGGAGTCGTCGAGCCGGACCCCCGCCTCCCCCGCCTGGGAGCGCAGCAGCTCGCACTCGGAGAGGAGGTCGGCGACACCCTCGGGGTCGGTGGGGAGCATCGCCTCCCCGGTCTTGGGGTGCCGGTGGCCCAGGAAAGGGATGTTCATACACCCAGCGTGGCATTCGCACCGCCGTGCGCACCACAGCCAGGCCGCTGGTGTCGTGTCCTCTACACGTCCTACACGTGCCGCACGTGCTACACGTCCAGGTCGACCACGACGGGCGCGTGATCGGAGGCACCCTTGCCCTTGCGCTCCTCGCGGTCCACGTAGGCGTCCTTGACCGCCGTCGCGAACGGTGCGTTGCCGTACACCAGGTCGATGCGCATGCCGCGGTTCTTGGGGAAGCAGAGCTGGCGGTAGTCCCAGTACGTGAAGGGGTGGTCGTACTTCAGCGGGCGCGGGACGACGTCGGACAGGCCCGCCTCGCGCAGGGAGGCCAGGGCGGCGCGCTCGGCGGGGGTGACGTGGGTGCTGCCCTCGAAGGCGGCCACGTCGAAGACGTCGTCGTCAGTCGGCGCCACGTTGTAGTCGCCGAGCACCGCGAACGGGCGGCTGCCGCCCGCGTCGCCGGCGACGGCGGCCTTGAGTGCCTCGAACCACTGGAGCTTGTAGGCGTAGTGCGGGTGGTCCACCTCGCGGCCGTTGGGCACGTACACCGACCAGACGCGGACCGGGCCGCAGGTCGCGGCGACGGCCCGGGGCTCCACCGCGCCGTCGTAGCCGGGGTCGCCGGGCAGGCCCTTGACGACGTCCTCGAGGCCGACGCGGGAGAGCACCGCCACGCCGTTCCACCGGCCGGTGGCGTGGACCGCCGCCTCGTAGCCCAGCTCGCGCAGCTGGTCGAACGGGAACTGCTCCTCGGAGATCTTGGCCTCCTGGAGGCAGAGCACGTCGGTGCCGCTGCTCTCCAGCCAGGCCAGCAGCCTCGGGAGGCGGGCGGTGATCGAGTTCACGTTCCAGGTCGCGATGCGCATGTCCCACAACCTACCCGGCGGGTCCGACAACGCGGCCCGCCCGGCCTCCCGGAGCACTCAGACCTGGGCGGACGACCCGGGTGCGAGCCGCAGGTGCTCGGCGCCGCCCAGGGCGCCGATCTGGCGGTCGTAGACCGGGCGGGCGAGGTCGGTGAGCAGGGCGTCGTGGATGTCGTAGGCGCGCTGCGGGCGTACCTCGCGGACGTAGTCGATGACCTCGGAGATCTTGTTCCAGGGGGCCATGACCGGGAGCATCAGGGTCTCGACCGGCAGGCCGGGAACGGTGAGGGCGTCGCCCGGGTGGAAGACCTTGCCGCCGTCGACGAGGTAGCCGACGTTGGTGATGCGCGGGATGTCCGGGTGGATGACCGCGTGCAGTTCGCCGTGGACCTGCACGTCGAAGCCCGCGGCGGTGAAGGTGTCGCCGTGGCCGACGGTGTGCACCCGGCCGGGGAAGGCCGCGGCGAGCTGGTCGGCGACCGACTTCAGGGTCCAGATCTCGGCCGCGGGGTCGGCCTCCAGAGCGGTCCGCAGCCGGCCCTCGTCGAAGTGGTCCGGGTGCTCGTGGGTGATCAGGACGGCGTCCGCGCCTGCGGCGGCGTCCTGCTCGCTGAAGCCGCCGGGATCGATGACAAGCGTCCGCCCGTCCTTCTCGAGGCGGACGCAGGCATGGGACATCTTCGTGAGCTTCATGGCTTCCATCCTGCCTCCCGGGCGCCGTCCGGGCCGACAGGGCCTGTCCGGCGGTTCAGGCCGCAGGAAAGGGGCGGTGCCTCCTCGGCGCCGGTGAGTGTGCCGAGCCCCGGCATGATCCGCCGGACAGGCCCTGGTGCCCCGGCCCTAGCCCTCGGGCGTGGTCTCCTCGCGGATGACCTGCTGGGCCACCCGGAAGGCGCTGTTCGCCGCCGGTACGCCGCAGTAGACGGCCGCCTGGAGCAGCACCTCCTTGATCTCGCCGGGGGTCAGTCCGTTGCGCAGGGCCGCCCGGGTGTGGACGGCGAGTTCCTCCAGGTGGCCGCCGGCGACCAGCGCGGTGAGCGTGACGCAGCTGCGGGTGCGGCGGTCGAGGCCGGGGCGGTCCCAGATCTCGCCCCAGGCGTAGCGGGTGATGAACTCCTGGAAGTCCCCGGAGAAGTCGTCGGCCTGGGCGAGCGCGCGGTCCACGTGCGCGTCGCCGAGGACCTCCCGGCGGACCTTCAGTCCGGCGTCGTGGGGGTCGGGCCGCCCGGGGAGCTGCTGCGGTACGACGACGGCCGGGGCGATCTCGGCGATGGGCCGGGCCTGCGGCGGCACGACCAGGACCGGCTGGGGAGCGACCGCCGGGAGGGCCGTCTGGCCGGTGGCGGGCTCGTGGGCGGGCTGCCAGGCGGTGGAGAAGTGTCTGACCAGCAGGTCGGTGACGTCCGCGGGCTGCTCGACGGGTACCAGGTGGGAGGCGCCGGGGACGACCGCGAGGCGGGCGTCGGGGATGCCGGCGACGAGGGTGCGGGCTTCGGCCGGGCCGGTGACCTGGTCGTCGGAGCCGACCAGCACGAGGGTCGGCACGCCGACGCGGCCCAGCTCGGGCCGCACGTCGAACGCTGCGAGGGCCTCGCAGGCGGCGATGTAGCAGCCCGGGTCGGTGGTGCGGACCATCTGCACGGCCCACTCGGTGATCGCGGGCTGGGCGGCGGCGAATCCGCCGGTGAACCAGCGGTCGGGCGAGGTACGGGCGATCGGGTCGAGCCCGTTGGTCCGTACGATCACTCCGCGTTGCCGGAACTCGTCGGCCGTGCCGAACCGCGGCGAGGCGGCGACCAGCGCGAGCGAGGCCAGCCGCTCCGGGTGGCGCAGCGCCAGCTCGATGCCGACCGCGCCGCCGAGCGCGCAGCCCGCGTAGCCGAAGCGGTGCACGCCGAGCCCCTCCAGCGTGGCCAGCAGCCGTGCGGCCAGCTCGGAGACGGACCCGGCCGGGTACGCGGGGGCGCCGCCGTGCCCGGGCAGGTCGAACCGGAAGATCCGCCACTGCCGGGCCAGTTCGGGGATCTGCCGGTCCCACATGTGCCATGTCGTGCCCAGTGAGGGACCCAAGATCAGGACCGGAGCGTCTTCTGGCCCGTCAAAGCGGTATTGCAGGGTGTTCGGGGGTGTCTCACTCACGCCCCAGACCCTCTCACGTCTCACGGACGCCCCTATAACGCGGGGGCGAGGGAAACCGGTCTGACCAGGTTGAAGACCTCGCGGGCGGCATACCGCTTGAGGCATCGGATGATCTCACGGCGGGTCTTGCCCTCCTGGGTGCGGCGTTCGTAGTACGCCTGGGTGCGCGGGTCGTGGCGCAGGCGGGTGAACACGATGCGGTGCAGGGCCGCGTTCGCCTGACGGTCGCCGCCGTAGTTGAGCCGACGCGTGCTCCGACGGCCAGAGGAGTACTCGATGGGGCTGACTCCGCAAAGGGCAGCAAAGGACGCCTCGGTGTTCAGTCGCTCGAGATTGTCCCCCATGGTGATCAGGAGAGTGGCGGCACTGTCCGGGCCGATGCCCACCGGTACGAGGAGTTGCGGCGCGTGGCGTTCGACGAGCCGGGTCAGGCGTTGGTTCAGCTCGTTGATCTGTCCGCTGAGCTGTTCGATGCGTTCGGCGAGCATGCGTAATGTCATATGGGTGGCATGGGCCACCGCGTCCTCGTCTCCCTCACCATCGGGTGGGCTGAGGGTCGCGCAGGTGCGGAACAGCTCGGCATTGCCCAAGCTCGACAACCGTTCCCGCAAGGCGGGGTCGGCGATCACTAGGACGGCCTTGAGCTGGTTGATCGCCTGGGTGCGGGCCTTGACCGCGGAGTCCTTGGCGAGTTTGTAGATCCGGGCGCTGTGCACGGGTCCGTCGCCGGATTTGGCCTGGGCCCGGGTGCGACCGCTGAGCACGGCTCGCGCTGCGGCCTGCGCATCGAGCGGGTCCGACTTGCCGAGCAGCCGGCGGGCCGTGCGGTCGGGCCGGTTCACTTCGAACACCTGGATCTGCTGGGTCAGCAGGTAGCGGGACAGGCCCGCGCCGAAGGTACCGTTGCCCTCCACACCGGCCCGGCGCACCGTCCCCCGCTTGCGGGCCCACACGAGCAGCCGACGGTAGCCAACGGCCGTCGCCGGAAAGGACTCGGTGCCAAGGACCTTCCCCAGCGTGGAGACCACGGCGGCGACGTGAACCTCGCCGTGTGTGTCCACGCCCAGGACGACCTCACTCCGATTGGGCGGATCCGTGCTGGAAGAGGTATTGCGCTCTCTGGTCGTCATGGTGGTTCGCCTCCCGCGTGGTGACGTGCTGGGTGGATGGCACCGGCCCGCTCGGGCGGTCTGAACCGTGATGGCGCCTGAACTCGGCAAGGCCCCTATTGGGACACGCCCTGTGGCTCGGTGGCAGGCAGCATCCCGCAACGGCAGTCGGCAGGTCCGTGACTGGACACTTCGGTCATAGATCTCACGAGTCAGACCTCCGCCCGGGACGGCACTGCGCAACCGCCCCATCGATCCCGGTACAACGGCATGACCCGACCACAGCCGAAAAGCTTCGCCCGAATCGGTGCTCAACATGGCTCGGACGGGCTGCCTGTGTTGACCTTCGTCTACTCACGACCGGCATTGACGGACAGCCTTGCCGGCCGCCTTAGAGCTGTCGTTCGTCGACCATGGCACGAACGGCCCGAGACACCCTCCATGGGGCTGGCCTCGCACAGCCCGGCGAAGGACTCCTCACTGCCGAGGCGTCTCGGGCCATCCCCCGTCGAGCAGCTGCGGGCGTGACGTTCCCCGAGTCGGGCCAGTCGGCCTTCAAGTCCTTCATGAGCTCGGCGAGTTGTTTGCTCCGCCTGGCCAACCGGCGCGAGGTGATACGGGTGTCCTGCAACACCGCCTCTTCACTGTCTTGGTCCTTCTTGCTGTCCTCGGTGAGCCGTGCGCAGGAACGAAATGCTGCGCATGGTTCAGCCCGGCCAGTCCTTCCCACGGTTCGCGTCGGCACTGACGAGGACAGCTTTGAGCTGGTTGATCGCCTGGGTACCGGCCTTGACCGCCCAACCCTTGGCGAGCTTGTACATGCGGGCGAACTGCAACGGCGCATCGCACGGACTTGGCCCGGGCACGCGCCCCCCTCTCAGCACCGCCCGGGCCGTGTTCTGGGCATCGCGCGGATCCGACTTGCCGCGCCGGCGACGGTTCGGTTCGGTCGGGCAGGGCCGGTTCACGTCGTTCCACATCCTGGGCCAGCATGCAGCGGGCCAGGGCCGCCCCGATGGAGCTGGCTTCCGACCCGATGGCTCATCGCGTAGTTGGCACCAACCGCACGGACGGTCAGAACAGTGACGGCGCCTGGTCGGGCACGCCCCTGTCGAGACAGACCCCTCGGCATCAGCAGCGGACCATCACCGGCCAGCGGTCGGCGAGCGGCAGTACGTCGTCGGCGGCGGTTCGTATCGAGCGCTCAGGTCCCGCAGGCAGTGGATCATCCTGTCCCGCTCTCCGGGTACCGTCAGGGTATGAGTCATCCGCACCCCGAGCTGAAAGCCGCCCCGCCCCTGCCTGAAGGAGGGCTGCGGGTCATCGCCCTGGGCGGCCTGGGTGAGATCGGCCGCAACATGACCGTCTTCGAGCACGCCGGCAAACTGCTCATCGTCGACTGCGGCGTGCTGTTCCCCGAGGAGACCCAGCCTGGCGTGGACGTGATCCTGCCGGACTTCACCTCGATCCGGGACCGGCTGGACGACATCGTGGCCGTGGTCCTCACCCACGGCCACGAGGACCACATCGGCGGCGTGCCGTACCTGCTGCGCGAGCGGTCCGACATTCCCGTCGTCGGCTCCAAGCTGACGCTGGCGTTCCTGGAGGCCAAGCTCAAGGAACACGGCATCCGGCCGCGCACGGTGCGGGTGCGGGAGGGCGACCGGCGCGGCTTCGGGCCCTTCGACTGCGAGTTCGTGGCGGTCAACCACTCCATCCCCGACAGCCTCGCGGTCGCGATCCGCACCCGGGCCGGGATGGTGCTGCACACCGGCGACTTCAAGATGGACCAGTTCCCTCTCGACGACCGCATCACCGATCTGCGCGCCTTCGCCCGCCTCGGCGAGGAGGGCGTGGACCTGTTCCTCACCGACTCCACCAACGCCGAAGTACCCGGCTTCACCACCTCCGAGCGTGAGCTGAACCCGGCGATCGAGCAGGTGATGCGCACCGCGCCGCGCCGGGTCATCGTCTCCAGCTTCGCCAGCCATGTGCACCGCATCCAGCAGATCCTGGACGCCGCCCACCAGCACGGCCGCAAGGTCGCCTTCGTCGGCCGGTCGATGGTCCGCAACATGGGCATCGCCCGTGACCTGGGCTATCTGAAGGTCCCCTCAGGTCTGGTCGTGAGCACGAAGGAGCTGGAGAAGCTCCCGGACCACAAGATCACTCTGGTGTGCACCGGCTCCCAGGGCGAACCGATGGCCGCGCTGTCACGGATGGCCAACCGTGACCACATGATCCGCATCGGCAAGGGCGACACCGTCCTGCTCGCCAGCTCCCTCATCCCGGGCAACGAGAACGCCATCTACCGGGTGATCAACGGACTCACCCGGTGGGGCGCTCACGTGGTCCACAAGGGCAACGCCAAGGTGCACGTCTCCGGGCATGCCAGCGCCGGCGAACTCGTGTACTGCTACAACATCGTCAAACCCCGCAACGTCATGCCCGTGCACGGCGAATGGCGCCACCTGCGGGCCAACGGCGACCTCGCCATCCGTACCGGTGTCGACCCCGACCGGGTCGTCATCGCCGAGGACGGCGTCGTCGTCGACCTCGTCGACGGGCGCGCGTCCATCACCGGCAAGGTGCCCGCCGGCAACGTCTACGTGGACGGCATGGAAGTCGGCGGCGCCACCGAAGCCTCCCTCAAGGACCGCCTCACCCTCGCCGCCGAAGGCGTGGTCACGGTGGTGGCGATCGTCGACGCAGACACCGGCGCCCTCGCCGAGGCGCCCGACTTCCTGGCCCGCGGCTTCGTCCACGACGACACCACCTTCGAGCCGGTCATCCCCGTCATCGAGAAGACCCTGGCCACCGCGGCCGAGGAAGGCGTCGGGGACGCGCACCAACTCGAACAGCTCCTCGCCCGCGCCGTGGCGAACTGGGCGTTCCGCACCCACCGCCGCAACCCCCTCATCATCCCCGTCATCATCGACGCCTGAGGCCGGCAGCACGATCCCCGTTCCGGCCGCGGCGCCGCCGGCACCGAGGCCGGGCACAGGGTCGGCAGCCACCCCCAGCAGGTCGGGGTGGCACCGCACTCCACATGAGGAGTCATCGAAAACACCTCGCCGGAGGCGGAACGCATGAGTGAGTGGGCGGGGCCCGCAGCGTTGTCGTGGTCATCCGGGGAGGTAGCGGCGAATGGTAGTCCCGTCGGGGCCGGTGTGGACAGGGACGAGGTCCGCAAGTGGGTGGACGAGTAGGAGTGTCCCCGGCCGCCGGGCTGCGTGGGATGGGACGGGCGGCGACCGGCCAGGGGATCGTTCAGTTGTCCGCTGTCGTGGACCTCGCAGACGATCCGGTCGCTCTCGGCCCCGATCCGCAGCGTGTCCGAGCCGGCGCCGTGGACGACGCTGTTGGTGGTCAGCTCCGCCACCGCGCTCAGGAGTCGAGGCCGAGTTCGGCCCAGACCGTTTTGCCGGGGTGACCGGGGGTGACGCCCCAGCGTCGGGCGAGTCGGTCTAGGAGTTGGATGCCAAAGCCGCCGGGCTCGGTGTTCGCGGTGGCGCGTTTGCGAGGCCAGCGGTCGCTGGAATCGCTGACGGCTATGTGCAGCCACCGCCCGTTCCAGATGAGCTGGATCAGGGGCGGGCCGGAGCCGTGGCGGATGGCGTTGGTGATCAGTTCCGAGACGAGCAGTTCGGCGGTCTGGATCATCCAGTGCTGGCGCAGCGGGCCGCCGAAACCGTCCACGCAGTCGCGGACCCAGTGCCGGGCGGCCGTGATGCTCGCCGTGACTGCGGGGAAGCGCGTCTCGCAGGATGGGATGGTCGATTCGCCGTTCACGAGGTTCCTCCAGCCCGGGTGGCTCGGGGCCGCCGCCAACCGGTGCTCTGCGCAGCCGGTGGGAGCCATCTGTCGGGTTACCCATGCCTGCCCGGTGAACCATCTGTGTCTGCCGGGTGACCGGCAGATCCCGCGAAAGTCATCCGCCGGGAGTTCGACGGTGCCGGCGCGTGCTGGGTGAGTGCGCTGCCGCCCCCTCGACGCCTTCGGCACAGGGATGGACGACGACACCAACGTCCTGGCCGTTCCCGCACCCCTGTGAGCGATATGCCCGCCGACACGAGGCGCACTCCTTGTGGGCATCACCGTGCTCGTGACCGTCTGGCACCACATCGAGGCCGTCGGCTGTTCCTTCTGCCTCACCAGTCTGTCCATGGTTAGCGTGGTCTGATCCGTCGATGCGACGGATTGCCGCCTTGTGTCAGATCCGCGATTCCGTGAGCACGGTGGCTGAGGCGGCGTACGGCGTCGGTGCAGCCCAGCGCGTTGACGCCTTCTGCTACCGCGGTGCCCTGTTCGCCGAGAGCCAGGGCCGAACCGGCACACACGCAGTGAAGGCCCGGTGCATGCCGGGCCTTCACGTTCGAGTAGCGGGGACAGGATTTGAACCTGCGACCTCTGGGTTATGAGCCCAGCGAGCTACCGAGCTGCTCCACCCCGCGTCGGTACGGTGAACTGTACGGCACCGATCGGAATCGGCCCAATCGACTTTCGCCTGCGCTCGGAGCGGGCCCGATTGCTCATGATCGACCGACATGGCCACTGCTCACCCGGTCTAGATCTGAATTCTGAGTTCGGGTGCCGTTGGAGTACGGGCACACCTGGAGAAGTCTCCACGAGGTGGTCGTCGGTGCTGGTCCAGGCCGGGCAGGTGTGACGTCCATGCGCCCTTCCGTGAAAAGCCCCCGTGGTCAACGGCGAGCAGGCTCACCGTGCCGGTCGAGGCGGCCGGTAAATGGAGCACCGGCAGGTCATCAAGGGGATCCTCGTCCACATGCGGACCGGCATCCCTTGGGTATCCTCCGAGGAGGCGTAAGGGCCGCGACAGGCGCCGCACCAGGTGGTACCCGGATCTGTGAAGGACCGGGTGGACTCCTGCGTCTGTCGGACACTGTCGCGCTGACTCCCCGGCCGGTTCGTGGTGGACTGGCATCCCCGGTCACGAACGCCGCTTGTCCCCTACGGACGGCTGTCGCCGCCATCGGTCGGCGGGCGTGGCGGGCGTGCACTGCGTAGATTGAACGGTGCCGGGGACGTGTTCGTGAGGACCGGCGGGTGGGACGTGTGAGCGCAACAGAGATCGATTTTGCGGCGGTGTTCGCCGCCAGCCCGAGTCCCTACTTGCTGCTGGACACGGACCTGGTGATCCGCTGTGTCAATGGAGCGTTCCTGCGGGTCACCGGATGGCCGGAAGGCGACCTGGTCGGGCGATATCTGTTCGACGCCTTTCCACCCAAACCCGAGGATTCCACCGACGACGGGATGCGCAGCGTAGAGGAATCGCTGCGGAAAGTGCTGGCGTCGGGGCAGCCGGACATGCTGGTGCTGCAGCGGTACGACATCCCCGCCCACGGACGCCCTGGGGAGTTCGAGGAGCGGTGGTGGTCCCCCGTCCACACCCCCGTCCTGGGGCCGGACGGCCAGGTCCAGTGGATCCTTCAGCGGGCCGAGGACGTCACAGCCTTCGCCGGCTCCGCTGTCCGCTGGCGCGGCACGCATCTGGGCGGGGCAGAGGAGAGCGTAGCGGCAGAGGTGTATGCGCGGGCGCAAGAGCTGACGCGCTGGAACGAGGAACTACGCCAGTCGCACAGCCTCGAACGGGAAGTCGCCGTCACTCTGCAAGAGGCCATGCTGCGCGCTCCCGATCTCGAGCGGCACGAGAACATCGCCGTGCGCTACCTCCCCGCCGTCACGTCACTCAACGTGTGCGGCGACTGGTACGACGTGGTCGACCTGTCGAATGGCCGCTTCGCCGTCGCTGTCGGGGATGTCGTCGGCCACGGACTACAGGCCGCCGCCGTGATGGGCATGCTCCGCAGCGCCCTGAGTGCCGCCATCCGCGCTGTTCCCAACCCCGCTCAGGCCCTCGAAGTCCTCGGCCTGTACGCCCGGTCCTTCGAAGACGCCCTGGCCGCCACCGCGGTCAAGGTACTCGTCGATCCCCGCAGCCACGCCATCGTCTACAGCAACGCCGGCCACCCGCCACCGGTCCTGCTCCATCCCGACGGCAGCTCCGAGCTTCTTGACCAGGCCACCGACCCGCCGTTGGGCGCCCGCCCAGAACACCTCCCCCGCCCCCAGGCCATCCTCCCCTACACACGCGGCGACACCCTCGTGCTCTACACCGACGGACTCATCGAACGCCGCACCGAGGACATCGACGCCGGCCTGACCCGCCTGACCGACGCCCTCGCCCAGCACGCCGCTCTCCTGCCTGACGACCTGGCCGACGCGCTGCTGACCCGCCTCGGCGTCAGCACCGGCGGTCGCGACGACATCGCGCTGGTCGTCATCCGCCTGTGAACAAGCCGGCTCGTCGGACGAGCGAGCACCCCCGGAAGCTCCCCGTCGAGACCGCACACCCACGGTCATGCACATGGCCGGCTCTCCATGCAGCGCCGGAGGACGACGCCATGCCCACTGCGGCGTCCGTGCGTCGGTTCCGCCCAGGGGGACTCGCTGGTGTCCGGGAGGAAGGCCGCCGCATCGCCGGCGTCTTGCTCAGCAGGATTGACGTCAGAGTGGTGATCCCGTCGCCGGTCACCTTCCCGCGCAGGAAGAGGGTGCTGCGGAACCCACCCTGGGGGCCGGGCGCCCGTACGTGAAGCGGGCGGAGGAACGGTCCAAGGAATGTCGACATCGGTTGGCGGCGAGGTAGCGGTGGAGCCATTCGACGACGACTTCATCGGCGTACGGGAAGCGGGCGGCGGTGGCGAAGACGGGTCGGGCGTCGCAGACGGTGACGCGGTAGCCGAGGAAGCATGCGGCCTGGCTGAAGGAGACGGCGCCAAGATCGGCACGCGGGGCCGAGCGGCGCGTACGTGGACAAGGACTGAGAGCTTCTCCGGACGGCTGTCGGGGTCCCCTCCGGCATCGATCACGGCGTGCTCGGATTCCTTGAACGTGTGTGTTGCCGCTCATGGTCGAGCACGTCGCGGCCCCGCCATTCCCTCATGTCTTCCGCCTCGAACACGGGGCGCCTTCCAGCGCAGGTCAGCTGACCGATGTCTCGTCTTTCTCTCGCTCCCCTGTCCCTACCCTGCCCCACGGTGCGCCGCACTCCGGAGAACAGCCGACTTGCAGACGGGAGGGCGGACGGATTTCAAGCAGGGGGGATGCCCAGGGGACGGCCCCTCCCGTCGCGGAGCAGCACGCGGCAACGTGTGTGGCGAGCGGCGCGAGCCCGAACCTGGCGCGGTCAGTAGGTGGCGAGGGAGATGGCGGCGTAGTGCGCGGTGAACGCTGCCACGGTCAGGGCATGGAAGACCTCGTGATAGCCGAACCAGCGGGGTGAGGGGTCGGGCCGCTGCAGGGCGTAGACGACCGCGCCCGCGCTGTACAGGAGACCGCCGACAAGGATCAGGACGACTACGGCTGCTCCGCCGGTGTGCAGGAAGTCGGGAAGGTAGCTCACCGGCGCCCAGCCCAGGGCCAGGTAACACGGGGTGTACAGCCAGCGCGGAGCTCCGACCCACAGGACCCGGAACGCGATGCCGGCCAGCGCTCCCGTCCAGACGATCCACAGCAGCACGGTCCGCTGGTCCGGCGGGAGGAGGAGCACGGCCAGGGGGGTGCAGGTGCCGGCGATGATCAGGAAGATGTTGGCGTGGTCCAGGCGTCGCAGAAGAGCCTCGCCGAGCGGTCCCCAGGTGCCGCGGTGGTAGACGGCACTCGTCGCGAACAGCAGCCAGGCGGTGATCGAGTACACGGCGCAGGCCAGGACCGCCTGCTGAGTACCGGCCAGGCAGATGAGTACGACGCCCGCGATCAGTGCGGCGGGGACCATTCCGGCATGGAGCCAGCCACGCAATTTCGGCTTGATCGGTTCGGCCAGGTCGGCCACCCGCTCCACCAGAGCAGTAACGGAGTGAGCCCCCTTCCCCGTCTGGTCGCCTGGTGGTTCGTCGGGTAGCCCGTCTGCACGGCGCTTTCCCCGCGCTGACACGACGTGACCACATTCGACTTCAGCGGCGTCGCGGGACACAGCTTCTCGTCCTCTCCCGGGCTCCTGGGCGTCACTGGCAACCATGCGGTCATGCTAGGAAACCTCACCCGGACACCTGGCGGGAGGTCGGTCCAGAACAGAGCCACGTCGCCGGGCCTGAGCCGGTTCGCCACGGTGGGAACTCCTGCCCCGTTGACCTACCGCCAATTGGGCCTGCCGAAGCCGAGTAGATCGGCTGGTCCTGGGAACGATCAGGGCTTACGAACGGGCATCTCCGCTCGCCTACGCGCAAGGATCGCCGATGCTTCCTGAGGTCCGCCCCTACGTATCCACCGCGCTCGCAGACCAGTTGGGACACCAACTGGACCTGGCTCCGCATCTCGAGGCGGGCCAGCTCGATGTGGAGGGCGTCGCCGGTGTCGCAGTGGTCGCAGCCGCCCACTCCGATGGCTATGCGGCCACCGGCCATCTCCTCGGGCTGCTGGCCGCGCTGCCTGCCCCCACCGCGGCAGGAGAGCGCTTCTGGTCGGACCTGTGGAGGTCTTCGGGCACCGCGTACCTGCTGCCCGTCAACATCAAGGATTCGGTGCTGCGTTCGCTGGCAGGAGAGGGAACCGGCCTGGCCCGGCAGATCCTCTCGGCCGTCGATGAGATGACCCCGCCCCAGCGTTCCGCGGCGGGGGAGGTGATCGGTCAGGCCCTCGTCGAGTCCGACCATCTGCCCGACCTCAAGACACAGGTCATCGGAGAACTGTGGCTTCGAGATCTCGAGCTCACCGCCTGGCGCGTCCTGCACGCAGACCGCAGGTCGGACGATCCGGCTGGACGGAAAGCCTTCCTCGATGCCTGGACGAGCGTCTGAACGTCGGCTCCTCCGAGCTGCACGGTAGCCGCGCCAGACACGCGGCTCCCGTGCCCGACGACGCTTGCAGCGACTGAGGTCAGGAAGGTTCAAGCCGAAGTGGCAGCGGCCCCGGGCCCCCTGATCCTGCACCGGCCCGGCGCGACAGCAGGCAGGGCCTGCACGGGCGGCGGCCACCTGACGCGGCGTGCGCGACCTCTCGGGCAGGTCTGCGAGGTCAGGCCAGGTTGATGTTCTCGGCCTGCGGACCCTTCTGGCCCTGGGTGACGTCGAACGTCACGGCCTGGCCCTCCTGGAGCTCACGAAAGCCGGTGGAGTTGATCGCGGAGTAGTGCGCGAAGACATCCGGGCCGCCGCCGTCCTGGGCGATGAAGCCGAAGCCCTTCTCCGCGTTGAACCACTTCACAGTTCCCGTTGCCATGTCTTATGCCTTCCAGTCGATGAACGTCTCCCACTCCCTGTGGCAGACGGAGGTGATCGTCCTGGTTCCTGCGGCACAGCACAGCAAAACGCCCACACCAGAGGCGCGGGCAGGGGGAATTCCGAACCACGACAGCTGACGCAGACGCTACACGCCCACACACCGGGTCACCACAGGAATGATCACGCCACACACGAGATCGTGCGTGCGGTGCCCGCCGACGCTGACGGGCACGCTCATCTCATGCTGCTGCCGTCGGGTTCGCTGATTCGGCGGCACGGCGGTATTCGGCGTTGATGCGCTGGGCTTCCTCGAGCTGGTCTTCAAGGATGACGATCCGGCAGGCGGCCTCGATGGGGGTCCCGTGGTCGACGAGTTCCCGGGCGCGGGCGGCGATGCGCAACTGGTAGCGGGAGTAGCGGCGATGTCCGCCTGCGGAGCGCAGTGGGGTGATGAGGCGGTGTTCGCCGATGGCCCGGAGGAAGCCCTGTGTGGTGCCGAGCAGTTCGGCGGCCCGGCCCATGGTGTAGGCGGGGTAGTCGTCGTCATTGAGACGGCCGAACGTGTCGTCTGCTGTCATTGCACCTCTCTGTGGAACGCGTGGAGGGGCCCTGGCGCCGTACTGGCACCAGGGCCCCGAAGGAACTACTACACCATCTGCCGGCCCTGATACTGCACCGGCCTTCTGTTTCCGCAAACCCGACCGAGACGCTGTCGGGGGCGCGGGGATCGCGGTTGCTTGACCGGAGACCACCTCACTATCGATGTCCTGCGGTACCCGGGGCCAAGAATTCCGCCCGGGCGATCCTGATGGCGCTCGGCTCCTCCGTTCTTCCCTCTTGATCAACTACTCACTTTCGGAAACTGTGAACTGCTGGTGGCCTCGAACAGCGCCACTCTTCGGCAGCCAGCCCCGTCGCCCGTCCTGCGTCTGCTCTGGCTTGGAACCCCACTGCCGAACTTCCCGGTGCGCGCGTCCGCAGCCGACGCCTTCACCGAGGTACTGCTCACTGACTTCACTGCTGAGTACTGCGAACCTTCACTTACTGGTACTGCCACTGCGGTGCTGCTCATGGCGGCCCCTGATCACTGCGGGCCACCCGGTCCGGTCGTCAGTCCCGTCGCCGTCCTGCAACCGCTCTGGCTTCAGAACTCCACCACCGCACCGTCCTGCGAACTGCAACTGCGGTACTGCTGCCCGGCAGTTCATCTCTGCCGGGCCTCTCTTGATCTCGCCTACGAGAGAAACCATAACCACACTGCCGACGAATGTCTACTTCGGCTGGCATAGATTTCCGTGCACTCGACGATGAGGTAATCCGTCTCGAGCAGTCCGCCTCGACCGGTCCACGTACGGTTCAAGCAGCTTCGGGGCTCAGTCCGGCGCGCAGGGATCCCCCGCCGCGCAGCACGTCGGGCTGAGCGGGACGTCGCCGACTGCGCCGCGGCTACCGTCGGCGGGCACCGGCCAACACTGCGTCTCGTGGAGAACTCCACTGGCCGGGACGGGCGTTTCCAGCCGTGACGCCCCGCAGGTCGGCCGTTGACGAGCGCGGCAGGAGTCCCTGCGCCGCCCTCGACGGTCCCGGGATGATCGAGCAGCTCGTGGCAAACCGGCACGGCCTCTGACTCGAGCCGACCGCGGGCTGCGGAGACACGGGCTCACGGCAGCAGGTGCCTGTCACGCGTCGACTGTGGTCCTCCGTACCCTTCAGGCAAGCACTGTGGCTCCGCGGGGTTGGCAGGTGGAGGGCACAGGGGCTGGGTAGGCACGGGCAGGGGCATGGACTATTCAGAGACCGTGGTGACCCTGATGATCACGGTGATGGCCAGCGCCGCAGCCGTCCGTTCCACCACAGCCATTGCCGACGCACGCGATACGGCACGGGCCTTCCTCTAAGGTTTGCAGCAGCCGACCGTGGCCCCTGACGCGGCGGACACTGCGGTCTTGGCCGTGTCCGAGCTCGTCACCAATGCCCTGCGCCACGGCGGGGGCCGCTGCACACTGGAACTGACTGCGCACCCCGACACCATCGAGGTCGCCGTTCACGATCCCAGCCGGCATGTGCCGCGCATGCGCACCCCTGACCTGAACGGCGGCACCGGGGGCCTCGGCTGGCCCACAGTCACCCGCCTCGCGCGCGCCACGGCGGAAACCCGCCGGGCCTCCGGCGGCAAAACCGTGAGCGCCTTCCTTGCCCGGTAGCGTCACCGCTCAGGCAGCCGGATGGCCGGCGAATATGGTCCGCCTCATGTCGCAGCCTGACGAGTTGCTCGCTGGCGTCGGCACCCCGGGTGGAGTGCGACCAGAGCGATCGGAGTCCCTGACCGTGGTCACCAGTGGCGCTGTCATCACCGGTCGATTGGCTCTCTCGCAGCCACGTGAAGGCAGAGGGTGTCGGATGTGCTGACGGATCCGCCCGCTTGGACGAGTCGCCGCCTTCTTCGACTCCCCAGCGAAGCAAGGACGGGCCGCCCACGCGTCTGCACTTCCATGTCGCCCGGATCCTGCAGGGCACCCTGGAGGTCCGGAGACGGGTGGAGGTACCGGGTTGCGATCGAGGACGTCAGCGCCTGGACCGTGGGCGACTTCAGCTGTTCCGGCCACTGAGCGACGGCGACGGGAACCCGCTGCACGCAGTGTGGGCCCGACCGGCGTACCGGTCGGGCCCACACTGCTGGTCAGGCGACGGCTCGTGTCTGTTTACCCGGTCAGACCGTGACGGGGGTGCCGAGCATCGCGGAGGCGTGCTGCATCGGGCTGAGAATGCCCGGGGACGCTGTCTTGGGAACGGCGCGGCAGGTGAAGCCGAGCTGAGTCATGGCCCGCAGGATTTCGGCGGCGCTGAAATCACGGCGGTCCTGGCGGGTGATGACCTGGCCCACCTGCTTGACGGGGTAGTGGCGGCGGCCGATGATCACCGATTCTCCGGTGACCGGTTCGGGCTTGATGCCCTTCATCGATTCCAGCACTCCGCCCTTGGTGAGCTCGAAGGGGAAGCGGGCGATGACGCAGCGCATGTGGCCTCACAGAGAGAAGAGGGGAGAACAGTCCGACCAGGGGCGAGGTGTTTCAGCGGGAGAGGGCGAGGATGCCCAGGGCGCTGCCTGGCTCGTCGACCACCGGCAGGACACCGAGCCGACGGGAGCGCATCGCGTGCCCGGCTTCGGCCATCGTGGTCACGGGTGAGGCGAACGAACCGTGGTCGCCGAGGAGGTCGCGCAGGCGGACACGGTCCGTGTAGTCGGAGCTGTCACGGACGGCGGCAAGTTCGGTCCGGGTGACCAGGCCAGTGCACTGGCCGTCCTGGTCGCAGACGACCAGCCGGCCCGTGCGGGCGGCGGCCATGACGGCCAGCGCCACCTCGACGCTCATGTCATCACAGACCTGAGATCCGGCCGCGTCCATGACCTCCACCGCCGCCCTGTACGCGGGGTCGGCGTCCGCCGGGCGGGGCTGCGTCTGAATCAGCGTCAAAGGTGCCTCCTGCGGAGATGGGCCGGCTTCCTGTTCACGAAAGTTCTAAGCCACCGCGCCGAAGCCGGACTGGCGTACGGGGGTGCGCCTGGTCGCCGAGGCGGGGCGGCGGCGGCCTCGAGAGGTGGCGCTGCGCTTGGGGCGTTCGACCACCGGTGCGGTGATGACGACCGGGATGCCGGAGGGCGCCTGGGCGCCGGTGATCCGGCTCAGAGCCTCGTCCCCCGAGCGGATCTGGGTGGTCTGCGGCCGGATTCCGGCGTCCGACATCAGACGGACCATGCCTCGGCGCTGGTTCGGCGTGACCAGGGTGACGACGCTGCCGGACTCGCCGGCGCGGGCGGTACGGCCGCCGCGGTGGAGGTAGTCCTTGTGATCGGTCGGCGGATCGACGTTGACGACCAGGTCGAGGTTGTCGACGTGGATGCCGCGCGCCGCGACGTTGGTCGCCACCAGCACGGTGACGTGCCCGGTCTTGAACTGCGCCAGCGTGCGGGTGCGCTGGGGCTGCGACTTGCCGCCGTGCAGCGCGGCGGCGCGCACCCCGCTGTTGAGCAGGTCCTGGGTCAGCCGGTCGACGGCGTGCTTGGTGTCCAGGAACATGATCACGCGGCCGTCGCGGGCGGCGATCTCGGTCGTGGCGGCGTGCTTGTCGGCGCCGTGGACGTGCAGGACGTGGTGTTCCATCGTGGTGACCGCACCGGCAGACGGGTCGACGGAGTGCACGACGGGGTCGGTCAGGTAGTGGCGTACCAGCAGGTCGACGTTGCGGTCCAGGGTGGCGGAGAACAGCATTCGCTGCCCCTCCGGGCGCACTTGGTCGAGCAGCGCGGTGACCTGGGGCATGAAGCCCATGTCGGCCATCTGGTCGGCCTCGTCCAGCACGGTGATGCCGACGTGGTTCAGCCGGCAGTCGCCGCGGTCGATGAGGTCCTTGAGCCGGCCCGGGGTCGCGACGACGACCTCGGCTCCGCCGCGCAGCGCGCTGGCCTGCCTGCCGATGGACATGCCGCCCACCACCGTGGCCAGCCGCAGCTGCACGGAGCGGGCGTACGGGGTGAGCGCATCGGTGACCTGCTGTGCCAGCTCACGCGTGGGTACGAGGATCAGTCCCAGCGGCTGGCGGGGCTCGGCACGCTGTCCGGCGGTGCGGGCGAGCAGGGCGAGGCCGAAGGCGAGGGTTTTGCCGGAACCGGTGCGGCCGCGGCCCAGGACGTCACGGCCCGCCAGGGAGTTGGGCAGCGTCGCTCCCTGGATGGGGAACGGTGCGGTCACCCCCTGCCTGCCGAGTTCGGCCAGGAGCTGCTCGGGCATGTCGAGGTCGGCGAAGCCCTCGACGGCGGGCAGCGCGGGGGTGATCGTCTTGGGCAGCGCGAACTCACCCTGCGCTGCGGCGGGCCGACGGCCGTGACCGCCGGAGCGGACGGGCCCGCCGGTACGGCGCGGTGCCTGCGAGCTCGTGCGGCTGCCGCCCTTTCCGGCGTCGGCACGGCGGTCACGGGTGCGGGCGGGGCGGTCGTTCGTGTACGTGCGGTTCATGCGGAACCTTCCTCGATGTGGCACATATCAAGGAATTCCCGCTGCGATGAATGGCACGGAGAATTACGAGTATGGACCGGTGGTAAAAGAAAGCAGATTTGACCGACGGAAATATCCGTGGGTACAGGTGCTGAAATGGGTGACGCGATGGGGACTTTGTGATCCGGACGTCGGCTGCGGTGCAGCGCTTCAGGATGCGTCCGCTTCCTGAGGGAGGAACCGCTTGTAGTGGTACTGCGGATTCCTCCGGGGCGTCCCGCGGGTGAAAGCCGCTGCGGGATACGCATGCAGCTGGGGCCCGCACCCCGAAGGATGCGGGCCCCAGCTACGGATTGCGCGTGAGCGTCAGGCCGGAACGATGTTCTCGGCCGTCGGGCCCTTCTGGCCCTGCGCGATGTCGAAGGTCACCTTCTGGCCCTCGAGCAGCTCACGGAAGCCCTGCGCGGCAATGTTCGAGTAGTGGGCGAACACGTCGGCGCCGCCGCCGTCCTGCTCGATGAAGCCGAAGCCCTTTTCCGCATTGAACCACTTCACGGTACCAGCAGCCATGTCATATCTCCTTTGGGGCAGTGCATCAGCATCCGCACCACGCGGACGCCGTGTCGCCGCGATGATCACCCCGCCCGGAAATGACCGGAAATACAAAAGCGCTCCCGACCGGCAGAAAGCTGGTGGGGGCACCTGAAGTTTCGGGAACCACAACTGCAACTGAGATAGACAGTAGCACGCCGGAGCGGCCCGTGTGCGGTGGATAATTCCACTCTGCTCTTCGCGGCAAAAACTCCCGCTGCCCGGCCCCCCAAAATCTGATCCCTCGGGAACAGATATTGATTCACTCGGAGTTCAACGTCTCAGCAGAGTTGCCGACCGGCACGCTGCGCGACGGCCGGGAAAAGCCGCTGCCGCCCAGGAAACGCAGCCGCGAGCCGTGGCCGGGGCGGCAAGCTGGCCCGACCATGAGCCGAGGCTTTCCGCGCCCACTGCCGACCACGGCTGGTCAGCCTCTCGGGCTCTTCGGCAGCCTCGGCTGGCGAAGAGGCCCATCCCACATGTGTGATTTTCGCTGCCGTACTGAGGGTGCCTTGCTGTCGCGGCAGGGGGGAGGTGTACAGGAAGCCTTGCCTCTGTATGGAGACCAGTGATGACGACCTCTCGCGTGCCGCGGTCCTCGCTTGACGGCATACCTGACGGCGCCGTGATCGCCCTCCTGGAGCAGGAGAACGCGCAGTTGCGGCACGCCGTCGATTCCCACGCGGCGGTGGACCAGGCCATCGGTGTCCTCACCGCGAGCCACCAGCTCGCGCCGGCCGTCGGGGTCGAGGTGCTGCGTGAGGTGTCCCAGCACACCAATACCAAGCTGCAGACGGTGATCGCCTGGGCGCTGGGGCAGCCGCTGCCGGAACGGCGGGCAGGAGCTGTACGCGGCCGTGCAGCGGTGCTCACGCCGGCGGGATGCCCCAGGCACGGAAGCCGGGTAGGACGCGGTGGCCGGGCACGGCGCGGGTCAGGCGGTCAGGGCCTGGTCGACGGTGGGATGGCAGCCGATGACCTCGTCCAGGCCGACGATTTCAAGAAGCCGTAGCACCGATTCCTGGGCGCCGGCGATACGCAGCCATCCCTGATCGTCACTCGCGGCCTGGTGTGCGGCGACGAAGACGTTGATGCCGCTGGAGTCCATGAAGGTCACGCCGCTGAGGTCCACCACGGTCCGCAGGGGCGCCGCGCCGTCGTAGGACATGAGGGCCTCGCTGAGCATGTCCTTGACGGCGTGGTCGATCTCGCCATGCACGGTGACCACCCGGATGCCGGCGATGGCGGTGTGGCCGATCGACAGGTGGCCGGGCCGGGCTGCTCCGTGGGTGTCTGTCACCGTTTCCTCGACTGTTCTCGCTGATGGAACCTCAAGACCCCGGCGCGAACGCCGGTAACCTGCCTCGATGCTACGGCGAACACGTGTGCGACCCGTTATGCGGTTCTCACGGGGCATGTGAGACATAGTGCCGGGTACGCGCAGGACGTGTGAAGGGGGAACAAGGGTGGACCCGGCTGAATCAGTCCCCGACGGGGAGGGCAGCGTAATGCCGGACGTCCCTCAGATACAGGACACCGTCGCGCTGGACGGTGACGGGCACGTGATCGCTGAGGCACGCCACCGGGCAGTGGACTTCCTCACCCGTGTCCAGGCGGAGCACGGCCTGCCGGTGTCCGCTCGCGCGATGGACCTGACCCAGCTGGTGGTAAGCGAGCTGGTCACCAACGCCCGCAAGTACGCCCCTGACCCCGTGCTGATGGAACTGCGCATCATCGGCGCCGTCGTGGAAGTGGTCGTGTGGGACAGCAATCCCGTTCTGCCAGTGGCGCGGGCCTCCGATGCGGGCAGAGTCGGACAGCACGGACTGGAGATCGTCATGGCCGTCGCCCAGGGCTTCGAGGCCCAGCGGGAGCCGGTCGGCAAACGCATCACTGCCCGCATCGCCCTACCTGACGACCCCGGCGGTGACATCACCGGACGCCGCCCCCAGTAACAGCCTGCGCTCACGGTCGACCTCACCGCCTTCCCTGACGATCTGCCGTGAAGCGGGGCGCTACATGCCGGCGTCCGGGGTGAGCGCCGCCGACTGGCACCGTCGCGAGCGACGCCGACTTCGCCCCGCATTCGCACACTGCCGGCACCCAGTGCGTCGGGCGGGCCGGTCCCTAGCTGCCCTTGCCGCCCCGTGGCAGAACCGCTTCGGTGAATACCACCAGGCCACAGCCATCAGGCGTCTCGGTGACGGTGTGTCCGAGCTGGATCAGCAGCCCTGCTACTGCGGTCTGCACGATTACTCTCATGCTGTCGTTGGTTGCTGCCCGGCCTGCCTGGTCACGGGCGAGCGCGGTGAACCCGTCCGAGGCCGTCCAGCTGACCAGAGCGCCGGCGGACACCTCAGTCACCCGCAGCCCCGGAACCCCGCTGTCCGCGTCACCCAGCACCTGAAAGCCGGCCTGGACCAGGCAAGAGCTCACCCGGGACACGAGTTCAGCCGGGGCGCACGACACGCCGGTCGCCTGCCCACGAGAAGGGCGATCATGCCACCGAACTGCACAGGCGCCTGTTCGGACGGCGGGCAGGACGCGGCGGCCCCCGGACGACGGCAACCGTCGGGTGAGCCACCGGGTGGCCCGGCCGTTACATGCTCACGGCTCCCGTCCTACGAACAGGGAGGGGAGCCGTCCGGGTGTGTTTGGAGGGAACAGGCAGTGCCGCAGGCGCCTCCAAAGACATTGAGCTTTGCAGAGGTGAAGGCTGCAACCTGATTGGGCGCGAAGAGTTCCCGGGTCGGATTCTGCGCGTCGGCCGTAAGACGCGTGTCGTCACCGCGTCCTTGCTTCGGGTGCTCGAGAGAGGAGAGCCGAGTGCAACGGTGCTTACGGCGGACACTGAAACGCACCTACGCGGAAGCCCCGCCGGGCCGCGCCTGCGGGGCTTCTCGTCGCCCTCCGCTCTCACAGACGCCCCTATAACGCGGGGGCGAGGGAAATCGGTCTGACCAGCTTGAAGACCTCGCGGGCGGCATATCGCTTGAGGCATCGGATGATCTCACGGCGGGTCTTGCCCTCCTGGGTGCGGCGTTCGTAGTACGCCTGGGTGCGCGGGTCGTGGCGCAGGCGGGTGAAGACGATGCGGTGCAGGGCCGCGTTCGCCTGGCGGTCGCCGCCGCAGTTGAGCCGACGCGTGCTCCGACGGCCAGAGGAGTACTCGATGGGGCTGACTCCGCAAAGGGCAGCAAAGGACGCCTCGGTGTTCAGCCGCTCGGGGTTGTCTCCCATGGTGATCAGGAGAGTGGCGGCACTGTCCGGGCCGATGCCCACTGGCATGAGCAGCTGCGGTGCGTGGCGTTCGACGAGCCGGGTCAGGCGCTGGTTCAACTCATTGATCTGTCCGGTGAGCTGTTCGATGCGCTCGGCGAGCATGCGTAACGTCATGTGGGTGGCCTGGGCCACCATCTCCTCGTCTCCCCCGTCATCGGGTGGGCTGAGGGTCGCGCAGGTGCGGAACAGCTCGGCATTGCCCAAGCTCGATAACCGCTCCCGCAGGGCGGGGTCGGCGATGACCAGGACGGCTTTGAGCTGGTTGATCGCCTGGGTGCGGGCCTTGACCGCGGAGTCCTTGGCGAGCTTGAAGATCCGGGCGCTGTGCACCGGGCCGTCGCCGGTTTTGGCCCGGGCCCGGGCGCGGCCGCTGAGCACGGCTCGCGCGGCGGCCTGTGCGTCGAGCGGGTCCGACTTGCCGAGCAGCCGGCGGGCCGTGCGGTCGGGCCGGTTCACTTCGAACACCTGGATCTGCTGGGCCAGCAGGTAGCGGGACAGGCCCGCGCCGAAGGTACCGTTGCCCTCCACACCGGCCCGGCGCACCGTCCCCCGCTTGCGAGCCCACACGAGCAGCCGACGGTAGCCGGCCGCCGTCGCCGGAAAGGACTCGGTGCCAAGGACCCTCCCCAGCGGGGAGACCACGGCGGCCACGTGAACCTCGCCGTGCGTGTCCACGCCCAGGACGACCTCACCCCGATTGGGCGGATCCGTGCTGGAAGAGGTGCTGCGTTCTCTGGTCGTCATGGTGGTTCGCCTCCCGCGTGGTGACGTGCTGGGTGGATGGCACCGGCCCGCTCGGGCGGTCTGAACCGTGATGGCGCCTGAAACTCGGCAAGGCCCCTACTCGGACACGCCCTGTGGCTCGGTACCAGCGGCGCCATCCCGCAACGACGGTCGACAAGTCCGTGACTGGACACTTCGGTCATAGATCTCATGAGTCAGACCCCCGTCCGGGACGGCATCGCGCAACCGTCCCATCGATCCCGACACGACGGCATGACCCGATCACTGCCGGATGGCTTCGAACCAGTGATTAACCTGTCCTGGACGGGCTGACACCGAGTGGACTTCTCGTCCACTCGTGACCGGCATTGACGGACAGCCCTTGGCCCGCCTTACCGGCAGTCCTTTATCGACCGCTCTCACGGGCCACCAGGTTGCGCACCCTCCCCTCCACGCCCGTCCCACCGGTGAGCGACGCCAGGACTGCCGCATCGGCCATAGCCGTGGAGATGCGCTTGCGCGCCGGAGGCCGGGCCAGGAACGGGGCCGGGGGCGCATGAAGATACCGAGCGGCAAGGCCGTATGCTGCAGCGGGCGAGGCAGGCGCTGCTCACGCGTCGTGCCCATCCTCTGCAGCCGGGTGACCCCATTTCGTATCAGGTACCCGACGAACGACCTGGAGGTTGGCCGGTGATCACTCTGACCGCAGTCGGAGGAGTAGCACTGGTCGAACTGGGCATGGCGCTGACTCCGGGACCGAACATGATCCACCTCGCCTCCCGCGCGATCACCCAAGGCCGCAGGGCTGGACTGGTCAGCCTCAGTGGGACCGCCGTGGGATTCGTGTGCTATCTACTGGCCGCGGCTGCGGGCCTGTCGGCGTTGTTCGCCGCCGTGCCGGTGGCATTCACGGTGGTCAAGCTTGCCGGGGCCGCCTACCTGGCCTACCTCGCCTGGGGCATGCTCAAGCCCGGCGGCCGCTCGCCCTTCGCCCCGGCCCAAGACCTGCCTCCGGTCTCCGACGCCCGCCTGTTCTCGATGGGGCTACTGACCAACCTGCTCAACCCCAAGATCGCTCTCATGTACGCCGCCCTACTGCCCCAGTTCTTGGACCCGCAGGCAGGTCCGGCCTGGGGACAACTCCTCCAGCTCGGTGGTGTGCAGATCGTCGTGGGCATCACCGTGAATGCTCTGATCATGCTGGGCGCAGCGCGGGTCTCGGGGTTTCTGGCCGCCCGGCCCCGCGCCATGACCGCCCAACGGTTCACAGCAGGCGGCCTGCTCGGCGCGTTCGCACTGCGCACCGCCCTGTCCCGCACTGCTGTCTCCACCTGAGGTTCCCCCACTGCGCGGGGGGGTGGCTGACTAGGCCCTGTCCGGGCGCTTCAGCCGAGAGAGTTGATGAAGCGGTCCAGCCGTGAGACGACTTGCCGCAATGCATCAACGGATCCCGCGGCGTCATCCGCGAGCTCCAGGGCGTGATCCGCTGAGGGGAACTGCGGCTCGCTCAGGGGCACCGTCGAAGCGGGTGGGGACCGCGAACGGGGAGGGATCAGGTATGGCCGCAGGCTACTAGCCAGCCGATCATGTGACTGGCGTCCTGTCGGATCGCTGTTCGGGGCATGGGGCGACGTGATCTGACGGATGCGGAGTGCGAGCGGCATGAGCTGTTCCTGCCGGTCAGCAATGGCCGTTGTGGCCGGTGACGGGAGCACCGGCAGGCGATCGACGGCATTTTGCACCGGGTGCGGACCGGGGTGGAGCGGCGGGATCTGCCCGAGCGGATCGGGCCGTGGAAGACGGTCCACGAGCGCCATCGACTGCCCGATCCACGGTGCCGCCAGTGCCGCCGCTACCGGCTCGGCGCACTGCTGGCCCTGTGCGCCCTCGCCGTGCTCGGCGGGGCCTCGACGCTGGTGGCGATCGGCCGGTTCGCGACCGGGGCACCCGAGGAGGTCCGGACCCGCCTGGGTATGGACGGACGAATGCCGCGCGCCTGTACGCGCGGCCCGCTGCTAGCTGGCATCGACGGCGACGCGCTCAATGCGGCCGTCGGCTCCCGGTTGGCCTGCCAGCTTGGTTCGTCGCCGGCAGCGCGGCCATCAGGCAGGCGATCCTCGACCGGCAGACGGAACAAGATCAGCCGGGGCTGCCATGACGTCAAGGCTCATCCTGCCGGCCTGTGCGTGCTCAGCGGACGAAGGACCGGACGGATGTGAAGACGTAGCCCAGCAGGACGAGCAGGAAACTGGCCGCCGCCAGTAGCCACTGGAGCACACCTGCCTCGTGCCCCAGCAGCGTCGGACTCCAGGCCCAGAACACCGCCACGGCCAGCGCGGCACGGACCGTCTGGAACGGCGCCGACCCGGCCAGCCGCTGCAGCACGTCGGCCTGCGGTGCGAGAGTGAAGACAGCGCCCAGAACGCCCCCGAAGACGACCACGATGACGATGAAGGCAAGCAGGGATGCGACACCCAGCTCGTCGTCCGCGAAGGCGTTCCAGCGTGCTTCGGCGAGCACGCGCAGGTTCTTGCTCTCGTTGACGTAACCGCCCAGCTCCGGTGCCGATCTGGCCCACAGCACGTCGACCTCGGTGCCGGCACGGGGCCGGTCGTAGGTGTAGGCGCCACGCACGGGGAGCCGTCCGGGGCCGCCGGGCAAGAGACCACGAGCCGTGAGACATACCCCTTGACGGCATGCTCGTCGGTCAGCTCTTCGCGGATCGCCTGCGGCCCGCCCACGACGGTCGCCGTGCTGGCCTCGGCGCCCGCCGTGCGCAGGTCATCGAGCTTCTCACCCGCGTTGGCCGACGTCAGCAGCGCGACGAAGAAGGCCCCCGAGGCGAACGCCACCAGCGCCCAGACAGCGCCGGTGCGCAGTTTGATCCACGCCCGGGCATCGTCGAGGTCGCTGAAGGAGAACCCGAGGGCCTCACTGAGCGACACGGAGCCGGACACGGACCGCCGATCAGCCACCTTCGACAAGGACACCGGCTCTCCCGGCGTCCTGTTCTCCCCGGGCAGCACTCGCAGACCCCACAGCGCCAGCACGCGTACCACCGCACACGCCACGGCGACGGCTCCCCACACATACGCCTCGGTCCACGGCCGAGGCATGGCGGTGGCGCCCAGCAGCCAGAAGCATGCGATCGCGGTCGCGACCCAACCCACCAGCGCACACAGCCGAACTACCCAGTTCAGCAGAGAACGCATGAACCCTCCCCCGTCGTTCGGCGACCCGTCCTCCGCACCGCCCAGCGCCTGTCGCGGCATACAGGTGCCAACGCCACGACGCACACCGGGAGGAGGCTGGGAACCAGGCCGCCGGCTGCCCTCGAAGATACGGGCGCCCTACATCGGGGAGGCACCCGGGTGGAGTTTCCGGACGACGTCGTTGAGCGAGGAACCGCAGCCGGTCAACGCGTGACATCTGACGCGCACTGGCGTGGAGCAGCACGACTCGGAATGCCGACCCCCGGGGACGTCTTCTCCCCGGTGCCTTTAATACGCCCGCAGGCCAGGCCCCTGAGCGCCTTCGGGGCGTGCCCGGGGACGGGGTCAGCATCAGGGGCCAGCATGGCGGTTCACTAGTCCAGGGCTTTGAGAGCCGCCAGGAGGTGTGGGACCAGGGGGTTTGAGTCGTTCTTGCGCCAAGCGACGGCGACTCGTGTGCGCACTGCGTTGGGCTCGATCCTGCGAAAGGCAACGCCTTTGAGGCGGATACGGCGGATGCTCTCCGGGGCCAGTGACACGCCCAGGCCGGTTTCCACCAGGGCGCAGACGGTCTGCCATTCCACGGCGTGCTGAGTCACCTGGGGTGTGAAGCCTGCCGTGATGCACAAGTCGGTGATCTGGTCGTACAGCGACGGGCCGACGGTGCGAGGCATGAGTACGAAGGGGCAGTTCGCCAACTGCTCGACTCGGACGGCTCGCTGTGTCGCGAGTGGGTGCGAGGAGGGCAGGACGGCCACGAACGGTTCGTCCAGCACGGTCTCGAATCCGAGTTCCGTGTCATGGGCAGGCGGTTCGCGCAACAGGCCGATGTCGATCGCCCTTTCGCGCAGAGCGGCCAGTTGCGGTGTGGTGGTCATCTCCCGGATGTCCAGGTTCACGGCGGGAAATCGTCCCCGGAAGGTTCGCAGCAGGCCGGGGAGGACAGTGAGGGCGACGGAGGCTGCGAAGCCGATCCGCAGGCGGCCGGCCCTGCCGCTACCGACCTCTCGGGCTGCGGTCAGGCCGTCCGCGAGGTCGGTCAGGGCATGCCGGGCGGCGGGGAGAAGCTCCCGGCCGGCCGGGGTGAGTCCGATGCGCCCGGGTTCGCGGCTGAACAGCGCGTAGCCGACCTTGTCCTCCAGACGGCGGATCTGCTGGCTCAGCGGCGGCTGGGCGATGCCCAAGCGGGTAGCGGCGTGGCCGAAGTGGAGTTCCTCGGCAAGAACGACGAAGGCGTGCAGTTGCGGAAGAGGAAGTTCAGGGCGCTCCATACGCCCAGAGATATCACTACACACGTGAGACCGTATTAGACGTATCGGTCCTGGTCACCTAGCGTTCGGCGCATGACGGAGCGACGTTCAATACTCAGCGGCTCGACGTTCGAGGAACAAATCGGCTATGCCCGCGCTGTGGTCGACGGCGACTGGGTCCATGTGTCCGGAACGACCGGATTCGACTACACCACCATGATGATTTCCGACGACGTGGTGGAGCAGGCGGAGCAGTGCCTGCGCAACATCGAGGTCGCCCTGACCGAAGCGAAGTGCACCTTCGCTGACGTGGTGCGGGTGCGCTACCTGCTGCCCGACCGGGCGGACTTCGAGCCGTGCTGGCCGGTGCTACGTCGCACGTTCGGAGAGGTCCGGCCGGCCGCCACCATGCTCATGTGCGGCCTCGCCGACCCCCGCATGAAGATCGAGATCGAGGTGTACGCCCGGCGGATCACCGCGCAACCGCCCGCGTGATGCGATCTCTGTGGCAACTCCCACAAATCGCGGAGGAGTTCAAGGAGCTTTTCCTTGGCGACGCGGGCTCAGCGCGGACGCGAGCCGCGCACCCGGTCGGCTGGCCAGACATGCCGCGATGCCAGGGCTAGTGACTGACGGGGAATGCATCGCGGTGCCGGGCGCCCATACCTTTCCCTGGCCCGACCCGCAGGCATGGTCCGACCCAGTGCGGCGACTCACGGCACGAGTCGGGCCGCCTCGGTGAACGTCAGCCCGGCGAGCTCACAACCCGGGCCTGACCTCGAACCGGGGCCCCGTGTCCGGGCTGTCGGATCCGGCCAGTTCCAGTCGCGGTGCCGTACACGGTGACCAGGTCGTCAAGCAGCCCAGAAGTCTCCTCGGGAGGCAGCCCAGAGGCACGCGCCACCTCGTCCAGGTGGACCGCTTCGCCCGTGTGCGGATCCGCAGCCTCAGGTGCAAGGCCGGGGATCGATCCGCCGGTCCGGTTCCGGACCACTCAACGCCTGCCTGCCGGGGCACCGTGTTCGTGCAGTGCCTGCATGACCTCCTCGTCGCTGACCTGGTCGAAGTCGTCGTACCACTGTCCGACTGCGCGGAAGTCCGGCGGCTGGTGCAGACAGACGACGTCATCGGCTTCCGAGCGCATCGGTGCGGCGATGTCGGGAGCACAGACGGGGACGGCAAGGATCAGCCGCGCCGGGCCCTGGCGGCGCAGGTGGCGCAGGGCGGCGCGTGCGGTGGCGCCGGTGGCGAGCCCGTCATCGATGAGGATCACGGCCCGGTCCTTGATTTCGGGCCTGGAGCGGTCATCTCGGTACCGCAGTTCCCGACGGTGCAGCTCGGTCCGCTCCTGGGCCACGTCCGGGGCAAGTCGGTCCTCGCTCAGGCCGAGCATGCCCAGTGAATGCCGGTCGAACAGCGGGGGATCGTCACCCACGATCGCTCCGATGCCGGTCTCCGGGTGGCCCGGGACGCCGATCTTCCGCGCGACCAGCACATCCAGCGGTGCCTTGAGGGCTCGGGCCACATCGGCCGCCACCGGAACGCCGCCTCGGGGCAGCGCCAGTACGACCGGGTTGATGAGGTCCCCGTCGGCGGCCCACTCCATCAGCCGGACCGCGAGTTCCTGGCCGGCGTGGCGGCGGTCGTGGAATTGCATGATCCGGATACCTGGCTTCCGTGCGAGGGGACGTGTGCCGGGCGCGCCTGCCCGGCCGTGGGGCGACTGGGAGACGCAGGACAGCGTGTTGCTTGGTGGTCGGCGTCCGTGTCCGTGGACCGGCACGGCCTGTCAGGACTTGGTGTCCGGCTCGTTCCGGCGCGTCTCGTACTGCTTGTGCCCGTTGGGACAGGAGGGGATCTTGTCGCCCTGCTTCACGTGGACCTTCTCGCTGCAGCTGGCGCAGTAGAAGTCCCCGGTCTTCTGCGCCTTCTCACCGGCTTTCGCTGTCATCACTCGCTCACCTCCACGTTCGTCGCTTCCTCTGCCGACGGTCCCGGCGATCCGGCGGTGGTGGCCGCTCCGGTGCCGGCGGCCTCGCCGAGACCGGGGGCTACCGACCCCTCGTCCGAGACTCCGAGGGCCACCTTCGTCCAGCCCACCTCCCGCCGGTCGAATCGGCGGTATGCCTCGACCGCGTTCTGGGCGTCACCCCAGCGAGTGACCAGCGGCGTGGGATCCAGGCGCCCGGCCGCGACCAGTGAGACGAGAGTCGGCACGTAGCGGCGGTGGTTGCAGTTGCCGGACTTCAGGGTGAGGTTCTTCATGAACGCCTCACCGAACGGATAGTGCTGGACCTGCGGTGGATAGACGCCGACGGTGCCGATCGTTCCGGCCTTGGCCACCATCTGCACGGCCCATCGGGCTGCCAGCGACGGGGCGTCACCCGGCACCCAGGTATCCCCGTCCGGGTTCTGCTCGGGGGCCGCCTCCTTCCGCTCGTGATCGAACTGCTCGGCCTGCTCTCGCAGCGCCTCGGCGGCCGGCCCGCGCTGTGGCCGCTCCGCGTCCACGCCCACGGCCTCGATCACGCGATCGACGCCGATACCGCCGGTCAGCTCGCGCACCGCCTCCACCGGATCCTCGGCGTTGAAGTCGACGGTCTCGGCATGCTGGCTGCGCGCCACATCCAGCCGGTCGGCCACGCCGTCGACGACGATGATCCGGCCGGCGCCCTGGAGACGAGCACAGGCGATGGCGGCCTGCCCGACGGGACCGGCTCCCACGACGGCCACGGTGTCGCCATCGCCGATCTCGGCCAGCCGGGCGCCGAACCACGCGGTGGGGTAGATGTCGGAGAGCAGGATCGCCTGCGCGTCGTCCACGGTGTCCGGCAGCGGAACCAGCCCGACGTGCGCGAAGGGAACGCGGGCGTACTCGGCCTGCAGCCCGTCCAGGCCGCCCGCAGCCTCCGGCCCGCCGAAGAACGTGGTGCCCGCCTGCGGGCCACCGGGGTTGGCGTTGTCGCACTGCGCGTAGTAGCCCGCGCGGCAATAGCTGCACGTTCCGCACGCCACGGTGGACGGCACCACCACACGGTCGCCAGGGCGGAAGTTGCGCACACCGGCGCCCACGTCCTCCACCACGCCGACGGCCTCGTGGCCGAGGATCCGGCCCTCTTGCAGGCCGGGCATGGTGCCGCGGACGAAGTGCAGGTCGGTGCCGCAGATGGCGGAGGTCGTAATCCGCACGATCGCGTCGAACGGGTCCTTGATCGTCGGTTCCGGCACGTCCTCCAGGCGTATGTCGCCCAGACCGTGCCACACGACAGCCTTCATGCGGATGCTCCTCCATGGATTTCCGTCCAAGCGCCCCGCTTCGGCCGTCGATCCAAGGGACGGCGAGCCGCGCCTCTTCGATGGAGGCCCGGGCCCCGGCGCGCCCGTAAAGTCTCCGTGCCTGGGGACACCTCTACGCGCCGACTCGGGGCACTCTGATCGTTCAGGCGTGTGAGCCGTTGTTGCCTGCATCAGGCCAGCGACGTCATTTATCCCTCTCCGGGGTTTCCTGCCGGGCGCCTCCCAAACTGCGACGGTCCTTCGGCACACCTGGCGGGACAGCGACCACTCCCGGCAGAGCCCCGTCCCTCATCGCCTCGGCGGACCTATCGCTAGACGTCGTGCACGCCCCCAAGGTGAAGACTGCCTGGCTCGAGGCGGCTCCTGCCACGCTGGATCCTCGCCCGGGCAGAGCACGTCGATCAACCGTCGATGCCCGCCCTCCCACAAGGGGAAGCCGTTGGCAGGGCCCCGGCCTCTCGGCCGGTTTCGCATGGGGGTGAACTCCCGCACGTCCCAAGGCGGTCGGGGGGAGAACGCCAACGCCTCGCGCCGACGGCCGTCCGTCATCGCCGACCCAGCACGGCGGCCGCCGCTTCAACATCCCAGACTTCACACCGCCAAGCCCCCCGGACGCCCACGAGGTTTCCGGGAAACACTCACCCCCAACCCTCGCCCGCGTTCGCGCACGACTTCCTCGACGCAGCCCCCACCGCGCAGGTCGGCGGGTCCTCCGCGCGGCAGCCGGTGTACTGCCGCATTCGCCTCACGGGAACTCGCCGACCAGGGCCCCGGGAGGCGGGTGCGGGTGCCACCGTGAACTGACGCTGGTTGCCCACGTGGACGATCCGCACGGCGAAGTCGGGCGCGACCCGGTCGCGGAGGACCGGCCGGAGCGATTGTTGTGCCCGCGCGGCGGGCGGCGGCGAGGAGGCACGCGGGCTCCGCCCATTACGGGGTGCGTGCGCACCTGGGAAGAACGTGGAATTCGCAGGCGCACACAGGGTGGGGGGCTACTCGGGGCGGACCTGCGCAGCCTGCATGCCCTTCTGCCCCTTCTCGGCGATGAAAGACACAGTCTGCCCCTCCTTGAGGGCTTTGAAGCCATCACTCTCGATAGCCTTGAAGTGGACAAACAGGTCGTCTCCCCCACCCTGGGGAGTGATGAAGCCGAACCCCTTCTCATCGTTGAACCACTTCACAGTGCCAGTCTGTCGGTTGCTCACGCTTCCGCCGATCTCTCCGAGGTGGGCATCACTTCCAAGCACACCACCCTTGCCTCCACCACGGCTTTGGTGAAACGGCTACGACCAAGGAGATCACTCTTCAGCGCCACGAACTCGCGCGGCCGGCGTTCGATGGCATCGGACATCAGCGCCCGGCGAATTCCCGGATCAGCGCCCCAGTACGAGGCATGCCGCTGGGAGAGGCGTGCCAACCTGGTTGCCTCCCGGGCGAGGAAAGCGGACAGCCACCTGGGCGGGTGCGGCCTGCCTGCGCGGACGCTCGGGCCGTGACCGTCGTCCTGGCCTACTGTCCCTTTACTCACCGGCCCTGAGAACAGCTGCACCGTCAACGGCACCTCGCACCTCCATGCCCCCGGTGAGCCGTGCCGAGACCGCTTGCCTTCGCTGCATGTCGGGGTCCGGTTGGGGTACTCGGCACGATTCGAGCTTGAACCGAGGAGGGACATGGACGACGCCGCCGCTCCTGACAGGAAAGGTACTCCCCTGTCCGGGCATCTGGCGCGGTCCGGCGCCCTGCTCGACGGAACGCTGGAAAACCTGCGAGCCTCCGCCATCGCGGTCGATGACGATGGCCTCATCGTCACGGCCAACAGCGCAGCCCAGAGCCTGCTGGGCAGGGATGCCTCGGAATTCGTTGGTCAGGACTTCCACGACCTGCTGCACCGGGACAGATACGGGCACTCGGTGCCGCGCATTCGCTGCCGGATCCGGAAGGCCCTCCTCACAGGGGACACCAGGCATGGCGACGCCGAGTGGTTCGCCCGCGGGGACGGCACTCTCGTCCAGTTGTCCTGGCTGGTCACGCCCTACGCACCCGGTCCGGGCGGGACAGGTGCGCTGGCGATGCTGTACGAGCCGAAGCCGGGGGACGTGCGCCACAGCGAGGGCGGGCACTCCGCGCCGCTGACGGAACTGGACCGCCTGGCCCTGCTCGCGGAGACGACCACGCAGCTGACGTCCACCCTGGACGTGGACGAGGCGCTGCACCGACTGGCGGCCCTGACCGTGCCCCGGCTCGCGGACTGGGCGGTGTTCGACCTTCTCACCGAACGTGACGAAGTACGACGCGTTCTCGTGATGGAGCACAAGGACGGCATTCTCGTCGAGCGGGATGACCTGCAAGGCCCGATGCCTCCCGTGCCGGCGGAGTCGCCGATGCCCCTGTCGCGGGCTCTGCGCGGCGCCGCCTCCTCCCTCGCCGGTCCCGCCACCTACCAGGGCCCGCCCGATTCGGGCATAGCGGTCGAGCAGCAGCGCCTGTTCACCGCGACAGGTATGCACTCCGCCGTCATCGCGCCCATTCGCGGACTGCGCGACGTACTCGGCGCCCTGACCCTGGGCCGCGCCCAGCGTCATGACGCCTTCACCCCGGCCGACCTGCCCCTGCTGGAGGACCTCACCCGCCGGGCGGGCCTGGCGCTGGACAACGCGCGCCTGTACCAGCGCCAGCGCAAAGTCGCCGAGACCATGCAGCGCCACCTGCTGCCCCAGCTGCCCGTCCTGCCCGGGCTGGAGATGACCGCGCGCTACGTGCCCGCTCCGCACGCCTCGTCCGTGGGCGGCGACTGGTACGACGCCTTCGCTCTGGCCGCCCACGCCCACGCACTGGCCATCGGCGACGTCGTCGGGCACGATCTCGACGCCGCAGCCGGTATGGCGCAGGTCCGCAACATGCTGCGCGCCTTCGCCTGGTCCCACCCCGAGGCCGCGCCCAGCGCCGTCGTCACACGGCTCGACGAGGCCGTGATGCACATAGCCGAGGTGCCCATGGCGACCATGATCCTCGCCAGGCTCACACGCGGCGACGACACACTGTGGCGCCTGCGCTGGACGAACGCCGGCCACCCGCCGCCGCTGCTCATCACCCACGACGGTCAGGCCCGCTACCTCGAGGAGGCACACGGCATACTGCTCGGAACCGGAGTCACCAGACCTCGCCCCGACGCCGTCGCCGTCCTGCCACCCCGGGCCACGCTCCTGCTCTACACCGACGGACTGGTCGAATCCCCGCACCACTCCATCGATCACGGGCTGGACCGGCTGCGCCGGCACGCGGCCTCCCTGGCTCACCGCCCGTTGGGCTCCTTCTGCGACTCACTGCTGGACCAGGTCCGCCCCAGCGACAACGACGACGACGTCGCCATGATCGCGCTGCGCACTCCCCCTGCCGCCCCGGAGCAATGACGCGAAATACGCACTACGGAATCACGCGGTTCGACGACTTCGTACGGCGCGTCGGGATTACCGAGGCTGTCGCCACGGCACGGCTTCGCGATCTGGGTCGAGCGTGGCGAACTCGGGGCTCGCGCCCGAGGCGACGTCCCGCCCAAGCGCTTCGGCCCAGGAGTGGGCGAGTTTCTCGGCGTCGGGGTGGCGCCGGCGAGGTGGCTGGATCACTCCGGGACTGGTGATCCGGGGGTGCCAGGTGGCTCGGCAGAAGCCGACAACGAGCAAACACCGGCCGCCGACCGCAGCAAGCAAGCAGGTACAGCCCGCCGACCCACGACCGTTGCCGCGGCGCCGGCGTCCGTCTGTTTCCGAACCGTGACGATCGGAATTCCCGGCTCCCTCACCTGCACTGTCGTACACCCCGCCACGACCTGCGCACTCGACGTATACACGTCGTGTATACACACTGCGTATACACGGTGTGTAGAGTGCAGGTCATGTCCATCGGTCACACCCTTTTGGGGCTCCTGGAGTCCGGCCCGCGCCACGGCTACGACCTCAAGCGGGCCTTCGACGAGAAGTTCGGTCACGACCGGCCGCTGCACTACGGCCAGGTCTACTCGACGATGTCCCGGCTGCTGAAGAACGGCCTCGTCGAGGTCGACGGGATCGAGGCCGGCGGCGGCCCCGAGCGCAAGCGGTACGCGATCACCGACGCCGGCATCACCGACGTACAGCGGTGGCTGGCGACCCCGGAGAAGCCGGAGGAATACCTCCAGTCGACCCTCTACACCAAGGTCGTCCTCGCCCTGCTCACCCGGCGCGACGCCGCCGAGATCCTCGACACCCAGCGCTCCGAGCACCTGCGCAGCATGCGCATCCTGACCGACCGCAAGCGCAAGGGCGACCTGGCGGATCAGCTGATCTGCGACCACGCCCTGTTCCACCTGGAAGCCGACCTGCGCTGGCTGGAACTGACCGCCGCCCGACTCGACAAACTCCGTGAGGCTGTGACCCGATGACGACTTCTCCCCCCGGTTCCCTGCTCACCGCGTACGACCTGCGCAAGGCGTACGGCCCGACCCACGCGCTGGACGGCGCCGAGTTCTCCATACACCCTGGCGAGGTCGTCGCCATCATGGGCCCCTCCGGGTCCGGCAAGTCCACGCTGCTGCACTGCCTCGCGGGGATCGTGCCGCCCGACTCCGGGTCGATCACCTACGACGGGCGTGAACTGACGAAGATGAGCGATGCCCAGCGCAGCGCGCTGCGCCGCTCCGAGTTCGGGTTCGTGTTCCAGTTCGGTCAGCTGGTGCCCGAGCTGACCTGTGTGGAGAACGTCGCCCTGCCGCTGCGGCTGAACGGCACGCCCCGCAAGGACGCCGAGCGGACCGCGCTCGGCTGGATGGAGCGCCTGGAGGTCGACGACCTCAAGGCCAAGCGTCCCGGCGAGGTCTCCGGCGGCCAGGGCCAGCGCGTCGCTGTGGCCCGCGCGCTGGTCACCGGACCGCGCCTGCTGTTCGCCGACGAACCCACCGGCGCGCTCGACTCCTTCAACGGCGAACGCGTGATGGAACTGCTGACCGAAGCGGCCCGCTCGACCAACGCCGCCGTCGTCCTCGTCACCCACGAGACACGCGTGGCCGCCTACTCCGACCGCGAGATCGTCGTCCGCGACGGCAAGTCCCGGGACATGGAGCGCGCCGTATGAGTCCTCGCCAGTGGGCCAGAGACCTGGCCATGGGGGCCCGCTTCGCCGTCACCGGCGGACGCGAGGGCTGGGTCCGGATGACGCTCACCGCCGTCGGCGTCGGTCTCGGCGTGGCACTGCTCCTGCTGTGCACCGCCCTGCCCAACGTGTTCGCCGCCCGCCACAAGGTGGAGGACGCCCGCTTCGACAACACGTACTCCGACAAGGCCCCGCCGAAGGCCGACAACACCTTCCTGATCGCCGACACCGACACCACCTGGCACGACGACGACGTCCGCGGCCGGCTCGTCGAGCCCGAGGGCAAGCGGGCGCCGCTGCCCCCGGGGGTCGACAGCTTCCCGGGCAAGGGCGAGATGGTGGTCTCCCCCGCGCTCAGGGACCTGCTCGCCTCGGACGGCGCCAAGCTGCTGCGGGAGCGGCTGCCCTACAAGATCACCGGCACGATCGGCGAGAGCGGACTCATCGGCTCCCACGAACTGGCTTACTACGCGGGCGCCTCGGGGCTGAAACTCACGGACTTCTCACCGGTGCACCGGCTCACCGAGTATGGCAAGCCGGACACGACATCCGAGAAGACCGACCCGGTGCTGCTGCTCATGATCCTGGTCGTGTTCGTGGTGCTGCTGACCCCGGTCGCCGTGTTCATCGCCGCTGCCGTCCGCTTCGGCGGCGAGCGCCGCGACCGCCGGCTGGCCGCGCTGCGCCTGGTCGGCTCGGACAGCCACATGACCCGGCGGATCGCGGCGGGCGAAGCACTCGCCGGAGCCCTGCTCGGCCTGGTGATCGGCACCGGCTTCTTCCTCCTCGGCCGTCAGACGCTGGGCTCCACCGAGGTGCTGGGCGTGAGCGTCTGGCCCAGTTACCTCGATCCCTCCCCCGCGCTCGCCGTGCTGGTCGCGGTGGCGATCCCGGTCGCCGCCGTACTCGTCACGCTGCTCGCGATGCGCGGCGTGGTGGTGGAACCGCTTGGCGTCGTGCGCACGGCCAAGCAGCGCCGCCGCCGGCTGTGGTGGCGGCTGCTGCCGCCGCTGGCCGGCCTCGCGATGCTCTATCCGATGATCGGCAAGGGCCGCAAGAACGGCGACTTCAACCAGTACCTCGTCATCGGCGGCGTGCTGCTGCTGCTGATCGGCATCACCGCGTTGCTCCCCTGGGTCGTGGAGGCGGTCGTCGTCCGCCTCGGCAAGGGCGCGCTTTCCTGGCAGCTCGCGGTACGACGGCTACAGCTGAGCAGCGGAACCGCCGCACGCATGGTCAACGGCATCGCCGTCGCCGTGGCCGGAGCCATCGCCCTCCAGATGCTGTTCACGGGAACGCAGAGCCAGTACACCAAGACCACCGGCAAGGACCCCGGCCGGGTCCAGATGCAGGTCGACTTCAGCGACCGCAAGCCGCTGTCCGGTGTCGAGCGCGAGTTCACCGGCAGCAAGGGGGTACGGGCCGCAGTGGCCCTGGCCATCTCGGAGTACGGGGATGCGCGTCGCAACCCGAAGAACACCAACGGCCTGACCGTGGGTAACTGCACCGCCCTGCGTGAACTCGCCACGCTGCCCTCCTGCAAGGACGGCGACGTGTTCATCACGCGAACGAGGAGCCACTACGCCTCCCCCAGCAACGCCGACGAAATCGCCGTGGTGAAGCCCGGTCGGCAGCTCTACATCGACCCGTCGTACGACGACGCCACCGAACCCGGCATCGAGGTGCCGTGGACCGTTCCGGCGAACGTGCGGGTGGTGGACGCGCGCAAGGACTCATTGCAGGACTCCAACGGTCTGCTGGTCACCCCCGCCGCCCTGCCCGCCAAGGCCGCGCCCGCGTTGTTCTCGGACGGGGTCTACCTGCGTCTGGACCCGTCGGTGCCGGACTCACGGGAGTACATACGCAACGTCGTCGCCCGGATCGACCCCCTGGCACGCACCTACAGCTGGTCGGCGACCCAGGAGGACGTCAAGTACGCCTCCATCCGCACCGGCCTGTTCGTCGGCTCCGCCTTCGTGCTGGCACTGATCGGCGCGAGTCTGCTGGTCTCCCAACTGGAGCAGCTGCGCGAGCGCAGGAAGCTGCTCTCCGCGCTGGTCGCCTTCGGCACCCGGCGCCGCACGCTGAGCCTGTCGGTGCTGTGGCAGACGGCCCTCCCGGTCGGACTCGGCCTCGTACTGGCCACAACGGTGGGTATCACCCTCGGCTCGGTGCTGCTGAAGATGACCCGTACACCGGTGGCCATGGACTGGGCGAGCGTCCTGACCATGACCGGCGTGGGCGCGGCCGTGGTCGGCGTGGTCACGCTGCTCAGTCTGCCGCCGCTGCTGCGGATGATGCGCCCGGAGGGCCTGCGCACGGAATAACCCCTCACACATCCCCCGAAGTGGGCTCCTCCTGCCGGGAGGAGCCCACCCCTGCACGCAGGCAACCCCGGCCGCGCGTCAGCCAGACCGTCCGGGGCATCACAGCTGTCAGGACGGCTACGCACCGGCCTGGTCCGCCGCCGCGCCCTGGACCTGTACGAAGCGATCCCCGCCCAGTACTACCGTGAGCGTGCCGTCCGGGAGTTGTGGGACGTCCTCGCCGCTTGAGGCGGCAACACCGCGGTTCTCAGTCAACAGGGCTCTCCGGCCACACGAGGCGCAGGACCACAGTCCGCCGCACTCTTGTTTCCGCCCACCGCTCTCATCGTGTCGGCTTCGCAGCCATTTGCCGGCCTTCGACTGCGGACTGTCCGACCACCCCGACGCCGTACAGCACACCCAGCACTGCCAGAGCCGCGCCGATCAGGCGAAACGCCACGGCGTTGCTGCCTTCGAATCGGCGTTGGCCGCCTCCACACCGCCACCTTGGCAGGTGAGCGCCCTGGTGCCGTATTGACGCCAGGTGTCCTCGGCACGCACCGGCCGGGCCTCATCCGGGTCATGACTGTGCTCTCGGCACCCACCGCCGCGACGACCGGCTGCACCTGATCGTCGATCAAGGCGTCGAATCCCTGAATGCTGCTTGTGGGCTGGATCGGGCCCGCCGTATCGATCGAGGTCCGCTCCGGCAGGTCCCGGGCGCCGAACCTGTCGACGAGGCGGCGGTGTCTTCGATCGGGTGACAGGACGGGGAATCCCCGTCGATGCGGTGGCGTGGCCGCGAAGCTCGGAGCATGCGTATCGCGGTGCTGGATGTGGACGAGACCCTGATCGCCGACGCATTGGCCGGTCCGTTGCCGACCATGCTGGCCGAGGCGGGCCTCGTCCCCCAAGACCGGCTGGCGCGGCTGCGCCGGGCACAGGTGGCCTCGGACGCGGAGGATCCTCAGGCGGCGGCGCGGATGAACGCGTTGTTCGCCGCGATGCTGACCGATGTGCCGTGCCGAGCAGTGTCCGCGGTGACGGCCCGGCTGTGGCAGCGGCAGCGTGCGCGGCTGTTCGCCTTCGCCATGCCGCTGGCCGGGGCGTTGAAGGAGGCCGGCTATGTGCCCCTGCTGATCTCGGGGGGCCCGCAGGAGATGGTGGCTCACCTTGCCTGTGAGCTGGGCGTGACACTGTTTCGCGGTACAGAGTTCGAGGCGGCTGACGGGCTGTTCACCGGTCGGGTCGCCTCAACGGTCGCCGACGGGAAGGACAGGGCTGCGCAGGAACTGGCGGGCGCCGGGCACATCGACTGGCCGGGTTCCCTGGCGGTGGGCAACTCTTTGGGGGACGTCTCGTCGCTGAGCCGGGCCGGCCGGCCCGTGGCGTTCGAGCCCTCGCCCGCTCTCCGGATGCTGGCCTGCCACCGCTCCTGGCCCGTGTGTGACCGCACCAGCCTGCTCACGTATCTGCGCGACCAGGCCGCCCTGCCCGTGCCCCTACCGGCCCTGGCCCGCCGCATGCCGCCGGCCCACCGCGCGGACCCCGCGACTTCGGTGGGCAGCGCGAGGCGTCGGCTGACCGAGCGGCTGCTGGCCCAGGTGGGCGGGCAGGGAGCCGTCACGGGCGAGTGCTACAGCCGGGTCACCGAGTCGGCCCTGATGCTGACCCTGCTACGCCGCGCGAACACCCTCCCCGGCGTGCAGAGCCGGCTACACGCCTACCTGTCGCGCAGCCGCGGCGCCGCTGACGCCTTCGACACGGCGGTCATCGACGCCACCCTGAACGGCATCCCGCCGGCGGACCGGCACCGGCTCATCGAGCAGACCTTCTCCGGCGCCGCCCAGCACTCCTCCGACCGCAAGAAACTCGCCCTGGAGGCGATCCTCACCGTTGTCGCTCCCGAGCCCTTCCACGTAGACGCCCCCTCGCACGCGTTCGAGCACCACAACGAGGCCACCTGGACCCGCCTGCGGCAAGTCGCCATCCACCACCTGCACGTACCGGAACCGGTCGCCCCGGAACTGACGGCGCGCCTGCTGCGGCTGACCGAACGCGGACAGGCCCGCGGGGTCATCGAGGGCAACGTGTTCGCGCACCTGTTCGCACTGCTGTCGCTACAGCGGACGGTGCCCGACCACCGGGTCATCCACGACGGCGTCACGGCGCTGGCCAAGGCCGTCCGTGACGACGGTGGCATGCCCTTCATCATCAGCGAGGAGATCTTCTGCACCGCCACCGCGGGCCTCTCGCTGGCGCGCGCCGGCGCCGACCGGAATGTGCTGTACGCCATGGCGGACTACCTCGCCGCCCAGCAGGCCGGCAATGGCGGCTGGGCCTACGCCCAAGGCGTCGTCCAGACCGACACCGACACCGCCACCCACACCATGGCCTTCCTCCACATGGTCGATCCCGAGCGGTACCGGGCACACATCACCGTCGCCCGGCAGTTCCTGGCGGCGCACCTGGGCGAGGACGGCGGGATGCCCACCTATCTGCCCGGACAGCCCTCCGAACCGACCATGACCGCCAACACCATCACCGCCCTGCACCCCTACCGCTTCGCCCACGCCACCCTGCTGGAACGGACAACCGCCTACCTCCTCACCACGCAGAAAACCGACGGCACTTTCGAACGCAGCTGGAGTCTGAGCGAAGCCAACGCCATGCTCCGCGCCCTGAACGCCCTCACCCCCGCCCACCACCGCAACCCCGCAAGCCATCAAGGGCGCCTCGGGCCGGCCATCGACTCCATCCACCAGCGCTTGCTTGTCACCCCGAACTCCGACGGCGGCTGGGGCCAGACCCCCGGAGAAGACAGCGACCCGATGAGCACCGCCTACACCCTCACCGCGCTCGCCTCCACCCACCGCAACCACCCCACCGTCCAAGCGGGCCTGCACCACCTGCTGCGCCGGCAGAACCCCGACGGCGGATACACCTCACCGTCCGACCAGGCCGCCCCCCGGCCCCTGCGCTACACCATCCCCGTCCTCACCGACATCTTCGTCCTCCTCGCCCTCACCCACTACGTTTGAACCCACACCCGACCAGGCTCGAAAGGCGAAACGCGGCTGTCGCACCATGTGCTGTGCACATCCGGCCACAGCCGCACGCCGGGACAGACGCCCCGTTCCCTTGAGCGCCGAGGCCCGCCTGCGGTTTCTGCCCACGGCACATCAGGGTTCCACCCGGAGGTGGCCGCCCTGCTGGGGGTTTCACAGCGCACGGTGCAGCGGTGGGTGACGAAGAAGCCGGGAGCGCGGCGCCCGCCGCGTCCTGCGCAGGTCCGGGCGGGCGATCGAGGACGCGGTCCTGGTGCGGTGGCAGCCACGGGTACGGGCCCGTCGGCGTGCTCGGGCCGAAGCGGAAGGCTTCGTCCTCAGCAGGTGGTGATCCTCGCCCGCGCGCTGCCAGAAGCGGAGGATCCAGTCTTGATACGAACACTGCCTTCACCAGCTACTACTCCAACCGCCAGAGCCGCTCCGGATCCTGGCGCTTCGCCCTGACGTAGCCCGGCCCCGCGCGCAGGGGCACCCCGCTCCCTGCCCGAGGGAAGCGGGGCACCCGCATCTACGAGAAGGGAGCCGGTGCCGTCTGGCGCTGGTCGGACCCGTGAGGATCGTCCGGCGTTCGATCGCGCTCACACCTCTCCGTTCCGCGCAGCCGGTCTCGGCGCCCGCGTCGACGAACTCGTCGCGGACAATCAGCGTATGGAGAGCGAGCCGGCCCAGGCACTGGCCCGGATTGCTGAGCTCACCCGTCAGCTCGGCGAGGCTCAACGCGGCCATGATCGGGTTCATCGGCGCCGCCCGGCACCCGAAGGCGCTCGCCGTACGGCTGCCCCGACGGACGCGCTCCTCAACCGACGACGGGTTTCCTGAAAAACCGGTGCCCGGACTATTCCGGTACGGATGCCTTGCCCGAAACCGCGACGCCGGCCTGGCGGAAGTCGTTCAGGGCAGCAGCTGTCGTGTGTGGGGCAACCCCGACCGAGTAGTCGAGGCGCACGCGCGTGCGAAAGCCGGCCGCGACGGCATCCAGGGCGGTCGCACGCACACAGTGGTCCGTAGCGATGCCCACCACGTCGACGTCCTTGACCCCGCGGATGCGCAGCCATTCCGCCAGGGAGGTTCCCTCCGCGTCCGCGCCTTCGAAGCCGCTCTTGGAGGCGCTGTGGGCGCCCTTGAAGAAAACAGCGTGCACCTTGCCGCCCGTGACGACGGGTGCGAAGTGGGGATGGAAATCGGCTCCTTCGCCTCCTGCCACGCAGTGGACGGGGAAGCTGTCCCGGAAATCCGGGGTCTGGGAGAAATGGCTGCCCGGATCGATGTGATGATCCCGGGTGGCCACAACGTACCGGTAGTGACGCCCCGCACTGTGCTCAACCAGGTCCGCGATCGCCGAGGCGATCCGCGCCCCTCCCGCGACGGGAACACTGCCCCCTTCGCAGAAGTCGTTCTGCACGTCCACCACGATCAAGCTCCGGCTCATCACGACCGCCTCTCAGCACGGTGGAACACAGGAAAGAACCACTGCGGAACCCTTCCGATGCTGGGCGATCACAGCAGGCAGCGCCCGACCAGCTACGCCGAACGGGTGGCCCCATGCCGGGCACCACTGTGGAAGGCCCGGAACCGGGACCGGGCCATCCACAGCCCGTTCGGCGTGTACGCTCCGGCACTGTCCCCATCGCGTCCAGGAGCCCTTCATGCCGCACCTCGACATCGATGCCCTCGTCTTCGACGTGCTCGGCACGCTCGTCGACGAGCCTGCCGGTATCCGCGCCGGAATCCGCCGCCTCGACCCGACGCTCGGGGCGTCCGAGGTCGAGGCGCTCGCCTCGCTGTGGCAGCAGCACGTCGACGGCGAGCAGCTCCGCATCCGCGCGGGCGCCCGCCCGTACGTCCCCGGCGACGTCCTGGACCGGGAGGCGGCCCGGGGCGTGGTCGACGCCGTCGGCGCAGATCCCGCTCTTGTGACGGTGCTGGCCCTGTCGGGCCGCCGGCTTCCGCCGTGGCCCGACACCGTGGCGGGACTCGGCCGACTGGCGGAACGCCTCCCGGTGATCGGGCTGTCGAACGCGAGCCGGCCGGCGCTGCTGGAGCTGAGCGCCCGGGCCGGCCTTCGCTGGCATCTGCTGCTGTCCGCCGAGGAGGCCGGGACGTACAAGCCGGACCCCGCCGTCTACCGGTTGGCCGTCGACGCGTCGGGGCGACCGCCGGAGCGGCTGCTCATGGTCGCCGCCCACGCCTGGGACCTGCGCGGGGCGCAGGAGCAGGGTCTGCGTTGCGCGTACGTCGCCCGGCCCGTGGGCGATCCGCCCACCTCCGGGGACGAGTTCGACGTGTACGCCGACGGTCTGGCCGATCTGGCCGACCAGCTCGACGGTGCGGGGGGTCTCCTCGGCTGACCGTGCGAGTGGGGTTCCCGCGTCGTCTTCCTCACGCCGCGGCCAGGCAGGCGTGGCCGAGCGGCGGGCGCGGGGAGCCCGCGGGCCGCAGGACGCGGGTGGCGGTCCGGACGCGGGAGGCGGTGGCCGCGCACCGGAAGGCATGGATCCTGCGCAGCACGGCTTCGCGCTGTGCGGCGGATCCGGGAGTGCCGTCCAGGACGAGGTCCATGCGGTGGCATTCCTCGGCCGAGCCGTCCAGGGCGAGGTGAGTGACGTGGAAGGCACACAGCAGTAGGCCGGTGGCGGGCAGACGCAGCAGCCGGCAGCTGATGTGGCTCTCGGGACAGTGGACTTCGACGGTGTCTCCCACACAGGACATGCGCAGGGCGGGGGCGACCCGCGGGTCGCACATCATGAGTGCGAAGCGTGGCGCGAGGCCGCGGACGAGGGCCGGGCGCGGCCGGGGCCGCGCCGGGACGGACCGGCTCATGCGAGGTACTCCTCACGGGTGGGTGCGCTGTGTGCGCCCTGCCGGCCGGCACCGGGTGCGGGGCGGGCCGGCCGAGCGGAGGGCGGCGGGGCGGAGGGCGGCGGGGCGGAGCGTCCCAGCCGGGCGGCCATGGCCCGGCCCAGGTCGTCGGGTCCGGTGCGGGTGCTGTTCCATCGGGCTGCGTGGCCCAGGCCCTTGCTCGTGGCGTCCCGGTGGACAAGGTCGAGGGTGCGTTTGATGCCCTCCATGACGTGTGGGGGATGCCGGCTGACGTCGTCGGTGAGTTGCCGGGCCGCGCGGCGCAGGGCCGTGGCGTCGGGGTACACGTCGTTGACCAGACCGATGCGGAGGGCTCGTGCCGCGTCGATGGTGCGGCCGGTGAGTGCCAGTTCCCGCACGTGCCCCTGGTTGATGAGCAGAGGGAGCCGTTGCAGGCCGCCGAGGTCGGCGACGACGCCCAACTCGGCCTCGGGCAGGGCGAAACAGGCGTTCCGGGTGGCGTAGCGGATGTCGCAGGCGCTGACCAGTTCGAGGGCGGCTCCGGTGCACGCGCCGTCGATGAGGGCTACCACCGGCTTGGGACAGTCGGCGACGGCGGTCACCGCCTGCTGGAGGAGGCGTACGTCCGCGTCCATGAAGGAGTCGTCCCGTGCGCGCCGGGCCCGGCGGAGCCGTACGACGTACCAGCGCAGGTCCATGCCCACGGAGAACGTCTCACCCTCGCCCGTGAGGGCGACGGCGCGGATGTCGTCGCGCAGGCGGGCATCGTCCATGAAGTCCCGCAGGTCGTCCCAGAAGGAGCCGCCGAGGGCGTTCCCCGTGCCACTGCCGACCACGGTGACGAGGGCCAGTCCGTCGTCCACGGCGACGTGGAACGGTGGCTCGCTCATCGCGCGCTCGCGGCGATCGCGGCGGGGGGACCGGCCGGGGCCGGTACAGCGGGGGTCATGCGGTACAGCACCTCCGGCGGGTGGGCGTGCCCCTCGTCGCGGGGAAAGTCCTCGGCGGTGAAGAGGACTTCGGTGCGGACGTCGAGTCCGCGCTCGTGAGCGAACCTGCGCAGCATCAGGGCGACGGCCCGATTGCCGGGGTTGATGGTGGTCTCGACACAGGTCACGCCGTGGCCGGCGGCGCGGTCGGCGAGCTCGTGCATCATCCGCACGGCGAGCCCGGGGGCGGGATGACCGGGGTCCACGGCCGACTGCCAGGCCATCAGGGTGCCGGGGCGGGACGGGCGTACGTAGGCGGTGATGAAACCGGCGACCCGGCCGTCGTCGGTCACCGCGACGACGGAGGTGTCGGCGAAGTCGCGGAACCAGAGGTTGTAGTAGTAGAGGCTGTTGGTGTCGAGGACGTCGGAGTCGCGTACCAGGCGCCATACCGCCGGTGCGTCCGCCGGACGTGGGGCGCGCAGGGTCACGTGCCCAGTGTCGGAGTCGCTCATGAGGGCCTTTCGAGAATTCGATGGTACTGCTGCGGGAATCAGGTCGTGCGCGGCGTGATGGGCGACGGCATTCTTTCCCTGCCGTTCCGGAGGGGCGCGCTTTCGCCTTTCCGGCACTCCTGCCGATGCTTCGAGGAAGGGGCGGATCGCGTCGAGGGGACGACCGTGTGAACGCGCGCCGAAAGGAGCCCGGAGCAAGAACTCTCAAAACACTTGCACAACTCGGCTCGCCGACGCAAGGCCGGAAAGACGGACGGCAAATTCCTGGCCGGTCCGGGCCGCGGGAACGACATCTCCGGTGTGCCCCGTCCAGTGCTCCGCAGGAGGTCGCGGAGGTGTGCGGTGGAACCTGATCATCATGGACAAGATCCTTCCGGCACTTCTTTTCGGACACTCCCCCGTTCGGCCCGCATGGATACCCGTAGCCTGGCTAGTCGTACGTCTCTCACACAATTTCGCTGCCCAGCTCCTGCCGACGCAGGAACGACGACGGAACGAGAGCTGTATGAAGTGCGCGTCCTGGTACGGAACCCTCTTCGCGCAGGCCGCTTTCTCCGTACGCCTTTGTTGGCGCGGCACCATCACCTCGTAGGGTCCTGACAGGAAATCCTGCCCCGAGCCGCTCGTAACACCGGGCAGATACCGATGTTCCGGTTTCCCGACGATATTCGGACAACGGCCCCCCTTTCCGCTGCCGTACGCGGAGGAGACATCCCTGATGATGACCAATGACGACGTCCTGCGCGCCCTGACGCCACTGTTCCGGGCCCGCACCGAACACCTGCCCGCCGCTGAGGCCGCGGTGACGGCCGACACCCGGCTGGAGCAGGACCTCCGGATGGACTCGATGGCGATCGTGCACGTACTCGAAGACATCGAGGAGTCCTTCGGCCTCACCATCCCCGACGAGCGGCTCGCCGGCGTCTACACGGTCGGTGACCTGGTGGACATCGTGCGGACCACGCCCGCCTCCCGGGAGCGTGTCGCGTGAGCGCGCCGGCACAGCGCCCCTGCGCCGCGGCGTCGGACGCCGCCTCCGACCCGCTCACCGAAGCCATTCGGGGCATCGACACCACCGCGCTGGACTGCGTCCAGGTCAACGCCGCGGTCCTCGCCGACGCGCTCCACGGACCGGGCGCCCACCTCGAACTCGGCGGCCGGCTGCGCTTCGCCCCGCCTCCCGGCGCACCCGGGCACCTCCCCACCGTCGAACAGCCGCCGGCCGAGCAGATCGCACGGATGGCCGGCCTCCTGGGGCTCGCCCTGGAGGCCGGGCCGCCCGTGACGGACGGCCGGGCACTGCTGGACCTGCTGCCGAAGGACGGCAGTCCGCTGTACGTGGTCGGGGACGCGTACCGCATGCCGTGGCTGCCGTACCACGGCCACCAGCACATGGACCACAGCGTGCTGCTGCGGGCCGTGGACGGGGGCGCACGCGTGGAGGCGGTGGACGCCTACGACAACGAGACGCCCTACGGCAGGGCGGAGCCGGTGGTGTGCGCCCACGACCGCGCGGAGGCGGCCGCGCTGTTCGACGGCTCGCCCACCCTGCCGGTGACGGTACGCAGCGGGGCCCTCGCCCGGCCGCCGGTGTCCGAAACCCTCGCCCGCAACGCCGAGGACGCGGCCCTGCTGCTGGCCGGTGACGGTCCGGAACGCTACGCCGCCGCCTTCCGTGACCACCCGGACCAGCAGGAGGCGTGCGCGGCGCTGCTGCTGGAGACCTGGCTGTTGAGCCGGTCACGACGGCTGCACGCCGCCTGGGCGGACCGGCACGCGCCCGGCTCGTCCCGCGCACGCACCGCCGCCGACCGGGCCACTGCCTGGGACACCCTGGCCGGCCAGTGCTACCTGGCCGCACGCCGGGTGCAGCGCGGCCGCCCCGTACCCCCGCAGATCCACACCACTCTCACCGAACTGCTGCGAGCGGACGCCGAGTTCGCCGTGGCCGCAGCCGCCGACCGACCAGGAGAGGTCATGCGACACGAACCCGCACAGGTGCGCCGGACGGTGGTGGACACCGTCGCCGATGTCCTGGGCGCCGCCCCCGAGGCGGTCGCCGCCACCGACGACCTGAGCCGGCTGGAGGGATTCGCGTCCTTCCAGATGGTGGAGACGGTGGAACGGCTGGAGGACGCCTACGGCGTGGAATTCGCCCCCGGCGACCTGGATCCGGCCGTTCTGCGGCGCGTCGACGGTCTGGTCGGCCTCGTGCTGCGCACCACCGTGGGAGCGGCGGTGGCGCACGCGTGAGCACCCGCCCGCACGCCACTGTGCTGCACGAACTCCTCGACGCCCCGGCCACCGGGCCCACCGCCCCCGCGGTCACCTGCGGCGAACTCACCCTCAGCCGCGCCGAACTGGTCCGGGCGAGCCACCGCTGCGCGACGGAGCTACGGGCCCGCGGGCTGCGCCGCGGCGACCGAATGGTGGTGACCAGCGACAGCGGCCCCGTCCTGGTGCCCTTGCTGTTCGGGGCTTCCCGGCTCGGCGTCGTCTTCTCCGTCCTGCACGACCAGGTGCGCGGCGACGTACTGCGCCATGTGCTGGCCGACTGCGAGCCGGCCCTCGCCGTCGCCGCGTCGCCCGCCACCCGGGAGGCCGTGCGCGAGGCGGGCGTCGCCGCGGCGGCCCCCGAGGACCTGGACGTCCTGTCACACACCGCACCGGCGGACCGCACCGGGGACGGGGCGGAGGCCGCCCGCACGGACGGCTCCACCGCGGCCGGCGGCCCGCTTCCGGTCGATCCGGTGTGCCTGATCTACACCTCCGGGACCACCGCGATGCCCAAGGCCGTGGTGTCCACCCACCAGCAGATGATGTTCGCCGTCCACGCCATCGCCGAGCGGCTGGCGTACCGCGCCGACGACGTCGTCTACTGTCCGCTGCCGCTGTCCTTCGACTACGGCCTGTACCAGGTCTTCCTCTCCGCGCTCGCGGGCAGCCACGTGTGGCTCGGCTCGGCCACCGAGTCCGGCCCGGCGCTCCTGGGCAACCTCGTAGGCAGCCGGGCGACCGTGCTGCCGGCCGTGCCGCCGGTCTCAGCCGCGCTGCTGAGGCTGCTGCGCCGCCGGCGCGACGGAGAGCGGCCACCGCTGCGGCTGCTCACCAACACCGGCGCCGCGCTGCCCGCCGACATCCCGCACGGACTGCGCGAGGAACTGCCGGGACTGCGAGTGCAGTTGATGTTCGGACTCACCGAGTGCAAGCGGCTCACCATCGCCGAACCGGACGAGGACCTGGTCCGCCCCGGCAGCTGCGGGCTGCCGCTGACCGGCACCGAGGTCTTCGTGGTCGACGAGGCGGGCGAACGGCTCCCGGCCGGGGAGGTCGGCGAGATCACCGTGCGCGGACCGAACGTGATGGCCGGCTACTGGCGCCGTCCCGAACTCACCGCCACCCGCTTCCCCCGGCGCGACGGCCTCTTCCCCGAACTGCGCACCGGCGACTACGGCTGGACCGACGAGGAGGGGCGGCTGTACTTCGCCGGCCGGCGCGACGACATCTACAAGCAGGACGGCTTCCGGGTGAGCGCCATCGAAGTGGAGGCCGCCGCCCGCCGGTTGCCGGACGTGGACACCGCGGCCGTCCTGACGCCCGACGGCACGCGCCCCGAAGCGGTCCTGGTGGTCACCGGCACGGCCGACCCCGCCACGGTCCTCCCCCGGCTGCGTGAGCACCTGGAGGACTACAAAGTGCCCCGGGTGTGCCACTCGGTCGACACGCTGCCCGTCAACGCCAACGGAAAGACCGCGAAGGCCGTCCTGGCCGGGCAGCTCGCGGAGGCCGGCCGTGACTGACACCGCGGTGCACGGCGGACCCGCGACCCGACGCGTCCGCGCTCCACGACCGTCCCGAGCGTCCCTTCCGCCCGGTACGCCGACCCCGGCGTACGTCTACGACCTGTCCGAGGTGCGTTCCGCGCACGCCCGGCTGATGTCGTGGCTGCCCGGGCCGAGCGGGCTGTACTACTCCCTCAAGGCCAACCCGCACCCGGCCGTGGTGTCCACGCTGCACGGCCTCGGCTGCCGGGCCGAGGTGAGCTCGCCCGGCGAACTGGACGCCGCCTTGGAAGCCGGGGTGCCGGCCCACGACATCCTCTACACCGGCCCCGGCAAACGCGACGAGGACCTGGACAGGGCGCTCGGGGCGGGGGTCCGCGACTTCGCCGTGGATTCCACGTACGGCATCGGCCAGCTCGACCGCGCCGCCGGCCGGCACGGCACGAGCGTCACCTACCTGCTGCGCGTCAACCCCGGTGGCGGCAGCCGTGCGGCCGGGCTGCGGATGACCGGCGACCCCTCGGCGTTCGGCGCCGACGCCGACGACATCACCGCCCGCCCCGAGTGGTACACCGGCGGCGCGCACGCCCGGATCGGCGGCCTCCACCTCTACCTGGCGACCAACATCGCCGACGAGGAGGCGCTCGGCGACTCCTTCAGCGAGGCGATCACCGTGGCCCGCACCCTGCGGGAGGCCCTCGCGGTGCCCCTGCACACCATCGACCTCGGCGGCGGCTTCGGCGCCCCCTATGCGCGCGCCGGTGAACTGCCCGCCTACCCGGGGCTCGCCGACCGCCTGGCCGGCGAACTGGACGAGGCACTGCCCGGCTGGCGGCAGCACACGCCCACGGTGGCCTTCGAGTCCGGCCGCTACCTGACGGCCACCTGCGGCCGTCTGGTCACCCGCGTGCTGGACGTGAAGAACTCCCACGGGCAGCGCGTCGTGGTCCTGGACGCCGGCATCAACCACCTCGGCGGCATGGCCGGGCTGCGCCGGGTGCCGCCGCTGCACCCCGAGCTGGTCCGACCGGACGGCGCCGCAGCCCAGCACGCCGGGACCGGGGACACGGGTGCGGACGGCACCGCCGAACCACCCGGCCCCGCCATGATCTGCGGGCCCCTGTGCACCCCGCTCGACACCTGGGCCCGCTCGCACCCGCTGCCCGCCGTCGCCCCCGGTGACCTGCTCGCCGTACCGAACACCGGCGCCTACGGCCTGCACGCCAGCCTCGCGCTCTTCCTCGGCCATCCGGCCCCGCTGGAGATCGTCACCGACGGCGACCGGGTGCTGCGCAGCGACCGGCTGGTCTTCGTCCGCCGCGGCGGCTGATCCCGCCCAGCGCCCCGGGACCGCCCGGGGCGGCCCGTACACCGCACACAGCCCACTCACCCGACAGGAGAACCACCATGGACCAGGCTTTCGTCGACACCCTCCGCCCCCACCTGCGCTACCTCACCCCCGAGCAGGAGCTGCGGCCCGAGGACCGGCTGCGCGACCTGGGGCTCAACTCCATGCAGGCGATCGACCTCGTCTTCGACCTGGAGGACAACTGCGGGGTCACCCTCCCCGACGACCAGCTCACGGACGCCAACTTCGAGACCGCCGGCAGCCTGTGGGCGGCCGTGGAAGGCGCCCGCTCCGGCTCCCTGACGGACGCCCCGTGAAGGCCCTCGATCCCGCGCTGTCCACACGTCTGGCGCCAGCGGGGCCGCCGCACTGGAGGAGACCGCGCGGCTGGTACTGGCGGACCTGGAGGGCGACGGCTCGCAGGGCGTGCTGGAGGACGTCTGGGCGGCGGCGCAGCACCACGTGTTCCGCGACGCGCACCTGCTGGCGGCTGCGGGCGCGGCGCTGTCCCCGGCGGAGCGCCGGGCCGTCGACGCCACCACCGCGAAGTGGCGCGAGCTGCCCCGCATGCTCCGGTTCGCCGCCAACTCGGCACGCCGGGGCCGCCCCCGCCCGTCCCTGGTCACCGGCGCGTTCACCGCGCTGGCGGAACTGGAGGCGGCGGCCTCGCCCCTGCACGCCGCCCACGGCTACGGCATCCCCACGGCGAGGGTCGCCGACGCGCCGTCACATGTGCGCCAGGGAGGCTGATCGCGGTGCCGACGTCCACGCTCACCCTGTGGGACCGCTTCGCCCGCACGGCCGGCCGCCACCCGGGCCGCCCGGCGCTCACCGCCGGTTCCACGACGCTGACCTACGCGGAGCTGCGCACGCGGGCCGAAGCACTGGCCGCCCGGCTGGGTGGCGGCGCGCCGCCGCCCCGCAGGATCGCCCTGCTGGCGGGCCGGACACCCGTGACGTACGCCGCCTATCTGGCGGTGCAGCGGCTGGGGGCCGCGGTGGTGCCGCTCAACCCGGCCGCCCCGCCGGGCCGCAACGAGGCCGTCGTACGGCAGGCCGGGGCGACACTGGTCCTGGCGGACGCGGCGGGCGACACCGCCCCGGCGGGGCGGGCCGCGCCGCTCGTACCGGTCGCCCTGACGGACCCGGCGGACGGGCCGGACCTGCGCGGTGCGGCCGGCCCGGGCCCGCAGGACACCGCCTACATCCTGTTCACCTCCGGTTCAACCGGCCGGCCCAAGGGCGTGGTGATCCGGCACGCCCAGACCGCCGCCTACCTCGACCACGCGGTCGAGCGGACCGGGGCCGGACCGGACAGCCGCTTCTCGCAGACCTTCGATCTGACCTTCGACCCGTCCGTGTTCGACATGTTCGTGGCCTGGAGCACCGGCGCGGCCCTCGTCGTACCCACCCGGGACGAACTGATGGATCCGGCCGGGTTCGTGCGGCGGCACGCGCTGACCCACTGGTTCTCCGTGCCGTCGGTCGTCTCGCTCGCGGCCCGGCTGCGGCGCCTGTCGCCGGACGCCATGCCGACGCTGTGCTACGCCGCCTTCGCCGGGGAGCCGCTCACCGTGCAGCAAGCCCGGTCCTTCGCCGCGGCCGCCCCCGGGGCGCGCCTGGAGAACCTCTACGGCCCCACGGAACTGACCGTCACCTGCACCGGTTACCGCCTCCCCGCCGACCCGGCCCACTGGCCGCGCACCACCAACGGCACCCTGCCCATCGGCACCGCCCACCCCGGCGCCGAGACCCTGGTGGTCGACGAGCGGATGCGCCCCGCCGACGAGGGAGAGCTCCTGGTGCGCGGCCCTCAGCGGTTCCCCGGCTACCTGGACCCGGCGGACGACCCGGGACGGTTCGCCTCCGGTGAGCCGGACACGGGCCTCACCCCCTACGAGGGCGGGCCGCTGACCGAGGCCCACTGGTACCGGACCGGGGACCGGGTGGCACGGGGTGAGGACGGTCTCGTCCACCTGGGACGCCTCGACAACCAGATCAAGATCAGCGGATACCGGGTCGAACTGGGCGAGATCGAGCACGCGTTACGTTCGCGCCCCGGCGTCGTCGACGCCGTCGTCGTGGCCCGCACCGAGCGGTCCACTCCCGTCCTGGAGGCGGTCTACACCGGCGACGCGCCCGATCCGGCGCCGCTGCTCGCGGCCCTGCACGGGCGGCTGCCCGCCTACATGGTGCCCCGCACCCTGCTGCGCCTGCCGGAGCTGCCGCTCAACCTCAACGGAAAGACCGACCGCAACGCCGTCCTCGCCGCCCTGGACACGGCCCGCCCGGCCGCGCCCCGCGCATCCCGCCCCGTCCCCGCGGACCGGACCGCAACCGCCGCCCGCCGCGCCCCCCAACCGGAAGGAACCCGGTGACCGCGCCCACCACCCGCATCGCGCTGCCCGGCCATGAGGAGTTCTGCTCCGCCATGGCACAGCTCGCCACCGGCGTCGCCGTCGTCACCACCGGCAGCCCCGACGGCCCGGTCGGCTGCACTGCGACCGCGGTGCTCTCCCTGTCCACCGAGCCACCCTCGGTACTCGTCTCGCTCGCCAGCAACGGCCGCACCGTGGGGCACGCCCGTGCCCACGGCGGCTTCGCGGTGAACATCCTCAGCTGGCAGCAGCGGGAGCTGGTGCACCGCTTCGCCCGGCTGCCGACCTCGGAGCGTTTCGAGGGTGTCCCCCACCGGGACGTGGCGGGCTGTCCGGCCCTGGAGGGAACGGCCGCCACCGTGGTGTGCCGGCTCGACCAGGCGCCCACCGCGCTCGACCACACCCTGCTGATCGGCCGGGCCCTGTGGACCGCGCAGGACCCCGCCGCCCGCGCCCTGGTGCTCTACCAGCGTCACCAGCACGCCGTGGCCCGCTGATCCGACCCGTACCCACACCTGACAGGGATGAGCATGAGCGTCTTCTCCACCATGGAATCAGAGGTCCGCAGTTACAGCCGGGCCTGGCCCACCGTGTTCACCACCGGACGCGGCGCCGTGCTGCACGACGAGTCCGGACGGTCCTTCATCGACTTCTTCGCCGGCGCCGGCGCGCTCAACTACGGCCACAATCCGCCACGCCTGAAGACCGCGCTGCTGGACTACCTGTCCGGTGACGGTGTCACGCACGGACTCGACATGCACACCGCGGCCAAGCGCGTCTTCCTGGAGCGGTTGCGGGACCTGGTGCTCGCGCCGCGCGGTCTCGACCACCGCGTCCAGTTCCCCGGGCCCGGCGGCACCAACGCCGTCGAGGCCGCGCTCAAGCTCGCCCGGAAGGTCACCGGGCGGCACACCGTCGCCTACTTCCGGCGCGGTTTCCACGGCATGACGCTCGGGGCACTGGCGGTCACCGCCAACCCGGTGAAGCGCGCCGGGGCTGGGGTGCCGCTGCCGCACACCGTCCCGGTGCCCTTCGACGACCCCGCGGACGACGACGAGCGGTCGGTGGCGCGGCTGGCCCGGTCGCTGGACGACGCCGCCGAGCACGGACCGCTCGCGGCCGTGGTGGTGGAGACCGTCCAGGGCGAAGGCGGGGTCAACCCCGCTCGCCCGGCGTGGCTCCGCGCCCTGGTCTCATGGGCGCGGGAGCACGGCACGCTGGTCGTGGTGGATGACATCCAGATGGGCTGCGGGCGCACCGGACCGTTCTTCTCCTTCGAATCGGCCGGAATCGTCCCTGACATCGTCTGCCTGTCCAAGTCCATCAGCGGGTACGGGACGCCCATGGCCCTGACGCTGATGCGCCCCGAGTACGACGTATGGAAGCCGGGCGAGCACAACGGCACCTTCCGCGGCTACAACCCCGCGTTCGTCACCGGCGCCCGCGCGCTGGAGGTGTTCTGGTCCGACGGCGCACTGGAGGCCCGGACCACCGCACTGGGTGAACGCGTGGGTCGTGCCCTCGCCGGGACCGCCCGCCGGTACGGGCTGCCCGCCCCGCGCGGGCGCGGTCTGGTGTGGGGCCTGTCCTTCGACCGTCCGGGCGCGGCCCGCGAGGTGTGCGACGCCGCGTACCGGCGCGGTCTGCTGCTGGAGACGGCCGGGCCCCATGACGAGGTGGCCAAGGTCCTGCCGCCGCTGACTGTGGCGGACGAGCAACTGGCCGACGGGCTTGGGATACTCGACGAGGCCGTCGCCTCCGTGGCCGGCCGGCGGACGCTCGCGGCCTGAGCGGGCCGGGCACCAGCCCCTTGACGAACGATCCCTGGACCAAGAGCAGGCCACAGGGCCAGCGAAAGGGAGAGCGGATGTCGGTCGACCTCGTCGGCTTCCTCGGTGTGGTACTGGTGGCCTACGTGGTCCCCGGCCCGGACTTCCTCGTGGTGATCAGATCGGCCACCGAGCATCCCGCCAAGGGGCGGGCCGCGGCGCTGGGCGCCCAGAGTGGGCTGTGCGTGCACATGCTCGCCGCCGCCCTGGGGCTGTCGCTGATCGCCGCCCGCTCCCCGGTGGTCTACGACGCCATCAAGCTGCTGGGCGCGGCCTACCTCGTCTACTTGGGGATCCGTGCGGTGCTGGCCGCCCGGCGGGCCGCCCGCGAGCGGCGCGCCGGACGCGAGGTGAGCGACGATCCGGAGGATGTCGCCACGCCGCCGAGTGAGGCGGAGGGCGGACCGGGCCACGGCCGGTGGCGGTCCGGTTTCACCCAGGGCTTCCTCACCAACGTGCTCAACCCGAAGGCGGCGCTGTTCTTCCTCAGCATCCTGCCGCAGTTCGTCCACGGCGGCGGCTCCACGGCACAGCAGATCTTCTTCCTCGGCATCCTCGACGTTCTGATCGGCGTCGCCTACTGGTTCGCCCTGGTCGCCGTCGCCGCACGGCTGCGCGAGCTGCTCGCCCGCCCGAAGATCCGCCACCGCTGGGAACTGACGACCGGCTGGCTGTTCATCGCCATCGGCATCGGCGTCGCCGCGGCCGCCTGAACCGGACGCGGCGGACGTCCCGCCGCGGCCGGCTCACCTCACGCCTCACCGGGGGTGCCCAGGCCCGTCAGCGCGCCGACCGGATCCGGATCGGGCGTGCCGCGCGGCCACCAGTCGTCGTGGTCCGGCTCCGACTCGTAGGCGTACCACAAGCCGTCGCGGCCGAGCCGGAGCTGGACGTGTCCCCGGGGGTGGGTGAGACGGTTGCGCCAGGGGCGGAAGGCCGGAAGGTCGGCAGCCAGCAGGAGTGGGCGGGCCCGGTCGAAGCGGCCCGCCGGCGGGTCCCAGGGCTCCTCGAGGACGGTGAGCCCCTCCAGCCCGCCCTGCCGCCAGGCGGCGACCGCGGGCGCCAGTTCGGCCGGGGTGCGGCCCGCGGCGGCGGCCAGCGCGGCGTAGAGCGCCCGGGTGCCGGCGGTCAGCCCGGAACCGGGGCGGGCCGCGGCCTGGCGCACCGCGTCCTGCCAGAGGGTGAGTTCGCCGACCGGGTCACGGCCGGTGGTCAGCAGGATGTGGGCACGGGCCGCGGCGTCGGTCGCCAGCTGGTCCAGCGCGAAGGGGTCGGGGCCGCCCGGCGCCGCCGGGTACACCGGGGGCTGCTGGGGGTGCGGGGGTGCGGGCAACGGCGGCGGGAGCGGCGGCAGGCCGCGTGGGGCGAGGGCGTCGGTGGCGCGGACGCCGGGCGGGGGCGCCGGCTGCCGTTCCTGGGCGGCGCGGGCCGCGCGGGCGGCGCTGCGGCGGGACAGCGCGTCCAGCAGGTCGCGCTCGCCGCGGCCGCGCAGCAGGAGCAGCACGAAGGGGTCGGCGTCGAGCAGACGGGCCGTCTGGTAGCACAGGGCCGCCGCGTGCTTGCAGGGGTGACCGGAGTCGGGGCAGCTGCACCGGGGCGCCAGGTCGCCGGGGCCGGGCAGCAGGGGGACCCCGCAGTCGGCGAGGGAGTGGGGCAGCTCCTTGTCGAGCAGGGCGGCGATGTGTCCCGGCCGGTCGGCGGCCGCGTCCAGGAACCGCTCCCAGTCGGCCTCCTCCAGCGTGCGCAGCCGCACCTGGACGCGGTACGGCCGGGGGCGGCTGCCGCGCACGTATGCCAGCACGAGCCCGGGCGTCACGGTGATCGCGTCCACGTGCCCCTGCTCGGCGTAGCCCCGCCCGCGCGCCAGCCGCTTCACGTCCAGCGCACCCTGCTCCAGCGCGCCGACCCAGGCATTGCCCCACCACGTCTCGGCGAACCGGGCCTCTTGCGACGGGCGGGCCGGGCAGGCGGGGAAGGTACGGCGCAGGTCGTGGTCGCGGTGGGGGGTGGCCATGGTGTGGGGGACGGTCGGGAGGGGCGCGGTCGGGGGCGGTGCCGTCTTCGAGGGGGGCGGGGTGGGCGGTGCCGGGGTGTCCGGGGGCGCGGCCGCGGTGGGCGAACGGTCCGGCGGGCCGGGTACGGTCGTCGGCAGCGGCGGGTCACCGGCGTCGGCCGTCTCGCTCGGCTCGTCCGACATGGAGGGCATCCGGAAGGCGGTCGCGAGGAACTCCCGCATGTCCTGGGCCACCTTGCGCCGCTCGACGCGCTGCGGTGCGTCACCGCGGGCCGGGGCCGGCCGGCCCGCGGACTCGGTGCCGTTCGAGGGCTCCGCCTCGCGAGTCGCGCGGCGAGCGGCTCGCAGCGCCTCCCGGGCGATGTCTCCCGGGCGTCCGCCCGGCTCGACCGCACCACGATTCTTCGCCGCCGCCTCCGGAGCCGGGCGGTCCCCGGCGTCCGGTGCCGGCTCCCGCGGAGGAGTCGCCGGCGCGGCAGGCACGGCCGGTCCGGCGCCGCACTCGGCAGCCGCACCCGCGCCCCGCCGGGCGGCGACGGCCGACCGGAGCGCCGCGCGGGCGGCATCGCCGGGCCTCGGCGCGTCGCGCCCGGGCGCCGAGCCGGCCCGCTCGGCCGCGTCCTCCGGCGACTGCTTCTCTTCCGGGGGCGCGCCCCGAGGCGACGGCTCCTCGTCCCGGGCAGCCCCGACCTGGGCACCGGGCCCGGGCGTCCGTTCCTCGTGGCCGGCCGGGCCCTCGGTCGGCCCGGGGCCGGCCCCGGGCCCGGCCTCGGATACGGGCCCGCCCCCGCCCTCGGCTGCCACGGCCCCGTCCTCGCTCCCCAGCGGACCGCTCCCCCGTTCCTGGGCGTCCAGCGCCAACCGCAGGGCCCGTCGCGCCACGTCCCCCGGGCGCCTGTCCCCGCCCGTCACGACGGCCTCCTCAGCGACACCAGGTCGGACAGCTCACGGTCGGTCAGTTCGGTCAGGGCCGACTCGCCGGAGCCGAGGATCGCGTCGGCCAGGGCGCGCTTGGCGGCGAGCATCTCGGCGATGCGGTCCTCGACCGTGCCCTCGGTGACCAGGCGGTGGACCTGGACGGGCTGGGTCTGGCCGATGCGGTAGGCGCGGTCGGTGGCCTGTTCCTCGACGGCCGGGTTCCACCAGCGGTCGAAGTGGACGACGTGGCCCGCGCGGGTGAGGTTCAGGCCGGTCCCGGCGGCCTTGAGGGAGAGGACGAGGACCGGCGTCCGACCGCTCTGGAAGCGGTCCACCATGCGCTCGCGCTCGGGGACGGGCGTGCCGCCGTGCAGGAGGTCGACCGGGACCGCGCGGGCGGCGAGGTGGGCGGTGATGAGGCGGGCCATGCCGACGTACTGCGTGAAGACCAGCGCCGAGCCGTCCTCGGCGAGCAGGGTGTCCAACAGCTCGTCCAGGAGCGCGAGTTTGCCGGAGCGGGCGGCGAGCCGGTCGTCGCGTGCCTCCTCCTTCAGGTACAGCGCGGGGTGGTCGCAGATCTGCTTGAGGGCGCCCAGCAGCTTCAGCACCAGGCCCCGGCGCGCGATGCCCTCCGCGGTCTCGATCGCCAGCATCGACTCGCGCACCACCGCCTCGTACAGCGCGGCCTGTTCGCGGGTGAGGGGGACGGGGTGGTCCGTCTCGGTCTTGGGCGGCAGTTCGGGCACGATGCCGGGGTCGGACTTCTTGCGGCGCAGCAGGAAGGGGCGGACCAGGCGGGCGAGTCGCTGGACCGCTTCCTCGTCCTCGCCGTTCTCCACCGCGCGCGCGTGCCGGGCGCGGAAGGCCTTCAGGGGGCCCAGGAGTCCGGGGGTGGTCCAGTCGAGCAGGGCCCACAGCTCGGAGAGGTTGTTCTCCACCGGGGTGCCGGTCAGTGCCACGCGCGCGGGGGCCGGGATGGTGCGCAGCGCCTTGGCGGTCGCCGAGTACGGGTTCTTGACGTGCTGGGCCTCGTCGGCGACGACCATGCCCCACGGCTGGTCGGCCAGGCGGGTCGCCGTCGAGCGCATGGTGCCGTACGTGGTGAGGACGAAGCCCGAGTCGAGGCCGTCCAGGGTGCGGCCCTGGCCGTGGAAGCGGCGGACGGGGACGCCGGGCGCGAACCGGGCGATCTCGCGCTGCCAGTTGCCCAGCAGGGAAGCGGGGCAGACCACGAGGGTCGGTTCGGTGCGGGCCCGTTTCAGGTGGAGGGCGATCACCGTGATGGTCTTGCCCAGGCCCATGTCGTCGGCGAGGCAGCCGCCGAGGCCGAGGGAGGTCATCAGGTCGAGCCAGGCCAGGCCGCGCAGCTGGTAGTCGCGGAGCGTGGCGTCGAGGCCGGTGGGCGGCTCGCTGGGCCGGATCCCGGCCGTGAGGCGGTCGCGCAGGGCGGCCAGCGCGCCGACGGGCACCGCCGGCACGGTCTCGCCGTCGACCTCGGCGCTGCCGGTGAGCGCGACGGACAGCGCGTCGACGGGGTCGAGCAGGCCCAGTTCGCGCTTGCGGGCCTTGCGGACGAGGGCCGGGTCGACGAGCACCCAGCGGTCGCGCAGCCGGACGACCGGGCGGTGGGCCTCCGCGAGGGCGTCCATCTCGCCCTCGGTGAGCGGGTCGCCGCCGAGCGCCAGCTGCCAGCGGAACTGGAGGAGTTCCTCGCTCTCGAAGAAGCCGGTGCCGTCGGTCGCCGAGCCCGGCGCGGGCCGGACCACGGCGGCGGCGCTCAGGTCCTGCGCCAGGTCCTTCGGCCAGTGCACGGCGACCCCGGCCGCGGCGAGTCTGCCGGCCGCCACGCCGAGCAGTTCGCCGAGCTCGTCCTCGGACAGGGCGAGGACGTCGGGCACCTCCCGCTCGGCGAGCCGGTCCAGCGGCGGCCACACCCGGGCGGCGCGGCGCACCGCGAGAGCCGCGTCCACGCGTGCGCGTGGCCCGAACGCGGCGTCGGCCTCCCCTGCCCACAGGGCCGCCGCGTCGGCCATCAGGGTGGGGTCGGCGAGGCTGTGCACCTGGACGACAGCCGCGCCCGCGCCGCGCGCCCCCGTGCTGTCGGCGTCCCCGTCGAAGAGGTCGTACGCGGACAGGTCCAGGCGCAGCGAGATCCGCACGCCCGCGTCCATGCCGGCGGCGACCTCGGCGGCCCAGTCGTGGGCGTCGGGCAGCGACTGGGGTTCGCGGGCGGCGAAGGGCCTGCCGGAGGTGTGGGGCGCGGCCGGGGTGCGGGGCAGGGTGTCCGCGACCGCGTCCAGGAAGGAGCGCATCAGCGCCTCCGGCTCGGGCAGCCGCAGCGGGCCCGGTCCGGGCAGCGGCACGGCGTGGCCCTCGGCGGGCAGGGCCGCGGCCACCGCGCGCAGGTGGGCGATGTCGTCGGGCTCCAGGGGGCCGGCGCGCCAGGCGTCGTGCCCGGCGGGGGTGAGCCCGGGCAGCAGACGGCCGCGGGCGGCGAGCCGGAGCGCGTGCAGGGCGGCGGCGCCCCAGCAGGCCGTGGCCGGGTGGGCGGCGGGGTCGTGGCGGGCCCGGACCAGCAGCGGGAGGGCCTTGTCGAGCGGCAGGGACAGGGCCGGCACCTGCCTGCGGCGCACTGCCGAGCCGTGCCGCCGTACGACCGTCAGCTCGTCCCGGCGCACGCCCGCCGGTTCCTGGGCCGCTTCGGGCGTGGCCGGTCCGTCGTCGGGGTCCCAGAAGACGATCCGGCCCTCGCGCGGCAGAGGTGCGGGCAGGTAGACGGCCGCGAGCCGCATCGGGACGGCCTCCCCGTCCCCGGGGGATCCTCCCGCGCGTCCGGCCGTCGCAGCCGTGCCGCTCATACGTTCTGCCACCTCCCGCCCGTGCGTCGGATCAGACGTCTTTCGACTCTACGGGCGGGGTCTGACAACCGGCCCCGGCGACCGCCGGGCCCCGCCCGCCTCGTCAGGGGACGGTGCGGGAGACGACGTACACCATCGGGAAGTTCGGGTCGGCCAGGTTCACGATCACGTCCTCGGTGGGCGCCGGGTTCTTCTGCTTGTGGGTGAGGCCCCACCAGGGCCCGGGGCCGGTGAAGGTCCAGCCGGTGATCTTCTGGTCGCGGGCGCTGATGCTGATGTCGCCCTTCTTCAGGTCGTCCCGGCTGGCCTCCATGCTCTCGAGGAAGCTGTCCAGACCGGCGCTGTTGGTCCGGAACTGCACGTAGAGGCGGCTGGTCTTCCAGTTGTTCGTCTCGTAGTACGCGATCTGGTCGGCCGGGTGCGGGACGGGCACCCGGTAGAGGCGGCGCTGCACCTTCGACGGCCAGCCCGCGGTGAGGCCGGTCGCCGAGTACTTCTGCTCCTTGTCCTTGCCGCTGTTGCGGCTCTGGTTGGCGGAGATCACCAGGTAGCCGGCCGGGACGCCGATGAGCAGCACGATGATCAGCAGGGTGAGCGCCCTGCGTTTCGCCTTGTGGCGCGGGTCCTCGGCCGGACGGTGCGACTGCTCGTCCGGGGGCGCGGCCTGGCGGGGCAGCGAGGCGGTCATGCCGTGTCCTGCGTGCGGCGGGCCTCGGCGTAGCGCTCGTAGCGCTCGTAGCGTTCCACCCGGCGCCGCTTGGCGCGCCGGAAGCGGCGGGCGACCAGGCGGGCCAGGTCGGCGGCGCCGACCATGCCGGCCTCCGGGCCGAGCTGGGCGCGGGTGATGCGGGCCTCGGGGCGGTAGCCGCGGCCGGTGAGATGGCGCTTGAAGGCGTCGCGGGCCGGGCCGATCAGCAGGTCGTCGGCGGCGCTGACGCCGCCGCCGATGACGAAGCAGGACGGGTCCAGGGCGGCGGCCAGGTTGGCGATGCCGACGCCGAGCCACTGGCCGATGTCCTGGAGCAGCTCGACGCACATGGCGTCGCCGTCGCGGGCCAGTTCGGTGATCATCGGACCGGTGATGTCGCCGATGTTGCCCTTGACGTGCTCGATGATCCCGTAGGCGACCGGGGAGTCGGCGGCGGCCAGTTCGCGTGCCTCGCGGACCAGCGCGTTGCCGGAGCTGTACTGCTCCCAGCAGCCGCGGTTGCCGCACGGGCAGCGGTGGCCGCCGGGCACCACCTGCATGTGCCCGAACTCACCGGCGACGCCGTACTTGCCGCGCTTGACCTGGCCGTCCTCCAGGATCGCGCCGCCGATGCCGGTGCCCAGCGTGATCATGACGAGGTGGTCCTCGCCACGGCCGGCGCCGAAGCGCCACTCGGCCCAGGCGGCGGTGTTCGCGTCGTTGTCCACGAGGACCGGGACGGACAGCCGTCCCGACAGCCGGTCGCGCAGGGGCTCGTTCCGCCAGGACAGGTGGGGGGCGAACAGGACGCGGTTGCGGTCGGCGTCGACCCAGCCGGCGGCGCCGATGCCGACCGCGTGCACGTCGTGCCGGTCGGACAGGTCCAGGACCAGTTCCACGATGGTGTCCTCGACGACCTTCGGGCTCTTGGACTTGTCCGGGGTCTCCGTGCGGACCTTCTCCAGGATGTTGCCGTCGGCGTCCACGACGCCCGCCATGACCTTGGTGCCGCCGATGTCGATGCCGACCGTGGGCACGCGGGGCGCGGTCAGAAGTGACCGGCGCTCTCGTGTGCCCACGGTGCGCAGCACGGTGGCCCGGCGGGAGCCGATGGGGGCGGTGAGGTCGCGGTAGGTGCTCATCGGCCCCGATTCTGCCTCACCCCGCGGGACGGTGCCGTATGGGGGAGATAAGGACGGTGCGCGGCCGTCGCCGGGCGCCGGTCACCGCCGGGTGCGGGTCGCCGCGTCCTTCAGGCCCGCTGTAGTTCGTGACGTAGATCGTCCAGATCGGTCCCGCCCGCCATCTGCTGGGTCAACTCGTCCAGGGTTGTCTCGTCCCGCGTGCGGCTGCCCACCATCGTGCCGCGCTTCAGAAGCACGAAGCGGTCGCCCACGAGGTAGGCGTGATGAGGATTATGGGTGATCAACACAACACCCAATCCCTCGTCCCGTGCCGCCGCCACATACTTCAGCACGACCCCGGACTGCTTCACGCCCAGTGCCGCCGTCGGCTCGTCCAGGACGAGTACCTTCGCGCCGAAGTAGACCGCGCGCGCGATGGCCACGCACTGGCGCTCTCCGCCGGACAGGGTACCGATGGGCTGGTCGACGTCGCGCAGGTCGATGCCCATGCGGAGCAGTTCCGCACGGGCCGTGCGGCGCATGAAGTCGACGTCCAGGCGCTTGAAGGGACCCGTGCCCTTGCGGGGTTCCGAGCCCAGGAAGAAGTTGCGCCACACCGGCATGAGGGGGACCACCGCCAGGTCCTGGTAGACCGTGGCGATACCTCGGTCCAGGGCCTCGCGCGGGGAGGAGAGGGTCGTCTCCTCCCCCTCGATGCGCAGGGTGCCGGCGTCGTGCCGGTGCAGTCCCGCGACGATCTTGATCAGCGTCGACTTGCCCGCGCCGTTGTCGCCGAGGACACAGGTGATCTCGCCCGCGTGGACCTCCAGACAGACACCTTCGAGGGCGCGCGCGTTGCCGTAGTGCTTGCTGACGTCGGTCAGCTGGACGAGCGTCACTTGGCCGCCTCCGTGCGCTTGCGGACCCAGGCGTTGAGCAGGGTCGCGAGGAGCAGCATCGCTCCGAGGAAGAACTTGAACCAGTCGGGGTTCCACTCGGCGAAGACGATGCCCTTGCTGGTCATGCCGAACAGGAGCGCGCCGACCGCCGAACCCACCGCGCTGCCGTAGCCGCCGGTGATCAGACAGCCGCCGATGACGGCCGCGATGATGTAGATCAGCTCGTTGCCGACGCCCTCGCCGGACTGGACGGCGTCGTAGCTGAAGAGCAGGTGCTGGCCGGAGATCCAGGCGCCGACCGCCACCCCCATGTACAGGCCGATCTTCGTCTTCTCGACCGGGACGCCGACCGCGCGGGCCGCGTCCTGGTTGCCGCCGACCGCGAAGATCCAGTTGCCGGCGCGGGTGCGCAGCAGGATCCAGGAGGCGAGGGCGACGAGGCCGAGCCACCACAGGACGGTGACCTTGAGGTCGACGCCGCCGATCGTGAGGGTGGAGGCGAAGACGGCGTGGGCGGAGGGGAAGCCCTCCATGTCGGCGATCGTCTTGGTGGAGACCGTGCCGTCGATCAGTTTGGTGAAGCCGAGGTTCATGCCGGTCAGCATCAGGAAGGTGCCGAGGGTGACGATGAAACTCGGCAGCCTGGTGCGGGTCAGCACGAAGCCGTTGAAGGCGCCGATCGCGAGGGTGGCGAGCAGTGAGACGCCCACGCCGACCCAGGTGTCGGCGGTCATCTGGTAGCTGAACATCGACGAGATCAGCGCCGAGGAGGTCACCAGGACGCCCGCCGACAGGTCGAACTCGCCGCCGATCATCAGCAGGGCGACGGGCACCGCCATGATGCCGATCGTCGAGGAGGCGTACAGGACGGTGCTGAGGCCGGCGGGGCGTACGAAGCCGTCGGCGGCCAGGGCGAAGACGAGGAAGACGGCGAGGGCGCCGACGATCGAGCCGAGTTCGGGACGGATGAGCAGCTTCCGCAGCGGAGAGGTCTGCAGAATCCTTTCATCAACCGGCTTCTCGAGGGTGGCGCTCATCGGGTGCCCCGCTTCGTGTACTCCTCCAATACGGCGGCCTGGTCCTTGGTGACGATCTGCGGGCCGGTGAGCACCGGCTTGCCGCCGCCGAGGACGTCGCCGTTGTACTTGTACAGCCACAGCAGGTCGACCGCCTGGTAGCCCTGGAGGTAGGGCTGCTGGTCGACGGCGAAGCCCAGGGTGCCGGCCCTCAGCCCGGCGGCCACCTTGGCGTTGAGGTCGAAGGTGTCGACCTCCGCCTCGCTGCCCGCGTCACCCTTGGCCTTCACGGCGGTGTCGGCGTAGGGGGCGCCGAGCGTGACGACCGTGTCGATCGCCTTGTCGGCCTGGAGCCTGGCCTCGATCGCGGACTGCACGTCGGGCATGTCGGTGCCGTTGACGTAGAGGTTGTCCACCTCGCCGCCGAAGGTCTTCGCCACGCCGGCGCAGCGCTGCTCGTGGCCGACGTTGCCCTGCTCGTGCAGGACGCACAGGGCCTTCTTCCTCCCGCGCTCGTTCAGCTCCTCGCCGACCGCCTCACCGGCGACGGTCTCGTCCTGGCCGATGTGGGCGAGCGCGCCGAAGGCCTTGGACCGAGCGGAACCGGAGTTCACCGTGACCACCGGGATGCCGGCCTTCTCGGCGCGGGCCACCGCCGCCTTCAGGGCGTCGGGCTTGGCGAGGGTGACGATGATGCCGTCGACCTTCTTGTCGACCGCGGCGTCCACGAGCTGGGCCTGCTGCTGGGCCTCGTCGTCGTGCGAGTACAGGAAGTGGATGTTGTCCTTGACGGCGGCCTGCTCGGCGCCGCTCTGCACGATGTCCCAGAAGGTGTCGCCGTCCCCCGAGTGCGTGATCATCGCGAAGGTCCAGCGGGGGGTGTTCACCGCCGCCCTGCCCTGGGCGGCGGCGGCCTTGCGGGCGTCCTCGGCCCGTTTGCCGCCGGTACTGCTGCATCCGGCGAGAGCCAGGCCCAACGCTCCCGCCACCGCGATGCCTACCCAGGTCCGAAACCGTGCCACGAGGCCGTGCCCTTCTTGCTGTTGCTCCAGCTGTGTTCGCTGGCTGTGCTCCGACGTGCGCAAGGGGCCGGTGATCACGCTCGATGATCGGCTCACCAGCCCCAAGCGCACCATTGTCGGGCACAGGGAACAGACACCTCACGGCGGGGAGGAACTTTCGGTCGCATTGTCCGAACATGTAGCCGATGTGGCCGATGCGGCCGTCCCGGCGTCAAGGCCGTACGAGCAGCTGGAACTCGAAGGAGTAGCGCGTGGGCCGGTAGGTGTGGTCGCCGAACTCGACCGCGCGACCGGTGTCGTCGAAGGTGGTGCGCTGCATCGTGAGCAGCGGTGCGCCCTCCGTCTCCGCCAGCCGCTCGGCCTCGGCGGCCGTGGCACCCCGGGCGCCGATGGACTGCCGGGCGCTGTGCAGGGTGATCCCGGCGGAGCGCATCAGACGGTACAGGCCGGTCGCCTCCAGCTGGGCGGTGTCCAGGTCGAGCAGGCCGGGCGGCAGGTAGTTGATCAGGTACGCCATCGGCTCCCCGTGCGCCAGCCGCAGCCGCTCGATGCGGTGCACGTCGCTGTCCTCGGCGACGCCGAGCGCAGCCGCGACCTCGGCGGACGCCGGGACGACGGTGTTGACCAGCACCTTCGTCGCGGGACGCTGCCCGGCCGCCTCCAGGTCGTCGTAGAGGCTGCTGAGCTCCAGCGGGCGCTTGACCTGGCTGTGCACGACCTGCGTGCCGACGCCGCGGCGGCGGACGAGGAGGCCCTTGTCGACGAGGGACTGGATGGCCTGGCGGACGGTGGGCCGGGACAGGCCGAGCCGTGCGGCGAGCTCGATCTCATTGCCCAGAAGGCTGCCCGGGGTGAGGTCGCCGTGCTCGATCGCGGCCTCCAGCTGCTGGGAGAGCTGGAAGTACAACGGCACCGGCGAACTCCGGTCCACGCTGAGGTCGAGCGGCACTGTGGGGTCCACATCTGGTTTCGGCACGGGCCGAGCGTAGCTCCGTGGCTGGTTGACGGGAAGTTGTGTAGTCCGATTGTCCGGACATACGCATTGACAGCGTACGGGGTCGGCCCTCACTTTGTTTCCATGCGCATCGGGGTCATCGGGACGGGCCGCATAGGCACCATTCATGCGAACACGCTCAGCCGCCACCGCGAGGTCGGTTCCCTGATCCTCACGGACACGGAACCGGCGCGGGCGCAGGAGCTCGCGCACCGCCTCGGCGAGACGGCGGCGCCGGGAGTGGACGAGATCTTCAGGTGGGGTGTCGACGCCGTGGTGATCACGACGGCCACCTCGGCCCACGCCGAGCTGATCGGCCGGGCGGCACGCTCCGGCCTGCCCGTCTTCTGCGAGAAGCCGATCGCCCTGGACCTGCCGGGCACGCTGCACGCGCTGGCCGAGGTCGAGGCGGCCGGCACCGTCCTCCAGATGGGATTCCAGCGGCGCTTCGACACCGGCTACGCGGGCGCCCGCGAGGCGATCCGCTCGGGACGGCTCGGGCGGCTGCACACCGTACGGGCGCTGACCTCCGACCAGTCCCCGCCCTCCGCCGCCTGGCTGCCGCTGTCCGGCGGGCTGTACCGGGACACGCTGATCCATGACTTCGACGCGCTGCGCTGGGTGACGGGGCGGGAGATCGTCGACGTGTACGCGACCGGGTCGGACGCCGGGCCCGCGATGTTCCGGGAGGCCGGCGACGTCGACACGGGCGCGGCCCTCCTCACCCTGGACGACGGCACGCTGGCCACGACCACGGCGACACGGCTGAACGGCGCCGGCTACGACGTCCGCATGGAGCTCGCCGGGGAGCTGGACCAGATCGTGGTCGGCCTGGACGACCGTACGCCCATCGCGTCCACCGAGCCGACCGGGCCGCCGGCCGCGGACAAGCCGTGGACCGGCTTCCTGGAACGCTTCGGCCCCGCCTACGAGACCGAGCTGTGCGCCTTCGTCGAGGTCGTCCGCGGCGAGCGCGCCAACCCCTGCGACGGCCGTGAGGCCCTACAGGCCCTGCGGGTGGCCGAGGCCTGCGAACTGTCCCGCCGGGAGCGGAGGCCGGTACGGCTGGCGGAGATCCCGGGCGAACGGGAGTGGGCGTCGGGCTGACCCGCTGCCCGCCGGGACCCGCAGAGGCTTGCGGCGGCCCGGTCGCGGTGGCCGCCGCGCCCACGTGGCCCTTCATATGTCATATTTCGGACATATACCCGACGAAGGGCATGACATGAAGGTCGCAGTCATCGGCGGTACCGGGCTGGTCGGATCGCAGGTCGTCAAGAAGCTGAACGCCGCCGGGCACGAGGCGGTGCCGCACTCGCAGTCCACCGGAGTCGACGTCATCAGCGGCCAGGGGCTGGACGAGGCGGTGGCGGGGGCCGACGTCGTCGTCAACCTGACGAACTCCCCGACCTTCGACGAGGCCTCCCCGGCCTTCTTCCAGACCTCGATGGACAACCTCCTGGCCGCGGCCCGCAAGGGCGGCGTCAGCCACTTCGTCATCCTCTCGATCGTCGGGACGGACCAGGTGCCGGAGCTGGACTACTACCGGGCCAAGGCGCTCCAGGAGAAGATCCTCGCGGCCGGGCCGATCCCCTACTCGATCGTGCGGGCCACGCAGTTCATGGACTTCATGGACGCGGTCCTGTCCTGGACCGCTGACGCCGACACCGTCCGGCTGCCCGCCACGCCCATCCAGCCCATCGCCTCCAAGGACGTGGCCGCCGCAGTGGCGGAGGTCGCCGTCGGCGCCCCGCTGAACGGCATCCGCAACATCGCCGGCCCCGAGATCTTCGCCCTTGACGAGCTGGGCCGGATCACCCTGTCCCACAAGGGCGACAACCGTACCGTCGTCGTCGATCCCACCGCCGGCATGTTCGCCGCCGTCAAGGGTGACGTCCTCACCGACAACGAGGCCCACCTCGCCCCCACCCGCTACACCGACTGGCTCGCCTGATCCCCGTCGTCCAGCAGCCCCGCGTCATAGGCCAGCAGGGCGATCTGCACGCGGTTGTTCAGATCGAGCTTGGCCAGGATGCGGGAGACGTGGGTCTTGACGGTGGCGACGCTCATGAAGAGCCCGGCGGCGATCTGGGCGTTGGCGAGCCCGCGGCCGACCGCGACGGCGACCTCGCGTTCGCGGTCGTTGAGGGCGGCGAGCCGCGCACGCGCGCGTGCGCGCCGGGTGTCGGCGGCCGAGCCGGCCGCGTGCGCCATCAACTGGCGGGTGACGGTGGGCGACAGCACCGGGTCGCCGGCCGCGACCCGGCGGACCGCTTCGACGATCTCGGCGGGCGGCGTGTCCTTGAGGACGAACCCGGCGGCGCCCGCGCGCAGCGCCCGCAGCACCTGTTCGTCGGCGTGGAAGGTGGTGAGGACGACGACCTGCGGGGCGTCCTCGCGGGCACGCAGCCGCTCCGTGGCGGTCAGTCCGTCCACCGAGGGCATGCGGATGTCCATCAGGACGACGTCGGGACGGGTGCGCTCGACCAGCGCCTCGACCTCGGCGCCGTCGGCGGCCTCCCCCACGATCTCGATGTCGTCGGCGCCCCCCAGCATCAAGGACAGGCCCGCCCGCACCAGGGGGTCGTCGTCGACGAGCAGCAGTCTGATCGCAGCCATGGGCGTTACGTAATCACGCCCCGGCCCACGGCAACCAGGCCCGCACCTCGAAGCCGCCGCCTCCCGTCGCCCCGTGCTCCAGCCGTCCCCCGGCCAGGGTGGCCCGCTCGGTCAGACCGATCAGGCCCTGGCCCGAACCGGGGACGGGCGGCACCTCGGCCCCGGGAGCCGGATTGCGCACCGTGACCGCCAGGCCGTCGCCGGGCGCGCCCGCGACGGTGACCGTGACCTCCGTGCCGGGGGCGTGCTTACGGGCGTTGGTCAGGCACTCCTGGGCTATGCGGTAGGCGGTGCGGCCGACGGAGGCGGGGACGGCGGCGGAGTCCGTGACGCGGGCGTCGAGGGTGACCCGCATGCCCGCCGCGCGTGACTCGGCGACGAGGGCGTCCAGCGCGCCGAGCGTCGGCTGGGGCCGGCCCGCGTCGTCCCGCTCGCCCGCCCGCAGCACGCCGATGATCTCCCGCAGGTCCTGAAGGGCCTCGTGCGCGCTCTCCCGGATGACACCGGCGGCCCGGGCGATCTCCTCGGGGGGCGCGCCCGGCCGGAACTCCAGGGCTCCCGCGTGCACGCTGAGCAGTGTGAGCCGGTGGGCCAGCACGTCGTGCATCTCGCGGGCGATGACCTCCCGCGCGAGCCGCTGGGCCTGTTCGGCCCGCAGCCGCGCCTCGGTCTCCGCGCGGCGGGCGCGGTCGCGCAGGCTGAGCATCAGCTGCCGTTGGGAGCGGACGAACATGCCCCACCCGATGACCGAGAGGGTGAGCAGCATGGCGAACGCGACGATGCCCGCGAAGGGCATGTCGGGGTCGGGGCGCAGCCACAAGGTGACCGGGACGAGCGCGAGGTCGATGCCGCCGATCCAGGCCACGTACCGGAAGGGCCGGTGCACGGTGAGGGTGAACAGGGCGACCATGGCGGCGCCGCCCGCGGTGTCCGACAGGAAGCCGCCGGGGACCATGGCGACGGCCAGCCCGACCGGCCACCTGCGGCGCAGCCAGAGCGCCGCGCAGGCGAGCGCGCCGAGCAACTGGTCGACGACGGCGAGCGCGTGGGGCGTGTGGGGGTCGTGCCGCAGCGTGTCCGCCGCGGCCAGGCCCACGGCGACGGCGAGCAGGAAGCAGCAGAAGTCGACGAGCCAGTCGCGCGCGGTGCGCCGGGGCCGCCGCCCTGCGGTAGCGGCGTCCGGGTCCAGCTCGTGGATCAGGGCGGACGGGAACAGCCAACGGCGGCCCGTGAACGCCGGCGGCGCCCCGGCCGGCTTCTCAACCTGCGCGATCGACGACTTCACGGTCGGCAAATCTATGCGGCCACGGGACGGGCGACCGCCCCGTGCGCGGGATCGGCGACGAAAGTCGAGCGACCGTGGACTTTCGGCGGCCCGCCCCGGCGGCGGCACCGTCCTGCGGCGGGCACGACTCGCCCCGCGGCCGATGCGTGGGGGAAGGCCGCGGGGCGAGGGTCGTGTCATGAAACAGGTGCTGGAGCTGATCGGATTCATCGCCCTGGTGCAGGGCGTGCTCGGCCTGGTGCACGAGTTCACCCACTGGCGCGTGGGTCTCGTGCGGCGGCTCGGGTTCCTCGACGGCTACGAGGTCTACGCGAGCATCGCGCTCGTGGTGCTCGCGTTCGCGTTGTTCGCCGCCGCGGAGAGCCGGGGCTCCGGCTGAGCGCCGGCCGGGGCCCCGGCGGGTCGCGCCGTTCCCTCTGACCCGTCGACTCGGCTCAGCAGCCGAAGTCGACCAGGTCGAACGTGGCGTAGTGGTCCGCGGTGTAGTAGTCCTCCTGGTTCTCCTCGCCGGTGACGATGCGCCGTGCACCGCGCGTGGAGGAACCGGGGGTCTTCACCGTGTACTCGTGGTAGTAGCCGCTCGGCTGGCTGGGCAGGACGCGTTCCCGGTTAGAGAAGACGACCCCGTCCTGCGAGTACGGGAACGGACCGCCCTGGTCGATGAGCTTCAGGGTGGTGTACGCCTGCGAGGGCAGGTCGCTGTAGCAGATGCTGCCGACGGAGTCGGCGGCCGCGTCCGCCGTGCCGGCGGAGATGGTGCCGCCGACGAAGAGGGCGGACAGCAGGGCGACCGAGGCGCCGATGCGGGTGACGCGTGGGGGGAATCTCATGGGCCTCATGATGACGCGCGTAGACAGTGGCATGTCAATGACAAAGTTGAAGATTTTCCCGTCAAGTCCGTTGAGTTTTCGGGAAGTTAACCCGCGGGGCGCCGAGTCCGGCGGGGGCTAGGCGTTCTCGGGGAGTTCGTAGGAGCCGTAGTCGGGGCGCCCGGCGAAGTCGTACGACTGGATGGAGACGCCCGCTGCGGTGACCCGCCCGCCGGTGTGCCGGAAGGCGGTGGGGACGGCGCCCTCCGGGAAGAGGCGGCGGCCCGCGCCCAGGACGACCGGGAAGGTCAGCAGGTGGATCGTGTCGACGAGGTCGAGCCTGAGCAGGGACTGGACCAGGGCGCCGCTGCCGTGGACCTGGAGCTCGCCGTCCGTGCGCTCCTTGAGGGCGGTGACCTCCTTCGCCAGGTCGCCGTCGATCACGGTGGTGCCGGCCCAGTCGGGAGAGGTCAGGGTCGAGGAGGGGACGTACTTCGGGAGCGCGTTGAGCTTCGTGGCGACCGGGTCGGCGGGGTCGGTCATCTTCGGCCAGTAGGAGGCGAAGATCTCGTACGTACGGCGGCCCAGCAGGAAGGCGCCGACGCGGCCGAAGACCTCGTTGATGAACCGGCCGAAGTCCTCGTCGCCGTACGGGAAACTCCAGCCGCCCTGGTCGAAGCCGCCGCTGGGGTCCTCCTGGGGGCCGCCCGGCGCCTGGTAGACGCCGTCGAGGGTGACGAAGACGGTCGAGACGAGCTTGCCCATGACGGATGCCTTCTCTCGGGTGCGGGGTCTGCTGTCATCACCTCAGACCCCGCGCACACCCGCAACTCATCGGTTCAGCCGGCGTGGGTCGAGAAGAGGCCGCCGGTCGGGCCCTGCTTGTCGCCGCCCTGGGCCTTCTTCAGGGCGTTGGCGAGGCTCTCGATCGTGAGGGACTGAAGGATGACCCTGCCGTTGCCCTCCAGGGTGGCCAGGGACAGGCCCTCGCCGCCGAAGACGGCGTTCATGACCCCCTGGCGGTTGAGGCCGCCGACGCGCTGGACGCCGTACTGGATGCCCTCCTCGAAGGCGACGACGCAGCCGGTGTCGACCTCGATGCGGCCGCCGAAGTCGGCCGGGTCGAGGTCGATGAAGTTGCCCGCGCCGGCGATGATCACCGTGCCGTACCCGGTGAACTTCTCCAGGACGAAGCCCTCGCCGCCGCTCATGCCGGTGCGGCCGCCCTGGAAGGCGATGCCGAAGTCGACGGTGGACTCGGCGGCGACGAACGCGTCCTTCTCCGCGAACCACGCGCGCGTGCCGTCCAGTTCCAGGGCGCGCATCTCGCCGGGCAGCACGCCCGCGAAGCCCACGGTGCCCTGGCCGCCCTGGGCGGTGAAGTACTGGAACGCCAGCGACTCGCCGGCCAGCATGCGCTGGCCGACCTGCATGGCGGTGCCCATGGCCTGGCGCAGCATGCCGCCCATGCCGCCGTTACCGCCACCGCCGTTCTGGGACCGGCCGCCGTTGTTCGACGGTCCGCTCAGGCGGGTCTCCATGGTCACGTTCGTCGTTTTGAACAGGAACTTCCCCGCCTCGCAGTACACGGTCTGGCCGGGGCTGAGGTTGACGACCGCCATCTGCATGGCGTTGCCGACGATTTCTTGCTGAAGGGTCACGGGGGGAGAACGCGGGAGATGGAGTGAAGAGTTCCGGCCGGCCCGACATCGGTGTCCGTTCGCCGCCAGCGGTCGCCCGCCGGGGCCGCTGGGATGGACCCATGACCACAACCAATGGATCTCTCGAAGGATCTCTCGAAGGCAAGGTCGCCCTGGTGACCGGCGGCAGCCGCGGTATCGGGGCGGCGACGGCGCTGCGGCTCGCCCGGGAGGGCGCGGACGTCGCCCTGACGTACGTGAACGGCAAGGAGGCGGCCGCGGACGTCGTACGGGCCGTCGAGGCGCTGGGGCGCCGTGCGCTGGCCCTGCGCGCGGACTCGGCGGACGCGGAGGAGGCGGCGGGCGCGGTGGAACGCACGGCGCGGGAGCTGGGCGTGCCGGACGTGCTGGTGAACAACGTGGGCGTGGGCGTGCTCGGCCCGCTGGACGGCCTGTCGCTCGCCGACGTGGACCGGGTGCTGGCCGTCAACGTGCGCGGGGTGTTCCTGACCTCCCGGGCGGCTGCCGCGCGCATGGCCGCCGGGGGCCGGATCATCACGATCGGGTCGTGCATGACGCAACTGGTGCCGGGGCCCGGCGGGACGCTGTACGCGATGAGCAAGTCGGCCCTGATCGGGCTGACCAAGGCGCTGGCGCGGGAGCTCGGTGACCGCGGGATCACGGCCAACATCATCCATCCGGGGCCGATCGACACCGACATGAACCCGGCGGACGGGCCGTCCGCGGCGGGCCAGGCGGGGATGACGGCGCTGGGGCGGTACGGGACGGCCGACGAGGTGGCGGCGATGGTCGCGTATCTGGCGGGGGCCACCTATGTGACGGGGGCGGAGTTCTCCGTGGACGGGGGGTTCGCGGCGTGAGGGGTGGTGGGGTTGTTTCGCCCCCGCCACCCCTTCCCTTCCCGTCCCTGGGGGCTGCCGCCCCCAGACCCCCGCTTCGGCCCTGAAGGGGCCTCGTCCTCAAACGCCGGACGGGCCGGCATTGCCTGGGCCGACTTCAGCCGCCCAGCTCCCGGTGACGTACCGCCAGCTCCGCCGCTCCCGCCTCCGTCAGTGAGCCGAACAGCCGCAGGCGGGAGATGCCTCCGTCCGGGAATATGTCCACGCGCGCGTGCGTGCCGACGGCGGGGGCCGGGAGGGCGAAGCGGTGGTCGGTGTCGGGCTGGAGGCGGGTGCGGGGCAGGAGTTCCCGCCACTCGCCGTCCTCGCCGTCCTTCAGGGACACCGATGCCCAGCCGGCGCTGTTGCCCTTGAGGTACGCCGTGTCGATCTCCAGGGCCCTGACCTGCGCCTGGGCGGTCAGCCGGTAGCGGATCCAGTCGTGGCCGCGGTCGCGGCGACGGCGGGTCTCCCAGCCGTCGTCCATCTTGCGGGAGCGGCCCGGCTGGATGGTGTTGGCGGCCGGGGAGTAGAAGCGGTCGGAGGCGTCCTCGACCCGGCCCCCGTTCTCCAGGGCGACCACGTCGAAGGTGCCGAGGACCTCCAGCCACCGTGGGTCCGGGACGACCTCGCCGTACACGCGCAGGCGCGCGATGCCGCCGTCGGGGTGCTGGTTGACCCGCAGGTGGGTGATGCGCTGCTCCACCGATACGGAGAAACCGTTCGCCGCATGGCCGCCGACCGGCGTGCGCGGGACCAGCGTCGTCCACTTCACGTCGCCGGACAGGAGCTCCTCGGGGGACGGGGAGCCCGGCACCGAGGCGCCCTCGATCGACACCGCCTGCGGGTGGTTGCCACGGAAGTGGGCGGTGTCGACGACGATGCCCCGGATCACGCCCGGCGCGCCGAGGCGGACCAGCGCCCAGTCGTGGTCCTCCGCCGTGGGCCAGGGGTGCTCGGCCGAGGCGCCGCGCCGGCGGCGGGTCTCCCAGCCGTCCATGATCTTGCCCTTGTGCCCGAAGCGCTCCGGGTCGAACTCGGCCCGCCCGGGGACCAGCAGGTTCTCGCGCTCGGCGAAGAACTCGTCGTTGGCGGCGATGACACCCGCGCCGAGCCGCCGGTCGGCGAGGTCGGCGTGGTGGGTGAAGGGGAAGTCCGCGGTGCGGTAGTCCGCGTACGGGTCACCGCCTCCGTAGGGGTTCGCGTCACCGGTGAAGTGCGGAATCGCCGTCACGTCGATCAGGGGTTCCTTTCGGGTCTCGGCCGCTGCGGGTGCGGAGGCGGGGGTCAGGGGGTCCGGGTGAGCAGGCGGCCCTTCGGCTCGGTGAACTCGCCGTCCGCCACGATGCGTTGGCCGCGCAGCCAGGTGGACTTCACGACGCCGGTGAGGGTGCGGCCCGCGTACGCCGTGACCCGGTTGCGGTGCTGGAGCGCCGCCGGGTCCACGGTGAACGTCTCGTCCGGAGCGAGGACCGCGAAGTCGGCGTCGCGGCCCGGTGCGATGGCGCCCTTGCGGTCGAGGCCGACCAGTTCCGCCGTGCGCGCCGACATCCAGCGGACCACGTCCTCGAGGCCGTGCCCGCGCCTGCGGGCCTCGGTCCACACGGCGGCCAGGCTCAGCTGGAGGCCGGAGATGCCGCCCCAGGCGGTGGCGAAGTCGTCGGTCTTGAGGTCGGCGGTGGAGGGCGAGTGGTCGGTCACCACGCAGTCGATGGTGCCGTCGGCCAGCGCCTGCCACAGCAGGTCCTGGTTGGCGGCCTCGCGGATGGGCGGGCAGCACTTGAACTCGCTCGCGCCGTCCGGGACTTCCTCGGCGGTCAGGGTGAGGTAGTGAGGGCAGGTCTCGACCGTGACGCTGACACCGTCCGCCTTCGCTGCGGCGATCAGCGGCAGCGCGTCGCTGGAGGACAGGTGCAGCACGTGCACGCGCGCGTGCAGGCGCCTGGCCTGGGCGATCAGGCTCGCGATGGCCGTGTCCTCGGCGTGGCGCGGCCGGGAGGCGAGGAAGTCGGCGTAGCGGGGGCCGCCCTGTTGGGGGGCCGCGTCCAGGTGGTGCGGGTCCTCGGCGTGCACGATCAGCAGGCCGCCGAAGCCGGCGATCTCGGCCAGGGACCGGGCCAGCCTCTCCTGGTCGAGGTGCGGGAACTCGTCCACTCCGGACGGGGACAGAAACGCCTTGAAGCCGAAGACGCCGGCCTCGTGCAGCGGGCGCAGGTCCTTGACGTTGTCGGGCAGGGCGCCGCCCCAGAAGCCGACGTCGGTGTGGGCCTTGCCGGCGGCGGCCTCCCGCTTGGTGCGGAGGTGGCCGACCGTCGTGGTCGGCGGAAGGGAGTTGAGCGGCATGTCGACGAGGGTGGTGATGCCGCCGGCCGCCGCCGCGCGCGTGGCGGTCCAGAAGCCCTCCCACTCGGTGCGGCCGGGGTCGTTGACGTGGACGTGGGTGTCGACCAGGCCGGGCAGCAGGACGTGGTCTCCGAGGTCCTCCAGGCGGGCGCCCTCGGGTACGGGCTCGTCGTACGGCAGGACGGCCGTGATCGTCCCGGAGGACACCGCGACCGAGGCCGCACGGGTCCCTTCCGGGGTGATGACCCGCGTCGAGCGCAGCACCAGTTCAGCCTCGGACACCCCGGACCCCTCTCGGTCGCCGTTCACTCCCGGGAAACGGGATTTACATCCACGTAACGGACTTCAACGTTCTGTTGAAGGAGTCTTCACTCCCCCTACGCAGGAGTCAAGAGGCACACTGCTTCCCGGCACCCCAACCCGCCCTGTCTAGACTTTTCCGCACAGCGGAATTAAGCTTCCAAATAACAGAATACCGTTCGAAAGGAACGCGCCGTGCCGACGTCCCGCGCCAGCACCACCGAGTCCGCCCGGTCCGCGGGCGGCGGTGGGGTCCAGTCCCTCGAGCGCGCCTTCGATCTGCTCGAGCGGATGGCGGACGCGGGCGGCGAGGTCGGCCTCAGTGAGCTCTCGGCGAGCAGCGGGCTGCCGCTGCCCACCATCCACCGCCTGATGCGCACGCTCGTGGCCTGCGGATACGTACGCCAGCAGCCCAACCGGCGCTACGCCCTCGGCCCGCGCCTGATCCGCCTGGGCGAGTCGGCCTCCCGGCTGCTCGGCACCTGGGCCCGCCCCTACCTCGCCCGCCTGGTCGAGGAGACCGGCGAGACGGCGAACATGGCACTGCTCGACGGGGACGAGGTCGTGTACGTGGCGCAGGTGCCGTCCAAGCACTCCATGCGCATGTTCACCGAGGTCGGCCGGCGCGTCCTGCCGCACTCCACCGGCGTGGGCAAGGCCCTGCTCGCCACCACCCCGGACGAGGAGGTGCGCGCCCTGCTGGCCCGCACCGGCATGCCGGCCGCGACCGAGAAGACGATCACCACACCGGAGGGCTTCCTGGCGGCCCTGGCGGACGTGCGCCGCCAGGGCTACGCGGTCGACGACAACGAGCAGGAGATAGGAGTCCGCTGCCTCGCGGTGTCCGTCCCGGACTCCCCCACCGCCACCGCCATCTCGATCTCCGGCCCGGCCGGGCGGGTCACCGAGACGGCCACGGAGCGGATCGTGCCGGTTCTTCAGCAGGCGGCGGCGGAACTGTCCCAGGCGCTGTCGTCCTGAGCCGGTGCCCGGCACCGGAACCGGGCGTCAGCCGCGCGGCGGCTCGCCGAACAGGTCCACGGCGTCACGGACGTCCGACAGGCCCCGCGAGAGGGCGCTGACGGAGCCGATCGCGCTCGCGATCAGTAAAAGGGAGCGGCGCAGCCGCGGTATCTCGGGGATTCCGCCGGACGTCATCGCGGCCATCGCGGCGAGTTCGTCCTCGGCGATCCCCCGGTCGGGGAACTCCGCGGGATGCGCGGCCAGTTCCCGGCGCAGGCGGGACACCGCGGTCCGCAGTTCCGCCACCCTCGAATCCTCGTCGCTGCCGGTCACCGGCCTCTGCCCCAAGCTCCGCAACACAGCCCTCCCCCTCACGCTCCGTCGTGCGCCCACGCTCCCCGTCTCCCCCCGGCGCACGCCCCCCATGGCACTGGCCGGGCGTCGGGGACGCGGGCCAGTAAACGCCACCCGGTGCGGGGTGCGCCAGCGTGCGGACGGAAATTCAGCCCGCGGAGACCGGCCGCTCCCCCCGGCGTCGGGTATGCAGGACGCATGACGGACAACCAGCACCGGATCGCCGGGCTGCTCCTCGCCGCGGGGGGCGGAAGACGGCTCGGCGGACGGCCCAAGGCACTGCTCGAACACCGCGGCCGACCCCTGGTGGAGCACACGGCCGGGGTACTGCGCGCGGCCGGCTGCGAGCGGGTGCACGTGGTCCTCGGGGCCGGCGCGGACGTCGTACGGGAGCGGGCGCGGCTGGCCGGATGCGTGCTCGTCGACAACCCGGGGTGGGAAGCGGGCATGGGCACATCGCTGCGGGCGGGGCTGGACTCGCTGGCCGGCACCGGCGCCCGGGCCGCGCTGGTCTCGCTCGTCGACCAGCCGGGCATCGGGCCGGAGGCGGTGGCGCGGGTGCTCGCCGCGTACCGGGACGAGCGGTCCCTGGTCTCGGCGGCCTACGACGGGGTGCGCGGCCACCCCGTGCTGCTCGGCGCGGCCCACTGGGCGGGTATCGCGGCGACTGCGACGGGGGACCGGGGGGCACGCGCGTATCTGAGGGAGAACGCCGGGGCGATCACGCTCGTCGAGTGCGGGGACGTGGCACGGCCCTACGACATCGACACCGAGGCCGACCTCGCGCACCTTGAATAGAGGGGTGGCCTCAACATCAACAAACCATTGAAGTTCCACGATGAGGAAACTAGTATCCACTGACACCCGGTGCCACCGCTGAAGGAAGTGACAGCTCATGTCCGCACCAGCGCCGTCTCCGCTGGCCATCGTCGACGCCGAGCCCCTGCCCCGGCAGGAGGAGGTCCTGACCGACGCGGCGCTCGCCTTCGTGGCCGAGCTGCACCGGCGGTTCACCCCGCGCCGTGACGAACTCCTCGTCCGCCGTGCCGAGCGCCGCGCCGAGATCGCCCGCACCTGCACGCTCGACTTCCTCCCCGAGACGGCCGCGATCCGCGCCGACGACTCCTGGCGGGTGGCCCGGGCCCCGGCCGCCCTGAACGACCGCCGGGTGGAGATCACCGGCCCCACCGACCGCAAGATGACCATCAACGCGCTCAACTCGGGCGCCCGCATCTGGCTCGCCGACTTCGAGGACGCCTCCGCGCCCACCTGGGAGAACGTGGTCCTCGGCCAGCTCAATCTGGTCGACGCCTACACCCGGAACATCGACTTCACCGACCCGGCCTCCGGCAAGTCGTACGCCCTGCGCCCGGACGAGGAACTGGCGACCGTCGTCATGCGCCCCCGCGGCTGGCATCTGAACGAGCGTCACCTCGTCGACGCCGACGGCCGCCAGGTCCCGGGCGCCCTCGTCGACTTCGGCCTGTACTTCTTCCACAACGCCCAGCGCCTCCTCGACCTCGGCAAGGGCCCGTACTTCTACCTGCCGAAGACCGAGTCGCACCTCGAGGCCCGCCTCTGGAACGAGGTGTTCGTCTTCGCGCAGGACTACATCGGCCTACCGCAGGGCACCGTCCGCGCCACCGTCCTGATCGAGACGATCACGGCCGCGTACGAGATGGAGGAGATCCTCTACGAACTCCGCGACCACGCCTCCGGGCTGAACGCCGGCCGCTGGGACTACCTGTTCTCCATCGTCAAGAACTTCCGTGACGGCGGCGCGAAGTTCGTCCTGCCGGACCGCAACTCGGTCACGATGACCGCCCCGTTCATGCGGGCGTACACCGAACTCCTCGTCCGTACCTGCCACAAGCGCGGCGCGCACGCGATCGGCGGCATGGCGGCGTTCATCCCCTCGCGCCGGGACGCGGAGGTCAACAAGGTCGCCTTCGAGAAGGTCCGCGCCGACAAGGACCGTGAGGCGAACGACGGTTTCGACGGCTCCTGGGTCGCCCACCCCGACCTGGTGCCGATCGCCATGGAGTCCTTCGACCGGGTGCTCGGCGACAGGCCGAACCAGAAGGACCGTCTGCGCGAGGACGTCCACGTGACGGCCGCCGACCTGATCGCGATCGACTCCCTCGACGCCCGGCCCACGTACGACGGGCTCGTCAACGCCGTCCAGGTGGGCATCCGTTACATCGAGGCGTGGCTGCGCGGCCTCGGCGCGGTCGCCATCTTCAACCTGATGGAGGACGCGGCCACCGCCGAGATCTCCCGCTCGCAGATCTGGCAGTGGATCAACGCGGGCGTCGAGTTCGAGCACGACGGGACCACGATGAAGGCCACCCCGGAGCTGGCGCGGCAGGTGGCCGCTGCGGAACTGGACGGCATCCGGAAGGAGATCGGCGAGGAGGCCTTCGCGGCCGGGCACTGGCAGCAGGCCCACGACCTGCTGCTGAAGGTCGCCCTCGACGAGGACTACGCGGACTTCCTGACGCTGCCGGCGTACGAGCAGCTCAAGGGCTGACTCTCACGCGGGCGTGTCCGAGTGGCCCAGGGACCTGCCCGGGGCCACTCGGTCGCGTACGGCCCGCTTCACCGCCGTCGGCTCCGGGAAGCCCTGCTCCCGGCGGTCCCACACCACCTCGTCGCCGACGCGGACCGTGAAGACCCCGCCCTTGCCGGGCTTCAGGGACAGCTCGGTCAGCTCGTCCTCGAAGGTCGTCAGCAGCTCCTGCGCCAGCCAGGCCGCACGGGGCAGCCAGCGGCACTGGGTGCAGTACTCGATCTCGACACGGTGGCTCATTGCAGGTGCACCGACCAATCCTGTTCCGCGGCCGGCTTGCCGTGCAGGTCGGGGACCCGCTTGAGCCAGTTCGGCCGGCCCTGCTGTGTCCGCGCCGCGCGCCGGGCCTCCTCGGCGGCGAGTTCCTCCCGGCTGGGGAAATCGGTGGGCAGCCAGGCCTCGGAGGCCCGCACGCGCGCGTGGAGGTAGTCCACGTACGCCCCGCGGATGTCGTCCGGCGTGGCGAAGCCCTCCTCGCCGGCCAGCCAGGCGTCCGGGACCTCGGCCACGATGTCCCGCAGCAGCTCCCGGGTGACCTTCCCGGCCAGCTCGGCGTCGGCGGCCCGGACGTCGGGGGTGTAGTGGCCGAGCGCGTGATGACGGAAGTCGTACGCCTTCGCGGGGTCGGACGCGTCCCAGCGGTGGTGGAAGACCAGGGCGGCGCCGTGGTCGATGAGCCACAGGCGCGGCGGGACCGTCCCGAAAGTGGGCCAGACCATCAGGTTCGAGCTGTGGACCGTGCGGTCGACGTTCACGGTCAGGGCGTCGAGCCAGACGATCCTGCCCGCCTCGAGCGGGTCCACCGGGAAGATCTCGGCGACCTCCGGGGTGAAGTCCTTGGCTCCCGGCAGGTGGTCCATGCCGAGATTGACGCCGGCGCTGGCGCCGTGCAGCTCCCGTACCTCCTGGTGGGGCTCGTGGGCGGCGATCGCCGGGTCGAAGTGCACCAGGACCAGTTCGGGGAAGCGCAGACCGAGCGCACGGGCGAGTTCGCCCACGATCACCTCGGCGACCAGCGCCTTGCGGCCCTGCGCGGAGCCGGTGAACTTCACGACGTACGTGCCGAGGTCGTCGGCCTCTACGACTCCGGGGACGGAGCCACCTGCCCGGAGGGGTGCGATGTAGCGGGTCGCAGTGACAGCTCTCAGCATTTCCTCAAGCCACCCGGCTCATTGACCTTGCAATCCATGGTCGCCCTCTGAGGTGTGCCAGCCCGTCAATGGCCGTCCGCCCCTTGCTTCCAGCCTCCGGCCTCCGGCATGAAGTGAGCATAGTAACCGAGTGTGATCGCCGGTGAGGAGTGCCCGAGCCACCGTGCCACGGTCACCACGGACTCTCCCGCCTCCAGCATGATCGAGGCACAGGTGTGCCGCAGCACGGAGCGGGGGAGTTGCCGCTGCCCTTCCCAGGCAGGGTTGTCGCAGTGCGCGGCTTGGCCGGTGGCCTCCAGCAGCCACCAGGTCGAGGACGTACGGGAGGAAGTCATACCCGTGACGGTGGACGACGGCACTGACACCCCGGGCGCAGCGGTGAGGTGCTCGAAAACCAGTGGATCAGCGCCGCTGTGCGCCACTACCGTGCTGCCGAACCAAGTCGCCCAGGCAAGGACGTGCCCGTTGTACACCCTGTGAGACCTCCCGAGCGCTGATTTGTCGCGCGTCGCGCATGTGCGCCGCGCTCCTTTTTGCTGCGGACTTCTCACTGAAACCGGTGTACTTCTGTGCTCAATAGCTGGGTGGTCATGCCCACCTGCCTGCCGACCGTTCTCCGCCGTTGCCACTCGTGCGCGTCCGAGCGCTTCCGGGCAAACGGCAAATTTCGCATCAACGCAAACCACAAGCTCCTCGACGCCTGGCTCCTCGTGCTCTGTACCGCCTGCGGGGACACGGCGAAGCTCACGGTCCTGGAGCGGATGAACGTGCGCTCCGTGCGACCTGAGCTGCTGGACCGGATGCATGACAACGACCCTGGCCTGGCAGCCGAGCTGCTCCAGGATCCGGTCGTGCGGCGCCGTAACCGCATCGCCCTCGACTGGGACAACGCATGGCGCCTCGACACCGGCGGATCGGATCACCTGGACCGCGAGGTGATCGACATCTCGGTCCGCTTTGCGGCGCGGATCCCTGTCCGGCCGGTGCGACTGATCGCTGAAGGTTGCGGTCTTTCGCGGGCCGAGGTCGAGCGACTGATCACGGAGGGGAACCTTGTTTCGGCAGTCCGGCTGAATGGCAAGCTCTCCGGCGACTTCGCCTTCACTCTCAAGCGCTGAGCCCTCTTCGGGACCGGGGCCTGTCCGGCAAGATCCGCTGGACAGGCCCTGGCGAGCGCCGGCGTCCTCCTCGTCCTGCGCCCGCACGGGGCTCACAGGCAGCGCATCAGGGTGGAAGAACCTCCGGTCCCCGCCCACACATCCGCCGCCGGGCACGGCTCCTACGATCGGGTTGGCCTCACGGACTTCCTTTTCGCACCGTTCGCACCCGGAGCTCCCGCCACCCCTCAGGAGCTGGGGCAGACGACCGTGCCGGCCACGTTCACGCCCGTGATCGGCTGATCAGGTCCCCAAAAGGTCGGTGTAGCCGTACTCGCAGCCGCGAAGCTGAGTCGCTTGTGGTCAGAGCTCACCTTTACCCGGATTTTCGTGGGCTTGCCTGCCTCCACGTCGAACCCGTCAGCGTTACTGCCCTCATGCAGAGAAAAGGGATCATCTCTTGCAGAGCGCCACGATCCTGAGACCGAAGTTTCCCATCCGCTCCCATGCTCGGTGGTCACGCGCTCCACTTGAAAAAATATGCCCTTCCGCGGCATCCCATATTCATTGAGACCAGGGCGACTCATGATCGTGTATGTCCAAGCCCGTCGACCCACCCCGTACGGCCGGTTTTCGCAGCGCACCCGCTCACGCGCTCCCGCCTTTGTGATCCGCAGCCTGGCGGCCCAGCCCCCGCTCATTTCGAGCAGTGCGCCAGCAGCGTCTCGCACGCCAGGAAGTCGTGGTGCCGAATGAACGGAGCGATCACCGACTGAGGCCACAAAACGGGGACCCGACTGCACTCCCCAGGTCGGTGGAGGCGTCGACTGGGACGGTGCCGCAGTTTTCGTGCGACTCGGCGAGCGGCTGGGGGTTGCCGACGCTCTCCTGCTCTTTGACGTTTGTGCTCCACCAGGGTCCGACGACGGGCGCTCCGGAGATGCCGTGGGTCCGCCGCACGCCACCAAGAGTGCAATCAGAGGAGGGGCCAGGGGAAATCCGAGCCTAGCCATCGACACGGTCACTCCTTGACCTCCCATCCGTCGACAATGGAGTTGACGCACGCAGGAACTGGGGAGGCGAATCAACTCCGGGCATCACTCTTCTTCGTACTCGGGGGGGATCCCTGTCGTGACGGACGTGTCTTGACAACCCGCAACCGCGCTGGCCGACGGGATCCACGAATCCGTGACATGCCGGAAGACTCGTCTGCGCGGTGCGGATCATGTACGGGCCAGTGGGTTCGGCAGCGGCAGGTAGCGGGCGTCGGCGCCGTCCGCGCCGGTCCAGCGCAGCAGCAGGTTCGTCTTGCCGGGCAGGGCGGGCGAGGCGAGCAGGGCGGGGATCTCCGGGAGGGTGTGGGCCGCGAGGGCGCGGCGGGCGGCGGGCCAGGGGTCGACGCTCGGGTGGTGCTCGGTCAGGACGGCGGCGATCTCGGTGAGGTGGTTGACGACGAGGCAGTACACCAGCCGTTCCCAGCCGGCCGCGCGGGAGACGTCCGACAGCAGCTTGACGCCCTCCGCGTCCCGGAACAGCGCCTGGACGGGCGTGCCGGACGCGTCGACGGCGACCAGGGTGTTCTGAAGGTGCGCCTCCAGCACCACGCCGTGATCGGCGAAGGCGGTCAGGGCCGGGGGGACCACCTGGCGCAGGTACGCCTCCCACCAGGCCGCCGGGTCGGTGGCGCGGGCCAGCGGGTTGCCGTCGAAGCCCTCCACGAGTCCGGCGGCGAGCAGGGGGGTGGCGCCGGGCAGCAGGTGGCCGCGCAGTCCGTCGCGGACCAGGACGGCCAGTTCCTCGAAGGCGAAGGCGGCGGTGCGGTAGCCGCGGTCGCCGAGCCAGGCCGCCGGGCCGTCGCTCGCGGCGAGGGCCACGGTCGCGGCCGTGTCGTTGCGGCGCAGTTTCGTCAGGTCGTGGCGCCACAGGCGGCGGATGTCGTTGGTGATGCGCACGTCCAGGCTGAACTTCAGGTACAGGTCGCGGCGGGGCTCGTACAGGGTGCGCACCGCCGCCGTCGGCCAGGCCTCGAACGGGGTCGTGCCCAGACGGACCAGGCGGCCGTCGGCGAAGGCGGGGGCGAGGGCGGCTCCGGCGAGGTCGAGCTGCCAGGGGTGGGCGGGTAGCAGCCGGTAGCCGGGCGGAGCGGTGCCCAGGGCGTCGAGCGCGGAGGTGTCGCCCTCCTCGGCCACCTCGTCCTCGCGCACGCCGAGCAGCACCAGCGGGAAACGGGCGTGTGCCTCGGGGGCGTACGGCAGCCAGCCGGCCACGGGGCCGCCGCCGCGTGCCTTGGGCGCGGGGTGGTGAGGATGTCCGGTGATGAGGGACTGTTCGGAGCGCAGGTACGGGTCGTCGGGCGGCGTCGCCCGGGCGCGCGCGGTGAGCAGCGCGGCGACCGCGTCCCGGCTGTCGATCATCTCGATGGGCAGTTCGTCGTTGGAGATCCCCGTGTGCCGGCGCAGCTCCTCGGCGACCAGTTTCACCAGCTCGGTGTGGCCGACGCGCTGCCAGACGCCGGCCGTGCGCACCTCGGGCTCGGCGGGCCGCCGCCGGCCCCGCACCCGCAGCAGGCGGCCGGTGCCGGGCAGCCGGTACGTCCGCCGTTCCCCGGTCGCGGCGAGCTGCTCGGCCACCTCCCGCAGCAGACAGTTGAGCAGGGGGGTGGCCGCGTACGCGTCGGCGCGTTCCGCGTCGCGGTCGCTCGGGGGCATGTGGTCCACGCGATCCATTCGTTCTTCGTCCGGGATCCGATCGCGATCAGTATGTCTGTCGTCCCTGGCAATCGTGCCCGTCACTACTCCGTACCCGAGGAGCCGTCCGTGTACCGCCCTCCCGTCTCCCACCACCACCCTTCCAAGGAAGGCCCTCCGGGCCCCTCCACTGCCGAGGCCGAGGTAGCCGAGGAGCTGGCCGCTGTCCGGCCCGACCTGGTGCCCCGGTACACGGCCGCGCTGCCGGGTGCGCGGGCGGCCGTACTGACCCGCCTGTGGCGGGCGCTCGCCCATGAGCCGCTGCCGTGGATCAACCGCCGGACGTCCGAGGCGGGAGGCCTGGTGCTGTGGCTGGCCGACGGCCGGGGGCTGCGCGGCCCGCACCCGGATCCGTACGCGACCGACGCCCACGTCACCGCCGTCCACCTCGACCGTGCGGCCTACGACGACCCGGCCCGGCTGATGACGGACCTCGCGGTGCCGCACGCCGCGGCGTTCGCCGCCGAGCTCGGGCACAGTGTCGCCTCGCTGGCACTCTCGCGCGCCGGCCGGCCGGATCAGCCGGAAGAGTGGCCGGTGGGGGTCCCCCCGGCCGAAGGCTGGGGGAGGGACTGGGAGTGGGAGCAGCGGGTGGTCGACGGACACCCCTTCCACCCCAACTGCCGTTCCCGGCCCGGGTTCTCGGTGGCCGAGCAGTTCGCCTACGGGCCGGAGCACCGGCCGGTGGTGGAGCTGGGGACGGTCCCGGTCCCGGCGCGGGAGTGCCTGGTCACCGGGGCATGGCCGGACGAACTGCGGGACGGGGAGCGCCTGCTGGTCCCCGCGCACCCGTGGCAGGCGGCGCATGTGCTCAAACGTCCTTACGACGCCTGGTCGCACGCCCACCCCCTGATGTCGCTGCGCACCCTCGCGCTGCCCGGCGGACCCCACGTCAAGACCGCGCTGAGCGCCCGGCTGACGTCCTCGGTACGGGACATCTCGGTGTACTCGGTGGGGGTGTCGGCCACGCTGTCGGCGTTCGCGGAGGATCTGGCGGCCCGTACGGACGGCCTGCTGCACGTCACGCGCACCCTCGGCGCGGTGTCCGCCGACTCCCCTGATCTGGCTGCCCTGTTGCGCGAGTCACCACGGTCGTACGTCTCCGGTGACGAGCACGTCCTGCCGGTGGCCGCCCTCGCCACCACCGGTCTGCCCCAGTCCCCCGCCTGGCTGGCCGGCTTCACCCGTCTCGCCCTCCGGGTGGGCCTGCGCCTGCTGGAGCTGGGCGTCGCCCTGGAGGCCCACGGCCAGAACCTCCTCGTCGTCCTGTCCCCCGACGGCACCCCCCGCCGCCTCGTCTATCGCGACCTCGCCGACATCCGCATCAGCCCCGCCCGGCTGGCCCGCCACGGCATCACACCCCCGGCACTGACCGGCCGCCTCATCACCGACGACGAAACGACCCTGCGCCGCAAGCTGTTCGGCTCCCTGGTGGCCGGCGCCCTGGCCGCGACGGCCGGCTCCGGCCCGGTCCTCGCCACGGCCCTGGAAGCGGCCGTACGGGATCTGCCGCCCGGCCCCGACCTGACGGCCCTGCGTGAAGCCCCCCTGCCCACGAAGGCGTTGACGCTGATGCGGCTGTCTCCGACGACGCCGGGCGACCAGTGGACCACCCTGCCCAACCCGCTCGTTTTGGAGCGCGGCACCCGAGATCAATAAGATCCGCCGATGATCAGAAGACAACGGCTGGCGGCGGGGATCTGTGCCCTGCTCGCCGCGCTGACGGCAGGGCTCGCGTTCCCCGCCGGGGCGGTCGCCGACGACACGGACGGCAAGGCCGCTCCCAAGGTGGAACTCGTGCTGGACGTCAGCGGTTCCATGCGCGCGCGGGACATAGACGGCGGGTCGCGGATGGCCGCGGCGAAGCAGGCGTTCAACGAGGTGCTCGACGCGACGCCCGAGGAGGTCCAGCTCGGCATCCGCACCCTCGGTGCCAACTACCACGGCAACGACCGGAAGACGGGCTGCAAGGACACCGCGCAGCTCTACCCGGTCAGCACCCTGGACCGCACCGAGGCGAAGACCGCGGTCGCCACGCTGACGCCGACCGGCTGGACCCCCATCGGTCCCGCGCTGCTGAAGGCGGCCGACGACCTCGACGGCGGTGACGGCACCCGCCGGATCGTCCTGATCAGCGACGGCGAGGACACCTGCCAGCCGCTGGACCCGTGCGAGGTGGCCCGCGAGATAGCCGCCAAGGGCATCGGGCTGACCATCGACACCCTCGGCCTGGTGCCCGACGCCAAGACCCGCGACCAGCTCAGCTGCATCGCGGACGCCACCGGCGGCACCTACACCGACGTGCGGCACAAGGAGGAACTCAGCGACCGGGTGGGCCAGTTGGTGGACCGGGCGGCCGACCCGGTGGTGACTCCGGTGGCCACCGAGGGCGCGAGCCGGTGCACGGACGCGCCGGCGCTCAAGTCGGGGCTGTACACGGACCGCGAGGAGTTCGGGCAGCAGCGCTGGTACAAGGTGGACGTCAAGCCCGGCCAGGAAGTGCGTGCTTCGGTGAGCGTGGCGGCCGACCGGGCCGTGGGCCCGGACTACGGGGTGCTGCTGCGGGCCGTGACGGTGCACGACCGGGAGATCGTGCGCGGCGAGGCCGCGGGCGACGGCCGTACGGACGTCATCTCGACGGGTCTGCGCTATCCGAGGCCGGAGAGCGACGACGAGGACGCTCCCGCCGAGACCGTGTGCCTCCAGGTCACCAACTCCTTCTCGGCGGCCTCCGGGGTGAAGACCACGCCCGGTCTGCCGCTGGAGCTGACCGTCGACGTCGTGGACGGTCCGGACAAGGCGGGCGACGTGGCCTCCTTCGGCCTCGGGCGCGGCTGGTGGCTGCTCGGCGCGCTGGTGCTGACCGGCTTCGTCGCGGGTCTGCTCTGGGGCTGGGTGTCACGCTGGCGGGTCGCGGTCTGGAGGACCAACTGATGCGAATCACACGTGCGTTCGGCGCCACACTGCTGGCGCTCGGGGTCGCCCTCGGACTGGCCGCGGGTCCGGCGGTCGCCGACTCCTCGCCGTCCCCGAGCGCCTCGGACGACAGCAAGGCGCCCACTCAGGCGGGCACCTCGTTCCGCACGGCGACCGAGATCGACCAGGGCGAGCAGGCCACCGCCAGCGGTTCCACCGGCGACTACATGTACTGGTCGTTCCCGGCGGACTCCGGACAGCGCCCCACCGTCAAGGCGACGGTGAAGCTGCCCGGCACGCACACCGGGCAGACCTGGCAGATCGACGTGTACGACGGTCTGCGGCGCCGCCAGTCCTGCCAGTACGGCGCCCAGACCCGCACCGCCGCCCAGGGCACCGCATCCGTGGACCTGGCCTGCGTCCTGCGCACGGTCCGCGCCTGGTCGGAGCCGTGGGCCAACGACCCGCTGCCGGGCACGTACTACATCCGGCTGACGGTCCTCGACCTGACCTCGGCCGACCTCGGCAAGCCCGTCAGCGCCGAGGTCCGGGTCGACTCCAAGGACATCGGCGGCGCGGCCGCGGTGGACGGCTCGCTGGCGAAGCCGCTGGTCCCCGGGATCGCCGCCAAGCCCGCGAGCGACGAGGACGGTTCGGGGAAGTCGGCCGTGCTGTCCGCCATCGAGCCGGACGACGGCTGGTCCTCCGGCTGGTGGACCGACCGCTGGGTGTGGACCGCGGTGGGGGGTGTGCTGGCCGCGCTCGCCGGTATCGGCGGGTACGCGCTGACCCGCGGGTCGGGACGCCCGCAAGGGGTGCCACCGAACGCCTGACGTGACAGAAGGCCCGCCCGCCCGGCGGGCCTTCGCCTTTTCCCGCCCCTTCTCACGCCTCTCGCAGCGCCTTGGCCACGGCCCCGTCCCCGGACACCTCGACCCGCCCGTCCCGCACCGCCTCCAGAAGGCTCGACTCCCCGCGGCCGACCGCCGTGCACGTCTCGGCATCCATGACGAGCCGCGCATCGGGCTCCGCGGGGGCCCGCCCGTCGCCGTACACGGGTCCGTCCTCGGCGCCGACGTACAGGTGGAAGTCGCCCTCCGCCAGCCGCACTTCGACCAGCCCCGACCCCTCCAGCTCCCGCAGCAACGGCAGCGCGAACCAGTGGGCGCGCACCGCGTCGGTGGGCCGCCGCTCCCCCAGCTCGGCCCGGCCCCACTCCCCGAGCGCCTGCAACACCGGCAGCAACTCGCGTCCCCGGCCGGTGAGTTCGTACACGAAGGCGGCCCCCGGCGGAGGCAGTCGGCGCCGGGTCGTGAGCCCGTCCCGCTCCATGTCCTTCAGCCGCGAGGCGAGTACGTCCGTGCTCACGCCGGGCAGGTCCGCGTGCAGGTCCGTGTAGCGACGGGGACCGGCGAGCAGCTCCCGGACGATCAGCAGGGTCCAGCGGTCGCCCACGAGGTCGAGGGCACGGGCGGCGGAACAGTACTGGTCGTAGCTTCGGCGAGGTGACATGACCCGCAGTCTAGACATGTCGTTGGACTTTCCAAGCTCGAACTTGGTAAAACCAAGCAACACACCGAACCGGAGGGGCGAGCGCGCATGGAGTTCCGGCAGTCGAACAAGCTCAGCGAGGTCTGTTACGAGATCCGCGGCCCGGTGATCGAGCACGCCGACGCACTGGAGGCGGCGGGCCACAGCGTGCTGCGCCTGAACACCGGCAACCCCGCGGTGTTCGGCTTCGAGGCGCCGGAGGAGATCCTCCAGGACATGATCCGGATGCTCCCGCAGGCGCACGGCTACACCGACTCACGCGGCATCCTCTCCGCCCGCCGGGCGGTCGCCGGACGCTACCAGGCCCTGGGCCTGGAGGTCGGCGTCGACGACGTGTTCCTCGGCAACGGCGTGTCCGAGCTGGTGTCGATGGCCGTACAGGCCCTGGTGGAGGACGGCGACGAGATCCTCATCCCGGCCCCGGACTTCCCCCTCTGGACGGCGGTCACCACCCTCGCCGGCGGCAAGGCGGTGCACTACCTCTGCGACGAACAGGCCGACTGGTACCCGGACCTGGACGACATGGCGGCGAAGATCACCGACCGCACCAAGGCCGTCGTCATCATCAACCCCAACAACCCCACCGGGGCGGTCTACCCGAAGGAGATCGTCGAGGGCATCCTCGACCTCGCCCGCCGGCACGGCCTGATGGTGTTCGCCGACGAGATCTACGACCAGATCCTCTACGACGACGCCGTGCACCACTCGGCCGCCGCGCTCGCCCCCGACCTGGTCGTCCTCACCTTCTGCGGCCTGTCGAAGACCTACCGGGTGGCGGGCTTCCGCTCCGGCTGGCTGGTGGTGACCGGCCCCAGGCAGCACGCGAAGGACTACCTGGAGGGCCTGACCATGCTGGCCTCCATGCGGCTGTGCGCCAACGCGCCCGCACAGTACGCCATCCAGGCCGCGCTCGGCGGCCGCCAGTCCATCCGCGAACTGACCTTGCCGGGCGGGAGGTTGTACGAGCAGCGCAACGTGGCCTGGGAGAAGCTCAACGAGATCCCGGGGGTGTCCTGCGTGAAGCCCAAGGGCGCGCTCTACGCCTTCGCCCGCATCGACCCCAAGGTGCACCCCATCCACGACGACGAGAAGTTCGTACTCGACCTGCTGCTCCGGGAGAAGATCCAGGTCGTCCAGGGCACCGGCTTCAACTGGCCGACCCCCGACCACTTCCGCATCCTGACCCTGCCGTACGCGGACGACCTGGAGGCGGCGATCGGGCGGATCGGGCGGTTCCTGAGCGGGTACCGGCAGTAGCCGAACCGCCCTGACCAGCCATCACCCCAAGGCGACCTCGCACCAGACCGTCTTGGTGTACGGGTCCTGGCAGGTCGTTCCCCAGTGAGTGGACAGCGCCTCGACGAGGAGGAGGCCCCGGCCGGACTCCCTTTCGGGGGAGGCCGGCGGGAGAGTGCCTGGGGTGGGTGGGCGACGGTCCGCGCGGGCGTCGGTCACTTCGATACGGAGCGTGGGGTCCTGCGGGTACAGGGTGAGGCGCAGACGGAAGTCCCGGCCCGGCACCCGGCCGTACAGCACCGCGTTCGTGGCGAGTTCGGCCACCAGCAGCGTCCCCGTGCGGTTGGCCTCACAGTCGTACGGATAGCCCCAGGCGTGCAGCCGCTCGGCTGCGAGGTGGCGGGCGAGGCGGGCGCCCTTGGGGGTGGCCGAGAGACGGATGGCGAAGTGGTCCGTGGTGGCGGGGTGTTCACTCGTCATGGGGGCGATATCGGCGTTCATGTCACTCAGCGTGGTCGGCTGTCCCTACTCTGAACAGCAACGACGACAGTACGCAGCGTCACTGTACGGTCGCCGACCGGGCTTGTCCGGAGGGTGACGCGTGACGCGGCGGGCCGGTGGGGCGTTGGGCACCGGCGGCACGTGGAGGTGGGCGGATGGAGTCATACGGCGGCGAGGACGAGGAGTCGGCGGCCGTACTGCGGACAGTCGGCAAGGTCGTCAAGATGTGCCGGGAACGGAAGGCGCTCACCCAGGCCGAGTTGGGGACGGCTATCGGGTACAGCGAGGAGCAGGTGTCCTCGGTGGAGCGGGGACGTCGGGCTCCGAAGGCGCAGTTCCTGGAGGCGGCCGACCGGGTGCTGGACGCGGGCGGGATGATCGCCGGGCTGACGAAGGACGTGGAGGAAGCCCGGTACCCGAAGAAGGTGCGGGATCTGGCGAAGTTGGAGGGGGAGGCGGTTGAGATCTGTGCCTACGACAACTCCGTCGTCAACGGCCTCCTGCAGACGGAGGAGTACCTCAGGGCCGTGTTCGGCTCACGGCGGCCCGCCTTCTCCGAGGAGGAGGTGGAGCAGCGTGTCGCCGCGCGGCTGGCACGCCAGACGATCATCGACGGAAAGCAGATGATCCCGGCCTTCAGCTTCGTGCATGATGAGGCTGCGCTTCGGAGGCGGGTCGGGGGCAGAATGGTGCTGCGCCGACAGCTCTAACGGCTGTTGGACATCGCGCAAAGGCGGAACGTGGAGATCCAGGTGCTGCCCATGGATCGCGAGGACAACGCCGGTCTCGGCGGCCCTTTCCACCTGCTGCGGCTCAGGGAGGGCACCACCGTGGGGCACAACGAGGTACAGCGGACCAGCCGACTGATCTCGGAGCCCAAGGAGGTCCAGATCCTGGAGCTGCGCTACGGAGTTATCCGGGCCCAAGCGCTTCCGCCGCGAGAGTCGCTGGCCTTCATCGAGAAAGTCCTTGGAGAGACATGAGCGTGAAGCCCTCTGCCGGTCACGGCTCCGAGTTGGAATGGTTCAAGAGCAGCTACAGCACCGACGACGGCCCTGCTTGCGTCGAGGTCGCTTCCGCCCCCGGCACCATCCACGTACGCGACTCGAAGCACAGGCAAGGCCTCCAACTCGCCTTCGGGCCACAAGGATGGACCGCCTTCGTCTCGTACGCCGCCGATCACTGACGTACGACATGCTGGCGCCCTGCGTCCGATCCTGCACCGGGCGGGGCCGTACTCATCAACGGCTCGATCTGGTCCCATGAGTCATGCCTCGGCCGCCCATGACCCCGACGCTGATCGCCCACGACCTGTCCGACCGCGTGTCGAGAAGCCGGAGCGGTCTGGCTCGAAGGTGTCGGTGTGCACGTAGCCGCCGTCGGAGGACCGCGGGGCACCCGTGTAGCGCAGGTGTGCAATGGCGGGGCCCGACTATGCCCCTGCGGCATCGCTGCGAGTACGCCGCATTCCTTCCTCGCAGCCTCCCTGGCAGCTCATGCCCACCGCCTCAGGAGTTCCCCGCCCACACACTCGACGGGTGCGCGCCGCCCCCAGCCCAGATCCACCAGGTTCGGGCCGGTGCGGCATCAAGGGGGTGTCACACGCCGGTTCCTCGCGCACTCCTCTCCGTCCCGCTAGCCGGACCCGCACCATCTGGCAGTACCCGGCTCAGGCTGTCCTCAGCGCCACCGTCCCGCTGCGACGGGATCAGCGGCGAAGGGCTCTCATCTCCACTCGAACACTTCGCCTCACGGCGCACCCACTACCTCCAGCAGGGCACTACCCTGCTCCCACATCGGCGCCATCGCCGCCGTCTACGCCCACGTCCGCCCCCGCCTCCCGCTCAACGCCATCGACACCCTCAGCACCGCCCTGGACGGTCCTTGCCAACGACGAGTCGGCCGACAACGACGGCGACGGCCCGCCGCTGTGCGGAGCCATCGTCCACTGACGTTGCCGTCGACTACTGCCGTCAGACACCGCGGAAGCCCCGCCAGGACACACCTGACGGGGGCTTCAGTGCGCAGTGCGGAATGACGCAGGAAGGTCGATGTATCGCCCAGCGGAAAGCCGACCTCATGCCACGCGCGAGAAAAACGGCGAAATGCACGGATAGACCGTCGCCCGTTCCTTCAAGCGTCAAGAAGCCACTTTTCCCTCTTCCCGCAACAAGATCTGCACCTTTGACGGAAATTGCGGATCATCCACCATTACTGAGCAGATCACAGAGCCACGAAACCCTACAAATTGCATTCGAGCGTATTCGTTCGGGTCGTGCAATACGAGCCACCCAGACGGACACGGGAGTGACACTTCGAAGAGGTTGACAGGAAGCATCGCAGGAGGAGTCGACTTCCACACCTCGCATTCAACAGGACCGTCAACACTGGGCTGAACGCCGAAGATGAGTGAAGCGCCCTCTCGGTACCAGCTGCTCGACGCCGGATCCCAGTCGGTGACGTCATCGTCACTTCCCGCGTCTCGCAAGATCAGGCATCCGTGTTCGATTTTTGCCAGGAATGCAACCACGGGGTTGTTGGCTACCATGCCTTCTTGCTCTTTCCTTGTGAAAGTTGTGAGACGACGCCGCCCTGCCTCCTGGCGCAGGGCAGACAGTGAGGATACGCCGTCTGAGGAAATCCGGGAGAGACGAGACTAGACGGCGGTTGGTGATCCGGGATCCAGTCCCCGTCCTTAGTGCCGGGGGTCGTGGCATCGCAGGTGTGGCAGCCGTGTTTACTTCCTGACTCATTGATCATATCTCGAACGCCGTCTGCTTCAATGTCACCGTTCTCCAGGGCTACCCCCTCTCGGGCATTCGGACCAGCACCCAGCGTCAGATCACACTTCTGACCTGGCGTTGCATTATGAACGAGTACCGGCGCATCCCCCGCCATCACATAGTACGTGTGGAGTTCGCTGACGGTCAGGTTGTACATGGCAGCGGCCCCGGCAATGACCTTGACCTCGGCGAGAACCACATGTCCGTCGGTGGCCGTGCTGAGAATGTGCCCCGGGGTCAGCTCGCCTGCCTTTACCCAGGCGTGTTCCGTATCGTCCCAGACGGGATGGAGAGAAGTCGTGTGGAGAGTGTCGTTCTTGCCGTTCTTGTTGCGGATTTTGAGATCGATGAGATCGTCGTCGTGGTTAACGAAGCGAGCTGTGACTCGACGAGCGCCCCGGTGCTTCCCTGTTTCCGGGTCGGCTGCTTCGACTTTGTCGCCAGGCTTGATCTTTCCGATCTTCTTGGTTTTGCCGTCTTCCAGTAGGACCTGAGTGTCGGGGCTGAAGCTGCACGGCGACCCCATGCCCAGCCGCTCTTCAGCAGCCGCCGCAGTACCTCCGCGGAAGCGGAGCTCAAGCGACGCTTCCAGAGGCATCAGGAACTTGGCAGCGTCCGCCATCCGCCGGGCAAATGGCTGCTGACCGCTGCACACCACTCCGGGGATATCGCAAATGGTGCGGAAGATCACTGTCTGGGCGGTGTCATCCCAAGGGATCTTGGTGCAGCCCGATGCCCCCATCTCGCAAGTGGGGAGGTTCCTCCACGCGTTGTAGAGCCCCTTTTCTCGCCTCTCGAGGGCTTTTGCTGCCTTCCAGTAGGCCTGCGGGGTGTCGAAGAGTGCCTGGCCCGTTCCCACGGGGGCGGTAAACGGTGTCGAGCCGCCGTAGTAAGTCGGGTTGACACCGGCGCTTCCTGTGTTCCTCTTGTTCCGGGTGATGACCCTGGGAGCTTGATCGGGGGCGGCTTCGGTGCCGCCGGTGTTGTCTCCTTCGAAGTACTTCAGCCCACTCGGGTCGGAGAAGGTGACGGGGTTGTTGCCCGCGTAGCTGTATCCGTTGAGCGAGTTCGGCTGGTCGGGGCTGAGGAGCGGGTCGACGCTGAGGAACTGGCCGGTGCCGGGGTCGTACTCGCGGGCGCCCAGGTGGGTCAGGCCTGTCGACTTCGTGTCGTCGGTGCCGCCGACGAAGCCCTTGGTTCCCGGCCAGCCGGTCGGCTTGGTTCCTCGTATGTCGCCGAAGGGCAGGGTGCGGCGTTGGGTGAGTTTCTGTGTGCTCGCGTTGATGGCGAGTTGGGCGGTGCCGTGGTGGTCGGCGAGGGTGAAGGTGACGGTGCCGTCGTCCTGTTGGACGGCCAGGTTGCCGCCGCCGAGGTCGAAGTAGCGGGTGGCCTTGGGTGTGGTGGTGCCCTTGGCCAGGGTGATCTCGGTGGCGCCGAGGTAGAGGGTGGTTTCGGTGGGGGTGCGGGCGATGAGCCGGTTGCCGTCGGTGTCGTACAGGTACTCGGTGGTCTTGCCGCCCGCGGTCACCTTGGCGAGGTGCCCTTCGGGGTCCCAGGTGAGGTTCTGGTCGTCGCCGTTCAGGGTGCGGGTGGTGGTGTTTCCGGTCTCGTCGTACTTGTAGCTGTTCTGGATGGTGCTGGTGGGGCCTGTAGTTGTCACCGACGACAGGGCGTGCGGGTGGGCCTTTCCGGGATCGGGGTAGGCGTAGGTCCGCTCGGTGTCCTTGGAGGTGTCGCCGGCGGGGTCGTGGAGCGTCTCGGTGCGACGGTTGCCGGCCAGGTCGTAGGTGTAGGACTGCCAGTAGGGGGCGGGTCCGCCCGCGATGCCGCTGCTGGGGGTGGTGGCGCAGTCGGTCGTGTTCTGGGCCCAGGCTTCGGTCAGGCGGCGCAGGTAGTCGTAGGTGAAGCACTGGGCGTCGGTGCCGTCGCGGGAGACGTCCGCTACGGACAGGACGTTGCCCGCGTCGTCGTAGTGATAGGTGCTGTTCTGGTCGACGCCCGCGACGTTCTCGCGGTCCACGCGGGAGCCGGCCAGGCGCTGGGTGCCCCACTCATAGGTGTTGGTGGCCCAGGTCTTCTTGCCGCCGCTGTTGGACAGTTCGAACTGCAGGGGCTTGCCGGTGAGGCTGTAGCTGGTGGTCGCCTTGATGCCCTGACTGCCGTCGAGCACCGTAGGACGCAGGGTCTCGTCATCGTAGGTGTAGGCGACGGTTGCCGCAGGCAGGGCGCCGGCCTTGGGATAGCCGATGCCGGCTGTGAGCCCCGATGTCTTGTACGACGTTGTGGAGTCGTAGGTGCCGGCCAGTTCCTTCTCTGCGGCCGGAATGGTGACCGATGTGCGCAGCGGCCGGTAGAGGCGGTCGTAGGCGACGACCTTGCTGGTGTAGGCGTTGGTGCCGACGTAGCGGGTGGACTCCGCGAGCTGGCCCTTGGCACCGCTGACGGTGTCGTACACCCATGCGGCGCGCAGGGTTCCGGTGGAGGACTTCTCTCTCGCCTCGGTCTTGCGGCCGAGGTTGTCGTAGCCGTACCAGAGCAGCGGTGTGTCGGGGCGGGCGTCGTCGGTGGTGGTCAGCTGGCCGCGGTCGTCGTAGGTGCTGAGGGTGGTGCCCTTGTCGGGGTCGGTCGTCTTGGTCTGCCGGCCGAGCAGGTCGTAGGTGTACGTCCAATCGTTGCCCGCCGGGTCGGTGACCTTCTTCAGTTCGCCGCGAGGTGTGTAGTCGTAGGTGGTGGTGTCGTAGGCGGCGTCGACGTTGCGCGCTTGGAGCTGGCGCAGTGCGGTGGTGCGGCCTCGGGCGTCGACAAGGGTGGTGGTGGCGGTGCCGCCCGCGGGCGGGATCACGGTGGTGCGGTCCCCGTTGTAGACGGTCCTGGTGGTGGAGAGTACGGCTCCGCCATCGCCGTTGCCGGCGATCTGTCTGGCTTCGGTCCGCCGTCCGAGGCCGTCGTAGGTGTAGCGGTTCTGGGTCTCGACGTTGAGGGCGTCTGCCGGCTTGGACAGAACGGTCGTCGGTGGCTTCTCCGCGTAGTACGTCGCGAATTCCTTGGCTGCCAGGCCTCGTTCGTCGTAGAAGGTGTCGGCCAGCAGGCGACCGCCCTTCGGCCCGGGGGCCTGGGTCTGGCGTGGCCGCAGAAAGCCGTCGTAGAGGGTGTAGGAGGTTCGTTGCCCACCGTTGTTGCCCAGCGTCTTCGTGCCGACCGCGACCGGCTGGTTGTCGCTTTGGGTGTAGGTGAACTCGTAGGTGGGTGTCTGGCTGGTGCGGCGGTCGGCCAGCCAGACCTTGGCGGAGCGGCCCAGCGCGTCGTAGGCGAAGGTGGTCACCTTGCCGTTGGTGTCGGTCTGGGTTTGCGGCAGGTTGCGCATGACGTCGTACGTGACGCTCGTCGTCTGAGCGGTGGTCGAGTCACCTGCCTTGGCCGGCGGTGTGGTGATGCTCACCTTGGTCGCGAAGCCGGTGGTGGGGTCCGGTGCGGTGGTGGTGGTTCTGCCGTCGGAGCGCGTGGTGCGCGTGAGTGCTCCGGCCGCGGTCACCTTGACGTCCGCGGTCAGATCGGTGCTGGTGCGCTGGCGTCCGTAGGTGTCGTAGGTGGCGCCGGACTCCAGGTAGAGGGCGGTGGTGCCGTCGTACTGCTTGAGCGTCGCGGTGCCGGTCGGGTCTCCCTTGCTGGGAGCTGCCTCGTAGGCGCCGCTGTCGTAGGCGGTGCGCGCGTCTGAGATCACGTCGTCCGGTCGGCTGGGGGTGTCGGAGCAGGACGTCGCCACCGTCTCGACGCGGGAGGGGAGGGTGAGGATGTTGTCCTTGGTGTTGGTGGCGTAGGTGGTGCGGGTACAGGTGTTGTCGGTCTTCGTGCTGTTGTCACCGAAGTCGTCGACCTGCGTGACGCGTCCGGCGACGGTGTCGTGGGTCGTGTCCGTGGAGGTGGTGCGCCAGGAGGCACCCGCGCCGTTGTCGAGGGAGGTCCAGGTCTTGGAGTTGGACGTGCCGGTGAAGTTGGCGGTGACGGTGCCCCAGGCTCTTTCCTTTTTCGCCGTCTCGTGGTGCCAGGGCCGGTTGACGGTCTTGGAGAGGATCTTGCCATCGGGGCCGGAGTAGGTGACCGTCTTGTAGGTGAAGCCGGCCGCTGGTGGGTCGTCGGTGATCGCGTCGCCTTCGTCCTTGCCGAGGGTGACGGTTTCGGTCTTGGTGCCGCCGCTGGCGTTCTTTCGGTCGCCGTCCATGCCGCGCAGGAAGTAGCTGTCCTGCTGGCTCTTCATGGCGGAGGCGCCGCCTTGGCCGCCCGTGCGAACCCGGACGTGCCCGTAGCCACGCCACTGAGACCAGGTCTTGGACTTCTCCTTGGTCAGTCCGTCGTCATCGTCGTAGTGCCAGGCGGCGCCGTCGAGGTAGTCGTACGTGGTGACCTGGTCGGGGGCGCCACCGGTGCGGTCGGTTGCGGTGACCGAGTCAACGACGTACTTGTTGAACCACTTCAGCTCAGGGTCGTCTGTTGAGTCGCCGCCGATGTACTGCGGGAAGCAGCGGGTGGTGTTCGTCTCAGGTGTAGGCAGCGCGTCCCAGTCGCAGGCCTGCTTTGAGTAGTTGACGTCGATCTGGCCGCCGGATTCGTCGGCGACCGTGGACAGGCGGTCCTTGACGAAGGGCGGGTAGCCGTCGCCGGTCCGGTCCAGCCGGTTGGCCAGTTGGGTGTACTGGAAGGTGGTTTTCGGCAGGGTGATCGCCGGGGTGGCGCTTCGTCCGGTGTGCTGGACAGAGTCGAGGAGCAGCTGGTAGTCGGTGTCGGCCTTGCCCCAGCTGTGGGTCAGCTTCCAGGAGTCGACGTCGTGGGTGCTGCCGTCGTAGACCTGGGTGGTGACGTCGGTGAGCCGTTTGCGGGTGAAGAATGCCGGCGAGAAACGGCCCTTGTCGCAGTCCTTGCCGGTATCACAGTTCAGGTCCCACGGCGTGTCGTACCAGTATGCGGCGTCGGTCGAGATGTCCGAGCAGGTGGTGTGGTCGTCGGGCAGGCAGCGCTCACTGCTGGTGAAGTTCACCTTGGCCAGGGCCTTGGTGCTGTACACGGAGGTGGACTTCAGCCCGTACTCGATGCGGTCCAGGGTGCCGCCGCGGACGTAGCGGGTGTTGTCCTTGGCCTTGAGGTTGCGGCCGTAGGAGTTGGTCTCCTTGTCGTAGTAGTAGGCGATGGCGTTGCCGTGGACGTCGACCGCGTAGTCGAGGTTCCACCGCCATCCTTGCTGGCACCAGGAGTCGGCGAAAGTGGAGGCGTGGCAGAGCTCGTCGGCATCGTCCCCGAAGACGGGGACGGTCCAGGCCGAGTCGGTGGTTTCCTTGCCGTCCGTCCATCCGGGCAGGCGGTTGTAGCCGAAGTAGTACTGGGTACCGTCCGGCGTGGTCATCACCCAGTACTCGCCGTTGTCATCGCCGTTTCCGCGGTCGCTGGACGTCAGGTGGTCGATCTTCGTGCCGTCGTCGTCCTTGAGCTTCCAGGAGTCCTTGCCATTGGGGACGAGTTCGCCGGCCTTGCCATTGAAGGAGATGAAGGCGTTGTCGTAGCCCCAGCACAGGTCACCTGGCTTGCTGCCGTCCGCCTGCTTGACGCCGTCGTCGGAGCACGGCTTGTAGCGGCGCTCGATGAACCCTGACCACAGGTCGAAGCCGTCTCCCACCCAGGATGCCTGGTTGTTGGTGTTGGCTGTACGTCCGTCGATGGATCCGGAGGAATAGGACAGGCCTACCTTCGGGGTCATCCCTCCGGGGACATCGGGCACCGGCATGTCGTAGGACCAGTTGAAGTCACCGGTGTTGAGGTTCGTGTTCCAGGTCCCCGAAGGGGACAGAGAGGTCGCCTTGTAGTCGCTCTTCGCACTCTGTGTGTCGGACACGGCCGCGAGCACCGTGGCGGAGCCGGCGTTCAGTGCCAGGTTCTGCGCGGTCAGGGTCTGCTTCTCTCCGTCATTGACGGTTGTGACCGGTTTACTTGAGCGGCACGATGCCTTGCCGGGGGTGGTGAGCGCGCAGGCGGGGAGTTCGACGAGTCTCAGGCGGGAGGCGTAGCCGCCGCCGTAGGCGTCGGCGAAGCCGGAGTAGTCCAGATGGGCACGCACGTGGCCCGCGTGTCCGGACTTCTCCTTCGCCGTGGATCGCAGGGTGAACAGCAGGCCGTCGATACCGGACTGCTGCGCCGCTTTGCGGCTCAGCACCCGTGCCTCGACTCCCCCGTGGGCGGGACTCTTCCCCGCCTTGCCCTGAATGTCGAGCGTCAACGGCAGGCCCTTGGCATGGACAAGGGCCTTGGGGCTTTTGGCGCCGGCCGCAGGCAGCTCGAGCACCGCGGTTGCTGCCTTGGGCCAGGCGGTATGGGGCGCTGCCTTGGGGGTGCGGGGCCCCTTCCTCACAGGGCGCGGCTTGACCTTGGCTGTTGTGACGGGAACCGGTCGTTCGGAACGGGACAGGGCTGGTCGGCCCTTGCCGTTGTCCGCGGCGAGGGCCGGTTGCGTTGCTCCCTGCAGAAGGGTGCCGACCATGACTGCGGCCGAGGCCAGCGCAAGGCGTCGCCACTGCCTTCCGAGTCCCCTGCTCGATCTGCCGTTCATCCTGTCCTTCGTCCTTCGCTGCGTTGCTCCGCCGTCCGCGTCGGGGCGCAGGGCGGGCAGAAGTGTGAGTACCGGGCGGAGGGCCTGGCGGGTTCCTCGGGAGGGTCCCGCCAGGGTGGTCAGTCGGCGCCGGGGACCGCGGTTTCGATGCCGCGCTGCCCGACGGCCAGCAGCTCGATCTGGGCGTCTGTCAACGTTCCCTGAAAGGCCCACACGTCAGAGATCTGACCGGGCCAGTACTCGCTGCCGGTGCTTGTTCCGGTCTTGGACCGGCCGAGTTGCATCGGCTGCGCCGACTTGAACGCCAGGACGTCATCCGCCCACGAGAACCTGTCCGTGCAGGTCGTGTCGTCTGATGTCCCGTCGCCGTCCGTGTCCTTGCAGGCGACGATTTCCGGTTCACCGTTGACATACAGCGTCAGGTGCTTGGCGAAGCCGTCGTAGACCAGTGCCAGGTGCGTCCAGGCGGTGGGGGTGTAGAACTGGCCGTTGTCGACTTGCGTGACGGCGGCGCTGCCGCTGTCGGCCGAGGACATCACGATCTGCCACTTGCCCGGGTCGGTGTCCGGGTTGGAGCTGGGCTCGTAGCGGACCGTGAACGCGTTCTTCGCCGTTCCGGGCACACTCAGCAGGGTCACACCCTTGTCCGGTATCGCTGCCGTCTGAGCCCAGGCGGTGACGGTGAAGCTGGCGCTGGTGTCCACCGGCACGGTGGACGTCGACCCGTAGTCGTCAACCCCGTCCAGGACCACACCGCCGTCGACCCAGCCGGAGTCGAGGTGGGCACCGCCGTTGAGCGTCATGCTGTTGCCCGACGTGGATGCGTCAGGCGTGCTGAGTGGGGTGCCGGACGCCGTCTGGAAGGTCCAGCGCCCCTTGACCTCCGGCCGCTGCCGGAACATCTGCTGAACCTCTTGAGCAGACACCGGCCGGTCGAAGAGCCGGACATCGTCGATCTGCCCGGCGAAGAACGAGCCCGGCTGGCCGTCATAGGAGCTTGCGCCGATCTGAACGGCGCCGCCCGCGTACCAGTTGGCCTGCAGATCCGTCTCGCCGGCCTTGACCCCGTTGACATACAGGATCAGCTTGTTGGCGACCGTGTCGTGTACACCGACCAGGTGCGTCCAGGTGTCGCCGTAGGCGGTCTGACCGTCGGCCTGCATCGCCCGGATCGGAGTGGCATCGGAGGAGTCGGCCGAGTACTCGTTGACCGCCCACCGGTCGAACGCCTTCGAGTAGTACAGCTCCAGGCCCGCGCGGTGCGTGCCCGTCTGAGCGGCGACGATCGCCGTATGGTCCGGCTTGGTCTTGGGCAGTTTCGCCCAGGCCGAGACGGCGAAGCTGCTCTGGTTGTTCAGTAGCGGCCGCCCCACGGTGGCATAGTCATCGACTCCGTCGAATTTCAGTGCCTTGCCTGCGATTCCCGGCTGTCCCGCGCTGACGCCGCCGACGAAGGTGGCATCCGGGACCTCTGCGTGGCCAGTCAGCTGCCTGGTGGCGTTGCCGTCGCTGTCGGTGGCGGGATCGTCCATCGGGAACGCGGCACGCGCGGGACGGCCGGCAGTGAGCGACTGCTTCCCGTACAGCTGGGTGACCTCGCCCGCCGAGAGCGGCTTGTCGAAGATCTGCACCTCGTCCATCACGCCGGGGAAGTAGTTTGTCCTGTTCCCGTTCAGGCTTGCCGCGCCGAACTGCAGGCCGCGCCGGGCGTCCCACGGAGAGCTGTAACTGGCGGTTCCTGCAAGCTCGTTGTTGATGTACAGCTTCAGCTCGTCACTGCCAGAGCTGTATGTGCCCACCAGGTGGGTCCACTCGCCGACTTTGACGCCACCCCCCGTGGGGGCCATGGCCTTGACACTGCTCGCATCGGGCGTGTCGGAGGTGTGCTGACCGAACACCCACCGGTCGTATCCCTTGGAGTAATAGATCTCGAATCCAGACGAGTTGTTTCCGGGCTGTGTCACCACGACGGCCGTATGGTCGGGCAGGGTAGGCAGCTTGACCCAAGCCGAGACGGAGAAACTTCCCGAGGTGTCGATGACGGGTATGTCAGTGGCCGCGTAGTCGTCGACGCCGTCGAAGGAGACAGCAGTGCCCTTCACCCCCTCCGCGCCAAGGGTCGGGCCGTGCAGGTCAGCAGTGCGGTCGGGTGCTGTCCCCTGTGCCGCGCCCGCGCCGGCGGCGTCGTTCATCTGCCACATCGCCCTCTCGGGCTGCCCGGCCTTGACCCTGAACCGGTATCCGGCAGGCGCGGAGACATTTCCGGCCGCGTCGACAGATGACACGTACAGGGTGTTCACACCGACGACCGGTGGCAGCACCTTGAGTGCCTTGGATGCCCCGCCCGAGGTGGTGATGGCGTTGTTCGTCGACGGGTTGACGTTGATGCCCCACAAGTACTTCACCGTCTGCGAGTCGTTGCCGCCGACCGTGAACGTGCCGTACTTGCCGATGCCGTCGTACCAGGGGTCGTCCGGGTTCTCGGAGTCCGAGCGGGGGTAGTCCCCGGAGGAGATTGTGGGCTCCGCTGGTGCCTTCTTGTCGTAGGTGAAGTAGCAGGCGGTTGCGTTCCCAGCCCATGACCATGGCGAATACTGGGCGCCGTCGTAGGCACGGACGAACCAATGGATCTGTTTTCCCTCAGGGAGTGACGACGGCAAGCCGATCGAGAACTTGGAGCCCGACCCCTTGAACTTGGTCAGGTCCGGCTTCCACGCCCCTCCGTCCCATTCCGCCCGGAACTGGACGGCGACAGCCTCGTCGTCCGGGTCGATGACATCATCCGCGTGGATCTGGCCCAGACTGCGCACCCTGGGGGCGGCCTCCGGCTTGTGGCACGTGCCGCCGTAGTCCATGCTCAGCTGCGACATACGGATCTGGGACGGAGGCCGGTTGTACGTCACCCGCAGGAAGGCGTCGTCCGAGAACCGCTTCCAGCCGTACGCGTCGGACTCGTCACCGGCGCGCAGGCCGAACGTCATCGTCGACCACTTCTTGTCCGCCGCCTGCTGCACGGCCGACTTCACGTTGAACTCGGCGTCCTTGGACGCGCACCCGTCGAATCCGTAGGCGAAGGAGTCGGTCGCAAGATGGTCGATCCAGAAACCGGAGTCGTTCTGGGAGTTCCACGTCGTGGATGCCGAAATGCCCTTGGTCCGCCACAGTTGCACGCTCCTGGCACTGCAGGATGCGGACCATGTGTTGCGGACGATGAACTCCGCTTTCAGGATGTCCTTGCCCGCGTACTTCGAGACCGGGAACTGGTAGAAGAGCCGCTTGGTGTCATAGGGCTTGCAGTAGTACCAGGCGCAGTAGCCCAGGCCGGCGTCCGGGTCGCCGTTGAACTTCCACTGGGGCGAGGACGCCCAATACTTCGACGCCACCGTCCACGATGTCGCCTTGGGTGCATCCCACTTCGGATCGATGAACACCGGATACACGGTGTCCTCGCCATGGAGGACCTTGCTGTCCGGGGTCAGGACCAGCTCGTCCTGGCCGGCCGGAACCTCCACCCCGACCGGCGCCAGCTTGCCCGACTCCGTCGCGCCCGGCTCGCCGTCGGTCCCGGGGCTGTTCGCCGCCTTCGCGGCCGAGGACTTTCCGCTCGCCGCCTTCTGTGCCGAAGCTCCCGTGCTGGAGTCCCACATGAGCGGCTGCGGTGCCTCGAACACAGCACCGCCGGCGCCCTTGTCCACGGCCTGCAGACCGCCGCCGCTGGTCTCCCGCACGTCCATGCCGTCGGCATCCAGCTTCAGGCGCAGCTGGGCCAGTTCCTTGCCGGCAGCGGCCTGGGCCGACTTCACGACCAGCAGTTGCGTGAAGCCGTCCTGCTGTGCCCCCAACCGAAGGTCGACGCCCGGCAAGACATCGGGATAGGTCGCGGTGGCACCCTGAAGCTGCGGAGCGGGTAGCTTTCCAGGCCATGACAAGGCCAGTTCCCGCCCGGCCTTGACCATGCGCACCATCGGCGCGTCCCCGCCCCCGGAGAACTCCAGTCCGATGGCGGCGGCCTTCGGCGCCACCATCCCGTCGCCCGTCTGGGCCAGGTCGGTATCGATGGCCTTCCAAACGCCATCCACGCGTACCCGCACCGGACGCAGGTGCTCTCGCGCCTCCAGTCTGCCGTCCGGATTCGCGAAGACCTCGCTGCTCTCTCCCCGTAAGGAGGTGATCTCCACGGGATGGCCGGACCGCTTTGCCAGCACTATCGCCTCAGCCTCGGTCCCGGCGGTGCCCGTACCGGAATCTGGCGAGCCTTTGATGTCCGATGCCGCACCAGCCGAGGTCCCACTACGGGCAGCTGCCAGCGCGTCCGTCGACGGAAGCACACTCAGAGTGATCGCAGCACACGCGGCCGCCCCAGCGAAACGCCATCGTCTGCCCACAGGCATGACAAATCCTCCCCCGCGAGGTCTCCCCAGACCCCGCCCCACTGTGATCGGTCATTCACAGGTCGCGCACATGACGTAAACACGAGATCAAATAGAGGTCTAGGCCTGCACAAACGGACATCGCGGCCCGGAAAAGCCAAAACAGACCCATAACTCTAAGTGACATGCGTCACACAGGCTGGTAACTTTGTCCTCGCACGCGGAAAGCGGAAAAGGGGTGACACCTTCGAGCGTTACGTCAGCTCCGAAGACGGCAGCACCTCCATCACATCCTTGATCGATGACATCGTCCGCGAGGGCGCCCGGCAGGTGCTCGCGGCCGCCTTGGAAGCCGAAGTCAGCCAGCACATGGCCGAGTTGGCTGCGGAGACGGACGAGGCCGGGCGGCGCCTGGTGGTGCGCAACGGCCGCCACCGGCTCCGCATCGTGACCACCACGGCAGGTCCCGTCGAGTTCACGGTCCCGTGCGTGAATGACATCCCGCCGAGTCCGAAACGGCCGCGACGCAGGAGAGGGAGTCGGCCCATCCGTCGCCGGTGACGGCGTGGGACAACGATCAGGTCGGACAGGCCGGTTCCAGTCCGTGGGCAAGGGGATCCGCGTCAGCCCGTCGTCCAGCGACGGAGTTTCTCGGGGTTGCGTACCACCCAGATGTGCTTGATCCGGTCGTCTGCGACCTCGAACGCGAACACCGTCACGGCGACGCCGTCTTGCTGAGCCACCAAGCCGGGCTGACCGTTGACCGTGCGTTCCAGGAGCGTCATGTTGCCGGGCCTGCGGCGGGCGAGCTCGACCCAGGCGTGCGCGATCTGCTCGCCGCCTTCGATGGGGTGCAGGAAGGTGATGGCGAGGCCGCCGCCGTCGGCGATCGCCGTGGCGTCGGGGTCGAGCAGGCCGATGAGGGCGTCGATGTCCTTGGCTTCCCATGCCTGCCTGAAGTCCCTGACGATGCCGGCGCGCTGGGCTGCCGGAGTGGCGGAAGGCTGCGAGGCCCGGATGCGGCGGCGGGCCGAGGAGGCCAGCTGGCGGCATGCCGCCGGGGTACGGCCGACGATCTCGGCCACTTCGGCAAAGGGGTAGCGGAAGACGTCGTGCAGGATGAACGCGACGCGCTCGGCCGGGGTCATCGATTCGAGCAGGACCAGGAAGGCCAGGTTGACCGACTCGTCCATGGTGACCCGGTCGGCCGGGTCGACGGTCGCACCGCCCGGCCGCCCGCTGATCCACTCCGTGCGCTCGGGCAGCGGCTCGGGGATCCATTCGCCCACGTAGGTCTCCCGCCGGGCCCGTGCCGAGCCGAGCAGGTTGAGGCAGATGCGGCTGGTGACCGTCGTCAGCCAGGCGCCGGGGGACTCGATGGCGTCCTGCTGCTGCCGGGACATGGCGTACCAGCGGGTGTACGTCTCCTGGACGGCGTCCTCGGCCTCGGCCAGGGAGCCCAGGAGCCGGTAGGCGAGATTGATCAGCTGACGCCGCTCGCTCATGATCGCGTCCAGGCCCGGATCGGGCCGGCCCTGTCCTGGCCTGGATTGGGTGGTCATGGTGCCGACGGCTCCCTCGGTCGCAGCTGCTTGCCCTCACCAGTTCGACAAGACAGCCCCCGGAATGTGAGGCCGGAGCGTCACCTCACGTTTCCGGAGGCTGTGTTGTCGAACTGCTGAGACCAACACATCATCCAGCGAACAGGAAGCTCCGAGACATCATGACTACTCCCCTGCCGGCGACACCGTTCGCCGACCCGGCGCCCGCGCAGTCCCTGGAGCGGGCGGCCACTGCGCTGACCGCACACGGTTTCACCGTGGAGATCCTCGAAGACGCCGCCGCCGCGCGTACCCGCGTCAAAGATCTGATACCGGAGGGCGCCGGCGTGTTCACCGGGGCCAGCGAGACCCTCCGCCTGTCCGGCATCGACGAGGACATCAACGCCGGCGGGCGGTACCAGGCCATCAGGCCACGCGTCCTGGCGATGGACCGCGCCACCCAGATGGACGAGATCCGGCGGCTGCTCGCCAGCCCCGACGTCGTCGTGGGAAGCGTCGCCGCGGTCACCGAAACCGGCTCCCTCGTGGCCGCCTCGGGCAGCGGAAGCCAACTGCCCAGCTACTCCGGCGGCGCCGCCCGCGCCATCTGGATCGTCGGGGCGCAGAAGGTCGTACCCGACCTGCCCGCCGCGCTGCGCCGTGTCGAAGACCACTGCCTTCCACTGGAAAGCGCCCGCACCCAGGCAGCGCACGGGTGGCCGAGCGCCGTCAACCGCCTCCTCATCCTCAACGCGGAACACCAGCCTGGACGCGGGACCGTCCTGCTGCTCCGCGAAGCCATCGGATTCTGAACGTCGTACCCGTGCGACGGCTCCTTGGCCAGCAGCGCCAGCAGCGCCAGCAGCGCCAACACCACGTCCTGCACGGACCGCCCTCCCCTGCGACCCCTCAATAGACAGCGGTTAGCCAAAAAGGCGTCAACCGGCCGACAGGCTCCACCTGCGGTCCGGATGGCGCGGACCCCACCTCTAGCCTGTTCCCATGGGTGATCTCTTTCTCGTCCGGCACGGTGAGACCGAGTGGTCGCGGTCCGGGCGGCACACCGGCTGGACGGACGTGCCGCTCACCGAGCACGGGCGGGAGCAGGCGCGTCGGCTGGTGCCGTTGCTCCGCGAGCAGGGGATCGGGGCGGCGTTCGTCTCCCCGCTGCGGCGGGCGCGGGAGACCGCCGAACTCATCGGGGCGCACGACGCCGGTGTCGATGCCGATATGCGGGAATGGGACTACGGCGGATACGAGGGTGTGACAACCGTGGAGATCCAGGAGACCCGGCCGGGCTGGTTCCTGTTCACCGACGGTGTGGCGCCTGGGCCGCCGGAACATCCGGGCGAGACGCCGGAGCAGGTCGGGGAACGCGCCGACCGTGTCCTGGCCAAGGTGGACGCCGCCGACACCGAGGGCGGCGTCCTGCTGGTGGCGCACGGTCACTTCCTGCGGGTGCTCACCGCGCGCCGGCTGGGGCTGCCGCCGAGGAACGGGGCGTTGTTCCAGCTGGCGACCGGGACCCTGTGCCGGCTGGGCACGGAGCACGGGCGGCCGGTGATCGCGGCGTGGAACATCCGGCCGGGGGTGTAGCGGAGGTCCGCTGTCAGACCCGGGTCGTAGTCTTCGAAAGGAGCCGACCACCGGGGAGGAGCACGCCGTGACCCGACCGCCGACCGCCGCGCAGCGGCGTGTGATCGAGGCCGCCGATCCCGTCACCGGACGGCTCAGGGGTACGGAGGCGCAGCTCGCGGCGCTGGTCCAGCGCGGGCTGGCTTTTCGGCATCCGCGCCCGCCGCACGACCACTTCCTGACGCCGGCCGGGCATCGGATACGGGACGCGGTGCCGGCGGCGACCGACGAGCCGGTGGTTCAGCCCGCGGCCGGTGGGGTCTTCGCGGCCCGCGTCGGAGGAGACGACGAGGAAGCCGCCGGGCCGTCCCGGGCGCGCGAGGTGCACAGCGCGTGGCAGGGGCTCGTGGAGCTGCGCCGGATGACCAACCCGGACGGTGCCACGGACCGGCCGTGCGCCTGGGAGCGGACGCATCTGGTGCGGGCCGCCGCGCTCGCGCTGGAGGCGGCCGGGCATCGTCCCGAGGGTGGGGGCGTCGACGGCTACCGGGTGCGCGCGACCCCGCAGCCGGAGGCGGTCGCCGTGTACGCGCCGGACGGGGCGGCGCTGCGGGCGTGCGCGGCCACGCTGGAGCGGGCGGGCTGGCAGGCCGGGGAGTACACCGAGCCCAGGACGAGAGCACGGTATCTGCTGGCATCGCCACGGCGGGTGTGAGGCGCGTGCCAAGATCGGTGGATCGGAGATTCGAACGCGAGAAGGGAAAGCAGTGGCCGAACCGTTTTCCGTCCGGGTGACCGTCCGCGGCTACGAGACCGACGTACAGGGTCACCTCAACCAGGCGGTGTACCTCAACTACGCGGAGCACGCCCGCTGGACGCTGCTGAAGGCGGCCGGGATCAGCCAGGCCGAGCTGATCGGCCGGGGTGTGGGCCCGGTGGCGCTGGAGACCACCATCCGCTACCGGCGCGAGCTGCTCGCCGGTGACGAGGTCGACGTGACGTGCGAGTTCGAGTGGGGTGACGGCAAGACTTTCCGGATACGGCAGGAGATACGCAAGGTCGACGGCACGGTGGCCGCCGAGGTCATCGGGGTGGGAGGAATACTGGACCTCGAGGAACGGAAGCTGGTCGCGGATCCGCGGGAGATCTTCAAGGAACTGGCCTCCGACCTGAGCCTGTTCGGCCTGTAGGACACCCGCGCTCCGCCCCGCGGAGCACCCGCGCCCCGCGCCGCCTACGCGTCGAGCAGTTCCGGCTGGTGCTCGGCGTCGTAGGTCGCCCGTGACTCGGCGATGTACACGCGGTTGCGCTCGGCCCAGTCGGTCAGCCGTTGCAGGGTCTCGTGCAACTCGCGTGCGACCGGGGTGAGTTCGTACTCCACCCTCGGCGGCACCGTCGGATGCACCGTGCGCGTCACCAGGCCGTCCCGCTCCAGGTTGCGCAGGGTGAGCGTGAGCATGCGGCGGCTGATGCCTTCGATGCTGCGCTCCAACTCGGTGAAGCGGATCGGCCCGTGCGCCGCCGCGACGAGGATCTGCACGCTCCACTTCCCGGAGACCCTGTCAAGAACTTCCCGGACCGGGCACGCGTGCGCGTTCACGACCTGGGCGGTAACACCGGTGTTCCTCTGGGACATCGGACTGCCTCCTTACGCCGTCGCCCATGGTTACTCACGATGGACCCCGTTACAAGTCGTGCACCAAGCGGTGCATCAAGGGGAGGCCTGAAGACCATGTCGACCACGATCGAGTCACCGGCACGGGTGACACCGTCCCGAACCTACTCCCGCTGGGCGTCCCTTGTCGTCCTGTGCGCGGGCACGCTGATGACGATCCTGGACGGCAACATCGTCACGGTGGCGATGCCCGCCATCCAGAACGACCTCGGCTTCAGCGGGCCGGGGCTCGCCTGGGTCGTCAACGCGTATCTGATCCCCTTCGGCGGGCTGCTCCTGCTGATCGGCCGGCTCGGGGACCTGGTGGGCCGCAAGCGGATGTTCACCGCGGGGCTCGCCGTGTTCACGGCCGCCTCCGTGCTGGCCGGGCTGGCCACGAGCCAGGGAGTGCTGATCGCGGCGCGGGCCGTGCAGGGCGTGGGTGGCGCGATGGCATCGGCCGTGGTGCTGGGGATGCTGGTCGCGCTCTTCCCCGAACGCCGTGAACAGGCCCGGGCCATCGCGGTGTTCAGCGCGGTCGGGGCGGCGGGCGGGGCGCTCGGCACGTTCCTCGGCGGGGCGCTGACGCAGGCCGTCGGCTGGCACTGGATCTTCCTGATCAACCTGCCGATCGGCATCGCCGCCTGGCTGGCGGCCGTCCGGGTCCTCGCCCCGGAGAGCGGGGCCGGGCTCGGCAGAGGCGCCGACTACCCCGGTGCCGCGCTGGTGACGGGCGCGCTGATGCTGACGGTGTACGTCATCGTGGGCGCCGGCGACCGGGGCCTCGCCGCCACCCTCCTGCTCGCCGCCGCTGCCCTCGCCCTGTTCACGGCATTCACCGTCCGCCAGGCGCGGACCGCACGGCCGCTGCTGCGGCTGCGGCTGTTCCGCTCCCGGCTGCTGGCCGGCGCCAACGCCGTCCAGGTGCTGATGATCGGGACGATGTACGGCTTCCAGTTCATCGGCGCGCTGTATGTGCAACGCGTCCTCGGCTTCAGCGAGTTGGCGACCGGTACGGCGTTCCTTCCGGCGCCGGTCGCGATCGGGCTGCTGATGACGGTGCTGTCCGCGCGGACCGTCGGCCGGTTCGGCACGTACCGGGTGCTGCTGGCCGGGCTGGTGCTGATCGGCGGCGGCATGGCGCTGCTGAGCCGCGCGCCCGCCGACGGCTCGTACGCCGCCGACGTCCTGCCTCCGCTGCTCCTGCTGTCCGCCGGTTTCGCCGCCGCGATGCCGGCCCTGACCGGGATGGCCATGTCGGCGGCGCGGGATGAGGACGCGGGCCTTGCCTCCGGGCTGTTCAACACCACGCAGGTCGTGGGCGGTTCGCTGGGGCTGGCGGTGCTGTCGACACTCTCGGCGGGCCGGACGGAGGGCCTGCTCGGCCGGGGCGCGGAACTGATACCGGCCACGGCTGAGGGCTACCGGCTGGCGTTCCGGGTGGCGACGGGGATCGCGCTGGGCGCGCTGGCGCTGGCGGCGGTCGTGCTGCGGACGCGGCGTCAGGACGGGAACTGATCACGTGGGGTGGGGCGGTCGGGCCACGGTGTCCGCCGCCCCGCCCCCGGGCGTCAGGCCGGTACGAACGCCGTCCTGTGGTCCTCGGCCCACTCCCGGTACGTCCGCGGCGGGCGCCCCAGCGCCTCCCGCAGATCCTCGGTCACGACGGCGTTGCCGCCCTCCTGGATGAACCGGGCCGCGGCCACGAGGCTGTCCGCGTAGGCCTCGCCCAGCCCGGAGGCGAGCAACTGTGCGCGCCGCTGCTGTGGTGTCAGCTCGTGCAGGAGCACCGGGTCACCTAGAATCTCGCCGAGGACGGTGGCCTGTTGACTCGCGCTGAGCGTCTCAGGGCCGGTCAGCGTGCGTCCCGCCCCGCTCCTACTTCAGCGGCCGGCTGCCCGAGGCCACGCCCTGCGCGATGCTCCGCCGCGGACGGTGACCGGCCCGGGGCGCGCGCGTC
>NZ_JBSGZV010000004.1:290096-352562 GCF_053611185.1 Streptomyces sp. NPDC054834 | reverse complement strand
GCCATCCTGAAGGAGGCCGGGTACGTCGGTGCCGGGACGTGTGAGTTCCTGGTCGGCCAGGACGGCACGATCTCCTTCCTGGAGGTCAACACCCGTCTCCAGGTCGAGCACCCGGTCACCGAGGAGGTCGCCGGGATCGACCTGGTGCGGGAGATGTTCCGGATCGCCGACGGTGAGGCGCTCGGCTACGACGACCCCGCCCTGCGCGGTCACTCCTTCGAGTTCCGCATCAACGGCGAGGACCCGGGCCGCAACTTCCTGCCCGCCCCGGGCACGGTCACCCGTTTCGACGCACCGTCGGGTCCGGGCGTGCGCCTGGACGCGGGTGTGGAGGCGGGCAGCGTGATCGGCCCGGCCTGGGACTCGCTGCTGGCCAAGCTGATCGTCACGGGCCGCACCCGCAAGGAGGCCCTGGAGCGGGCTGCCCGCGCCCTGGAGGAGTTCCAGGTGGAGGGCATGGCCACGGCCATTCCCTTCCACCGCGCGGTGGTCACCGACCCGGCGTTCGCCCCCGAGCTGACCGGTTCCGGCGAGCCTTTCCAGGTCCACACGCGGTGGATCGAGACCGAGTTCGTCAACGAGATCAAGCCCTTCACCGCTCCGGCCGACGCCGAGGCGGAGGAGGAGACGGGCCGTGAGACGGTCGTCGTCGAGGTCGGCGGCAAACGGCTGGAGGTCTCCCTGCCGTCGTCGCTGGGCATGTCGCTGGCCCGCACCGGTCTGGCCGCGGGTGCCAAGCCCAAGCGCCGTGCGGCGAAGAAGTCGGGTCCGGTCGCCTCCGGCGACACCCTCGCCTCCCCGATGCAGGGCACGATCGTGAAGGTCGCCGTCGAGGAGGGCCAGGAGGTCAAGGAGGGCGACCTGATCGTCGTACTCGAGGCCATGAAGATGGAACAGCCGCTGAACGCGCACAAGGCCGGCACCATCAAGGGCCTCGGCGCGGAGATCGGCGCGTCCATCAGCTCCGGCGCGGCCATCTGCGAGATCAAGGACTGATCTGCCGGCAGGTGTACGGGACTCAGGGCGCCCGGCGGACGAAGCACTCGTCCGCCGGGCGCCTCGCCGTTTCCGGCCCGATGGCATCCTGGAGGCGAGTCGGGGCGTCGGGGAGAGTCGGGGCGCGAGAGAGGACAGGTGGAGGGCAGGTGGAGGCCATGGGGGGCGTGACCGCGGAGGAGACCGCACGGGCCGGGGACACGGCGGAGGCGCCCGTCGTCCCGCGAGCCATGCGCGCGGACGCCCGGCGGAACCACGAGCGCCTGCTCGCCGAGGCCCGCGCCGCGTTCGCCGCGCACGGCACCGACGCCTCCCTGGAGGACGTGGCCCGTCGCGCGGGCGTCGGCATCGGCACGCTGTACCGGCACTTCCCGAACCGGCACGCGCTGATGAGCGCGGTCTTCGAGGACGCGGTGAGCGAACTCCTCGCCCGCGCCCGCGAGCTCCTCGACTCCCCCGAGCCCTGCTCCGCGCTGGTGACGTGGCTGCGCGAGATGGTCACGCACGCCGGCGAGTACCGCGGCCTGGCCCGGGCGCTGATGTCGGTGACCGCCGAGCCCTCCTCCGCGCTGGCCCGGTGCAGCACCCCGATCCGCGAGGCGGGCGGCGCGCTGCTGGCCCGCGCTCAGGAGTCGGGCGCCGTCCGGGCCGACGTCTCCATCGGCGACCTCCTCCAGCTGACCCACGCCATCGCCCTCGCGGCCGAGGAGTCCCCGACCGACCCCGATGTGGCGGACCGGTTGCTACGACTGACCCTCAAGGGCCTGAAGGGCTAGGGCGGACAGACGTAGGCGAGCGACCCGCGGCGCCGCGCGGCGGCACGCAGACCGGCCGCAGGCCGTGCGCGGACGCAAGCGGCCTTCACGACGCGGTCGACAGGCGGCCCCGGAGGCTGCCCGGGCGCCACGGCGACATGCGAGGCCGACCGCGCGGGCGGCACGGACACAAGCCTCAGGCCGCGCGCGGACGCCGTCGGAACACGGCACGCCGCGGACGAGTCTCACGGGCTCCCCGGGGGCGCGGGCATCACGGCGGTGCTTCATACGGTGGCAGAGCGGGGGCGCCTGTCTCGTGGCACGGGGACGCAGTCCTCATGCAGCACACCCGCACGCGCCCTCAAGGCACCGCACCTCCACCGCCCTCCCCCGCGGAGCGGTCAGCGGCGGCGCATGTCCGCCACGCGGGGGCGGTCCGCGGCCGTGGGCTGTTCGGCGCCCAGGACGGTGGCCGCGCGGAGCCCCGGGCCGGGGACCTGGCTGCGGCGGGGACCGGGGAGGGGGACGTCCCGGCGCTGCTGGCGCGCCGGGACCTGGTCACCCCCCGGGCTTCCCGACGCCCCGGCCACGGCGATCTGCACCCCCTGGTCGGCGAGGGCCTGGAGTTCGGTGGCGGCACGGTCGTCGTGGCCGGAGGGCTCGTCGGTGACCAGACGGGTGATGAGGTCAGTGGGGACCGTCTGGAACATCGTGTCCGCGCCCAGCTTGGTGTGGTCGGCGAGGACCACGACCTCCGCGGCCGCCTCCACCAGTGCGCGGTCGACGGACGCCGACAGCATGTTGGACGTGGACAGCCCGCGCTCGGCGGTCAGACCGCTTCCGGAGAGGAAGGCCTTGGAGACCCTGAGCCCCTGGAGGGACTGCTCGGCGCCGGAGCCCACCAGGGCGTAGTTGGAGCCCCGCAGGGTCCCCCCGGTCATCACGACCTCCACGCGGTTGGCGTGCGCCAGCGCCTGGGCGACGAGGAGGGAGTTGGTGACGACGGTCAGGCCGGGCACCCGGGCGAGCCGGCGGGCCAGCTCCTGCGTGGTGGTCCCCGCCCCCACCACGATGGCTTCGCCCTCTTCGACGAGCCCCGCCGCGAGGTCGGCGATGGCCGTCTTCTCGGCGGTCGCGAGATGGGATTTCTGCGGAAAGCCGGACTCCCGCGTGAACCCGCCCGGCAGTACCGCACCGCCGTGCCGGCGGTCGAGGAGTCCTTCTGCCTCCAGTGCCCGCACGTCCCGTCGTACGGTCACTTCGGAGGTCTGGACGACACGGGCGAGCTCACGGAGCGACACGGCCCCGTTCGCTCGCACCATTTCGAGGATCAATTGGCGACGTTCTGCAGCGAACACGAAACTGACAGTAACGCGGGCGACCGTCTGCTTTCAGCAGTTTGCGCCGAATAACAGAAGTTGTTCGCACAGTCGGGTTGGAAGTGGTATAGGGCCTATCCGTCCCGCCTATGCCGCACGCATGGTCGACAACTCCCCGTGACCAGCGGGGACTTGGATCCGGCCGTCAGACCTCGACGCCCGCCTTACGGGTGTGCAACTGCCGTGCCACTTCGGCGATCGAGCCCGAAAGGGACGGGTACACGGTGAAGGCGTTCGCGATCTGTTCGACCGTCAGATTGTTGTCGACGGCGATCGAGATGGGGTGGATGAGTTCCGAGGCGCGCGGCGCCACGACCACACCACCGACGACGATTCCGGTGCCCGGACGGCAGAAGATCTTCACGAAGCCGTCGCGGATGCCCTGCATCTTCGCCCGCGGGTTGCGCAGCAGCGGCAGCTTCACGACCCGCGCGTCGATCTTGCCCCCGTCGACGTCGGCCTGGCTGTAGCCGACGGTGGCGATCTCGGGGTCGGTGAACACGTTCGACGAGACCGTCTTGAGGTTCAGCGGGGTCACCGCGTCGCCCAGGAAGTGGTACATGGCGATACGTCCCTGCATCGCGGCGACGGAGGCGAGGGCGAAGACGCCGGTGACGTCTCCGGCCGCGTACACGCCGGGCGCGCTGGTCCGGGACACCCGGTCGGTCCAGATGTGCCCGGAGTCGCGCAGCCGGACGCCCGCCTCCTCCAGACCGAGGCCCGCGCTGTTGGGTACGGCACCGACGGCCATGAGGCAGTGCGAGCCGGTGATGACGCGGCCGTCGGCGAGGGTGACCTCGACCCGGTCGCCGACGCGCTTGGCGGACTGTGCGCGGGAGCGGGCCATGACGTTCATGCCGCGGCGGCGGAAGACGTCCTCGAGGACGGCGGCGGCGTCCGGGTCCTCACCGGGCAGCACGCGGTCGCGGGAGGAGACGAGGGTGACCTTGGAGCCGAGGGCCTGGTAGGCGCCGGCGAACTCGGCGCCCGTGACACCGGAGCCGACCACGATGAGCTCCTCGGGGAGCTCGTCGAGGTCGTAGACCTGGGTCCAGTTCAGGATGCGCTCGCCGTCGGGCTGGGCGTCGGGCAGCTCGCGCGGGTGACCACCGGTGGCTATGAGGACGGCGTCGGCGACGAGCGTCTCCTCGGTGCCGTCGGCGGTGCGCACGACGACCTTCCGGGAGCCGTCGAGGGCCTGCATGCCCTCCAGCCGGCCGCGGCCGCGCATGACCCGGGCGCCGGCGCGCGTGACGGAGGCGGTGATGTCGTGCGACTGGGCGAGGGCGAGCCGCTTCACACGGCGGTTGACCTTCCCCAGGTCCACCCCGACGACCCGGGCCGCCTGCTCCAGCGGCGGGGTGTCGTCCGCGACGATGATGCCCAGCTCCTCGTACGACGAGTCGAAGGTGGTCATCACCTCAGCCGTCGCGATGAGCGTCTTCGACGGCACGCAGTCGGTCAGCACCGACGCTCCGCCCAGACCGTCGCAGTCGACGACGGTCACCTCCGCGCCGAGCTGCGCGGCCACCAGCGCCGCTTCGTATCCGCCGGGTCCGCCACCGATGATCACGATCCGAGTCACGTACTCCATTGTCCCGCACGCCTCGATGTGCTTCTGCCCGGGGGCGCCGGGCCCACCATTCCGAGGTTACTGCCGGGGTGACAGGGGCGAGAGTTCCCGCTGCCGTACCCTCGATCCATGTCGTCGCTCTACGCCGCGTACGCAGGCAACCTCGACGCACGGCTGATGTCCCGCCGCGCCCCGCACTCGCCGCTGCGCGCCACCGGCTGGCTGAACGGATGGCGGCTGACCTTCGGCGGCGAACAACTGGGCTGGGAGGGCGCGCTCGCGACGCTCGTCGAGGACCCCGTCTCGCAGGTCTTCGTCGCGCTGTACGACATCGCGCCGATGGACGAGGAGTCCATGGACCGCTGGGAGGGCGTCGGCCTCGGCATCTACCGGCGGATGCGGGTACGGGTGCACACGCTGGACGGCTCGGAGCCGGCCTGGGTGTACGTGCTGAACGGGTACGAGGGCGGGCTGCCGTCGGCACGCTACCTCGGCGAGCTCGCGGACGCGGCGGAGTCGGCGGGAGCGCCCCACGATTACGTGATGGAGCTGCGGAAACGGCCCTGCTGAGGCGGTTCGCGTCTAAAATCGAGCCGGCTGACGCAGGAACGGGAGGGCACCATGGCCCCCATCGCCACGTACGACGTGTACTACACCGAGCAGGCCGCTGCGGCCCGCGACCGGCTCGACGACGAGCAGCGCATCGCGTTCGACAAGGGCATCGCGCTCCTGGCCCGTGATCCCTTCCTCTCGGTGTCCCGCCCCATAAGCTCTACCGGGGACGACCGGACGATCCGGCTCACTCAGAACATCCTGGTGGAGTACACGGTCAGCCGCGGCCGTCTGCTGATCTTCATCGTCGAGGTCTTCAACGACAAGGACGTCCTCATCCCGGGCGAGGGCTGACCCGGCAGCGCCGCCGTGGCTCGTCGGAAACGACAAGACAACGATCGCGTTCCCGTGAGCTCCATCATCTACGCGCGTAGGCCCGGACCGGCTACGCTCGTCCGCGTGAACGCATCTCTTCTTCCGGACGACATCCAGGGCGCCACCCCTGTAGACCCCAGGGTCGCCGCCGACACGGCTGCCGCCCGCCTGCGCGAGCTCACCGGCGCCGAGACCCACGACGTCGCCCTCGTGATGGGCTCCGGCTGGGCACCGGCCGTCGACGCACTGGGGGCTCCCGACGCCGAGTTCCAGGTCACCGAGCTGCCCGGGTTCCCGGCGCCGGCCGTCGAGGGCCACGGGGGCAAGGTCCGCTCGTACGTCATCGGTGACAAGCGCGCGCTGGTCTTCCTGGGACGTACGCACTACTACGAGGGCCGCGGTGTCGCCGCCGTGGCGCACGGCGTACGTACGGCGGTGGCCGCGGGCTGCAAGACCATGGTGCTCACCAACGGATGCGGGGGTCTGCGCGAGGGCATGCGGCCCGGGCAGCCGGTGCTGATCAGCGACCACATAAACCTGACGGCGACCTCGCCGATCGTCGGGGCGAACTTCGTGGACCTGACCGATCTGTACTCGCCGCGGCTGCGGGCGCTCTGCAAGGAGATCGACCCCTCGCTGGAGGAGGGCGTCTACGCGCAGTTCCCCGGCCCGCACTACGAGACGCCGGCCGAGATCCGGATGGCCCGGGTGATCGGAGCGGACCTCGTGGGCATGTCCACGGTGCTCGAGGCCATCGCGGCGCGGGAGGCCGGGGCCGAGGTGCTCGGGATCTCCCTGGTGACGAACCTCGCCGCCGGAATGACCGGGGAGCCGCTGAACCACGAGGAGGTCCTCCAGGCGGGGCGGGACTCGGCGGCGCGGATGGGAGCGTTGCTCGCGCGCGTGCTGGGCCGGTTGTAAGCGCGGCCGGAGTAGCTTCTGGGGCCAGGGCTCACCCTGGGGCTCCGCCCCAGACCCCAGGGGGTTTCCCGCCCACCCGTGGCGGCCACCTGGGAAGGTGCCGCACCCTGGGGCTCCGCCCCAGACCCCGGCGGGGACTGCGTTCCCTGCACCCCGGCGGGGGTTCCGCCCCTGCGCCCCCACCTCTCAGCCCCGGTCGGCATTGCCCAGCCCGTCCGGCGATTGAGGACGAGCCCCGTTCAGGGCCGACGCGGGGGTCTGGGGGCGGCAGCCCCCGGCAACGAGCGACGAGCAACACGAACGAGAGGTTGACCCGACGTGCACGACGATCTCATCGCACGGGCCAAGGCGTGGCTGGCCGAGGACCCCGACGTGGAGACCCGTGAGGAACTCGCCGAGCTGATCGACGCCGGGAACGTCGAGGAGCTCGCCGCACGGTTCAGCGGGACGCTCCAGTTCGGTACCGCCGGGCTGCGCGGCGAGCTGGGCGCGGGGCCGATGCGGATGAACCGGGCCGTGGTCGTCCGGGCCGCCGCCGGACTCGCGGCGTACCTGAGGAAGAAGGGCCAGGCCGACGGAACAGTCGTCGTCGGCTACGACGCCCGGTACAAGTCGGCGGACTTCGCCCGGGACACCGCCGCCGTCATGACGGGCGCGGGCCTGCGTGCGGTCGTGCTGCCCCGGCCGCTGCCGACGCCCGTCCTGGCCTTCGCCATCCGCCACCTCGGCGCGGTCGCCGGCGTGGAGGTCACCGCGAGCCACAACCCGCCCCGGGACAACGGCTACAAGGTGTACCTGGGCGACGGTTCCCAGATCGTGCCGCCCGCCGACGCGGAGATCGCGGCGGAGATCGACGCGATCGTCTCGCTCGACGACGTGCCCCGGCCGGAGTCGGGCTGGGAGACGCTGGACGACTCCGCGCTCGACGCCTACCTCGCCCGTACCGACGCCGTCCTGGCCGAGGGCTCCCCGCGTACCGCCCGTGCCGTCTACACGGCGATGCACGGCGTCGGCAAGGACGTGCTGCTCGCCGCGTTCGCGCGGGCCGGTTTCCCGGAGCCGGTGCTGGTCGCCGAGCAGGCCGAGCCGGACCCGGACTTCCCGACCGTCGCCTTCCCCAACCCGGAGGAGCCGGGCGCGATGGACCTGGCCTTCGCGAAGGCCCGGGAGGCAGAGCCCGATCTCGTCATCGCCAACGACCCGGACGCCGACCGCTGTGCCGTGGCCGTCCAGGACGGCGGCGACTGGCGCATGCTGCGCGGCGACGAGGTCGGCGCCCTGCTCGCCGCCCACCTCGTCCGGCGCGGGGCGACCGGTACCTTCGCCGAGTCCATCGTGTCGTCCTCCCTGCTCGGGCGGATCGCCCGGAAGGCCGGCCTGCCGTACGAGGAGACCCTCACCGGCTTCAAGTGGATCGCCCGGGTTGAGGGGCTGCGCTACGGCTACGAGGAGGCCCTCGGCTACTGCGTCGACCCGGACGGCGTACGCGACAAGGACGGCATCACCGCCGCGCTCCTGATCACCGAACTGGCGTCCGAGCTGAAGGAGGAGGGGCGCACCCTCCTCGACCTCCTCGACGACCTCGCCGTGGAGCACGGTCTGCACGCCACCGACCAGCTCTCGGTCCGGGTGCAGGACCTGTCGGTCATCTCCGACGCCATGCGGCGCCTGCGCGAGCAGCCGCCGACCGAGCTGGCCGGGCTCACCGTCACCAGGGCCGAGGACCTCACCCGGGGGACCGACAGGCTGCCGCCCACCGACGGCCTGCGCTACACCCTCGAGGGCGCCCGGGTCATCGTCCGGCCCAGCGGCACCGAGCCGAAGCTGAAGTGCTACCTGGAGGTCGTCGTGCCGGTCGCCGCGCACGCCGAGCTCCCGGCCGCGCGCGCCCGGGCCGCCGAACTCCTCACGGCCGTCAAGCGCGACCTCTCGGCGGCCGCCGGCATCTGAGCCGTACGCACGACACAGCGGCAGAGCGCACCCGATGGGGGTGTCCCTGGGGGTGTCCCATCCCCAGGGACACCCCCATCAGCGGTACGTCCAGCAGCGGTACGCCCCTCAGGCGAAGGTCAGCCCATCGCGAGCAGGATCACCAGCAGGACCGCCCCGGCCACCGCCGGTGCCGCGATCTCGTACGCCCAGCGGACCGTAACCTCGCCCTGTGCCGTCTCCGCCTGCTCGCGGTCCTCCTGGAGCGCGCGCAGGTCGTCCATGACCTGGTCGGTCTCGGCCCGGGTCGGGCCGTCCGGCACGGTGGAGCCCCGCAGGCCGCCGATGCCGGGGCCGCCGCGGCCCGGCATCCCGGGTCCGCGGCCCGTCGGCGCGTCCGTCCCGGCGCGGGCCTGCTGCCGGGTGGCCTTCTTGCGGGCGCGCAGGGAGACGGGGATGGCCCACAGCTGGTACTTGGCGCCGGATTTGGCGACGACCTCGTTCGAGTAGCCGGAGCGCAGGGTGGCGATCTGGCCCCAGGGCAGCGTGATCACGCGGAAGGGGTTGCGCACGCGCAGCCGGTCGTCGTTCACGAAGACCGCCGGGCGCAGGGTGAAGGCGATCACCAGGGGGACGGCGAGGATGAGCCCGGCGAGCGCCAGCCACGGGGTGCGGCCGTTCCCCTTGATCAGCGCGTCGATGCCGAGCCACCCGACGATGGCGAGCAGCACGACACCGCCCACGACCGCCATAGAAGAGCGGTGGATCCGGTCCTTGGCGGCGGGCGCCGGGGGCTGTGGCGCGGGTGACTGGTGGTCCGGGGTCGTCATGGTCCCGATTCTGCCCGACGCCGCCGGCAGTGCTCGTACGAGGTGCTCGTCCGCCGTGGAGCGGCATGCGACGAGCACCCGGGGGTGTACAGCCGCTACGCGCGTAGATATGCTCGGCTGGTGACCATGCCCAGTACTGCACCCGCTGCATCCGCTGTTCTCGCTGACGTCACCGCGTCCGACAGCACGCTGCGCCGCTTCCTCCACGGGCTGCCCGGCGTCGACGCGGTCGGCCTGGAGGCGCGCGCCGCCTCGCTCGGCACCCGTTCCATCAAGACCACCGCGAAGGCGTACGCCATCGACCTCGCCATCTCGATGGTCGACCTGACCACGCTGGAAGGCGCGGACACCCCGGGCAAGGTCCGGGCGCTCGGCGCCAAGGCCGTCCACCCCGACCCGACCGACCGTACGACCCCCGCGACCGCGGCCGTCTGTGTCTATCCCGACATGGTGGCCGCCGCGAAGGAGGCCGTCGCCGGCTCGGGCGTGAAGGTCGCCTCGGTCGCCACCGCCTTCCCGGCCGGCCGCGCCGCCCTCGACGTGAAGCTGGCCGACGTCCGCGAGGCCGTGCTCGCCGGCGCCGACGAGATCGACATGGTCATCGACCGCGGGGCGTTCCTCGCGGGCAGGTACCTGAAGGTGTACGACGAGATCGTCGCGGTGAAGGAGGCCTGCGGGACCTCCGCCCGGCTGAAGGTGATCTTCGAGACCGGCGAGCTGTCGACGTACGACAACATCCGGCGCGCGAGCTGGCTCGGCATGCTGGCGGGCGCCGACTTCATCAAGACCTCCACCGGCAAGGTCGCGGTGAACGCCACGCCCGCCAACACCCTGCTCATGCTGGAGGCCGTGCGGGACTTCCGCGCGCAGACCGGGGTACAGGTCGGCGTGAAGCCGGCCGGCGGCATCCGGACCACCAAGGACGCGATCAAGTTCCTCGTCCTGGTCAACGAGACCGCCGGCCAGGACTGGCTGGACAACCACTGGTTCCGCTTCGGCGCCTCCTCGCTCCTGAACGACCTGCTGATGCAGCGTCAGAAGCTGGCCACCGGCCGCTACTCCGGCCCCGACTACGTGACGGTGGACTGATCCATCATGGCTTTTGAGTACGCACCCGCCCCCGAGTCCCGCGCGATCGTCGACATCGCGCCCTCGTACGGCCTGTTCATCGACGGCGAGTTCACCGAGGCGGCCGACGGCAAGGTCTTCAAGACGGTCAGCCCGTCCACCGAGGAGGTTCTCTCCGAGGTCGCGCAGGCCGGTGCCGAGGACGTCGACCGTGCCGTACGGGCCGCCCGCAAGGCATTCGAGAAGTGGTCGGCGCTGCCCGGCCCGGAGCGCGCCAAGTACCTGTTCCGCATCGCCCGCATCATCCAGGAGCGCAGCCGTGAGCTGGCCGTCCTGGAGACGCTGGACAACGGCAAGCCCATCAAGGAGACCCGCGACGCCGACCTGCCCCTGGTCGCCGCGCACTTCTTCTACTACGCGGGCTGGGCGGACAAGCTCGAGCACGCCGGGTTCGGCGCGAACCCGCGGCCGCTGGGCGTGGCCGGCCAGGTCATCCCCTGGAACTTCCCGCTGCTGATGCTGGCGTGGAAGATCGCCCCGGCGCTGGCGACCGGCAACACGGTCGTGCTGAAGCCGGCGGAGACCACGCCCCTCTCGGCGCTGTTCTTCGCGGACGTCTGCCGCCAGGCGGGCCTGCCGAAGGGCGTCGTCAACATCCTTCCGGGGTACGGCGACGCGGGCGCCGCGCTCGTCGCGCACCCGGACGTGAACAAGGTCGCCTTCACCGGCTCCACCGCCGTCGGCAAGGAGATCGCCCGCACGGTCGCCGGCACCCGTAAGAAGCTCACCCTCGAGCTGGGCGGCAAGGGCGCCAACATCGTCTTCGACGACGCACCGATCGACCAGGCCGTCGAGGGCATCGTCACCGGCATCTTCTTCAACCAGGGCCAGGTCTGCTGCGCGGGCTCGCGCCTGCTGGTGCAGGAGTCGATCCACGACGAGCTCCTCGACTCCCTCAAGCGCAGGCTGTCCACCCTCCGCCTGGGCGACCCGCTCGACAAGAACACCGACATCGGCGCGATCAACTCCGCCGAACAACTGGCCCGGATCACCACGCTCGCCGAGCAGGGCGAGGCGGAGGGCGCCGAACGCTGGTCCCCCGCCTGCGAACTCCCCACCGCCGGTTACTGGTTCGCGCCGACACTCTTCACGAACGTCACCCAGGCGCACACCATCGCCCGCGACGAGATCTTCGGCCCGGTGCTGTCGGTGCTGACCTTCCGCACCCCGGACGAGGCGGTCGCCAAGGCGAACAACACGCAGTACGGCCTGTCGGCGGGCATCTGGACCGAGAAGGGCTCGCGGATCCTGGCCGTCGCGAACAAGCTGCGCGCCGGTGTCGTCTGGTCCAACACGTTCAACAAGTTCGACCCGACCTCGCCGTTCGGCGGCTACAAGGAGTCGGGCTTCGGCCGCGAGGGCGGCCGTCACGGCCTGGAGGCGTACCTCGATGTCTGAGAAGTCAGAAGCGCGGCTCAGCGTGTTCAAGACCTACAAGCTGTACGTCGGCGGGAAGTTCCCGCGTTCCGAGAGCGGCCGGGTGTACGAGGTGTCGGACTCGAAGGGCAAGTGGCTGGCGAACGCGCCGCTCTCCTCCCGCAAGGACGCCCGTGACGCGGTGGTCGCCGCGCGCAAGGCGTTCGGCGCCTGGTCCGGAGCGACGGCGTACAACCGGGGCCAGGTCCTCTACCGCGTCGCGGAGATGCTGGAGGGCCGCAAGGCGCAGTTCGTCCACGAGGTCGCCGACGCCGAGGGCCTGTCGAAGTCCAAGGCCGCCGATCAGGTGGACGCGACCATCGACCGCTGGGTCTGGTACGCGGGCTGGACCGACAAGATCGCCCAGGTGACCGGCGGCGGCAACCCGGTGGCGGGCCCGTTCTTCAACCTCTCCTCGCCCGAGCCGACGGGCGTGGTGGCGGTGCTGGCCCCGCAGGAGTCGTCCTTCCTCGGCCTGGTCTCCGTGCTGGCCCCGGTGATCGCGACCGGCAACACGGCGATCGTGATCGCGAGCGAGAAGGCCCCGCTTCCGGCGCTCTCGCTGGGCGAGGTGCTGGCCACCTCCGACGTGCCCGGTGGCGTGGTCAACGTCCTGTCCGGCCGTACGGCGGAGATCGCGGCGCCGCTGGCCGCGCACCAGGACGTCAACGCGATCGACCTCGCGGGCGCCGACGAGGCGCTGGCGAAGGAGCTGGAGATCGCGGCGGCGGACAACCTCAAGCGCGTCCTTCGTCCACAGCCTGTGGACGACTGGTCGGCGGCTCCGGGGCTCGACCGCATGACGGCCTTCCTGGAGACCAAGACCGTCTGGCACCCGACGGGGTCGCTCGGCGCGTCCGGCTCGTCCTACTGACGGCCGGCCGCCCCAGACGGGAGCCGCGCTTCCCCTCCGTCCGGGGGAGGCGCGGCTCTCCTTGTGCGGGGCGCCGACCGCGCGGACGTCGGCCTCGCGGGCGTCAACGCCGTGCGCCGCCCCGCGCCCCCGTCACCTGCCGGACCACCGGCACCGAGCCGACCGACCGGGCATCCGTCACCGGCCCGGTCAGCGCCTTCGAGCTCATCGGCCGGAAGTCGGCGACCTCGGTGCCGACGTCGTTGTTCAGCGGGTCGGAGCCCGTGCCCGCGAGGGGGTTGGGCTTGAGGTCCGCGACCGAACCGGTGGTGTAGGACACCGAGTCGTTCACCGCCCGCAGGCCCGCCTGCGGGTCCATGCTTTTGAGCGACAGCGGGCCGTGCGCGCCCTCGGCGGCAACGGTCTTCGCGGACGCCGTCGTCGCGCCCGCGCCCAGGACCGCTCCGGCGGCCGCGAGGGTGATCAGGGCGCGCTGCACCGCGAGGTTGTGGGGGGACGCGTCTCGTGCCATTGCTGGTGCCACCTTCTGGTGCGCAGGGTAATGCGGTCGACACGAAGGGTAGTTGAGGTGTGACGCGCGCTCCAAAGACGACCCGCGGTGTCGGCAGCGGGCCCGCCATACGTCAAACTGGTGTTCCGTGAGCATTCATCCCCCGTCCCCCGCCCGCGTCGTGCTGCTGTGCGGCCCCTCGGGCTCGGGCAAGTCACTCGTCGCCGCCCGTTCCGGGCTCCCTGTCCTGCGCCTCGACGACTTCTACAAGGAGGGCGACGACCCGACGCTGCCGCTGGTGGAGGGGAGTTCGGACATCGACTGGGACCATCCGCTGTCGTGGGACGCGGACGTCGCGGTCGAGGCCATCACCCGGCTGTGCGCCACGGGGTCGACGCCCATACCGGTGTACGACATCGCGCTGAGCGCCCGTACCGGCGAGGAGACGCTGAGCATCGGCCGTACCCCGCTGTTCATCGCGGAGGGCATCTTCGCCGCGGAGATCGTCGAGCGCTGCCGTGAGCTCGGGGTGCTGGCGGACGCGCTCTGCCTGACCCGCGGCCCGGTCACCACATTCCGGCGGCGCTTCCTGCGGGACCTGAAGGAGGGCCGCAAGTCGGTGCCGTTCCTGCTGCGCCGCGGCTGGCGGCTGATGCGGGCGGAGCGCACGATCGTCGCCCGTCAGGTCTCGCTGGGCGCCCATGCCTGCGACCGGGACGAGGCACTGGGCCGGCTGGCGGCCGCGGCCTCCGGCCGCCGCGCCACGGCGCGGACGACGGCGGCCTGAGGCCTGGTGGCGCTGTCCCGGTGGCTCAGCCGCCCGGACAGCCCGCGGTCGAATAGGTCCAGCAGTGCGAGGACCACTTGTTGTCGTCCGACCCGCTGAAGTTCGTGCTGGCGCCGGGCGGCAGACCCCAGGTGTCACCGGCCCAGTTGTCCAGCTGGTAGAACCACAGGTTGTGGTTGGCGTCCTTGTTCCTGGCCGAGCTCGCCTTGTTGTCGATGGTGGTCGACGTGCCGTGGAAGACGAGTCCGCTGTAGCTCTTCTTGCTGGACAGCGTGTCGTAGATGCCGCCCGCGTAGTCCTGGAGACGGTAGATACAGGCTTCACCCGTGTTGCAGGTGCCGTCGTTGCTGGCGGCCTGCGCGGGGGTCATCGCGGCGAAGACGCCCGCGACGGACATCACCGATGCCGCGAGGAGTGCGCGTCCTCTTCTCATGTCTGTTTCCTTTCGGTACGGAGCACGTGACCCTGACACACGGGGTGAGACCGGATGGGACCCCGTTCCCGCGATTGACCGAAAGATCGACAATCATGGCCGAAAGGCATGTGTTCGAACTGCCCTTCACTCCAGGCGACTTGACGGCGCGTCCCACCAGTGATCATCTGAAACATGCGTAACTGGACGATCTCGGCCGACGGCACGGGCGCGACGATCACCCTGGCGGCCGCTCTGGCGGTCCTGGCCACGGCCTGCGCGGGCGGGAAGACGGACGGAAAGGGCCGGGAGACCCGGGACAGCACGCCGGCCGTCGTCACCTCGTTCGCCCACGCGCCGAAGGACTACCCGCTGGACGCGTACCGGCCGACCACCGCGGAGACCGGAACCGTCGACCACGCGGTCGTCATCCTGGCCCGTTCCTGCATGCGGAAGTTCGGCGCAAGCTGGCCCGCGTACCAGGCTCCACCGGGCAGCATCCCGCTCAACGCCCGCAAGTACGGTCCGACCGACCTCGCGTCGGTCCGCGTCTACGGCTACAAGCCGCCGCTGCCCGACGGCATCACCCGGCAGCAGGCGGTGGTCGCCCAGCAGCGGGCCACCGCCGCGGAGAAGACGATCACTCCGGTCGCGAAGGCCGTCTTCACCGGAGCCGCGGCGGAGGGCGCGAAGGTCCCCCCGGGCGTCCCCGAAGGGGGCTGCCACGGACAGGCCCAGCGCTCGGCACGGGCCGACGGGGCGGCGGACGACCTCATGGAAGTACAGACGCTGTTCCTCCAGGCGTCCCGCGGCACCGCGAAGGACCCGGCCACGGTCGCCCTGGACAAGCGGTGGAGTGCCTGCATGCGCGAGGCCGGGCTGGACTACCCCGATCCGCTCACCGCGGTCGACGACTCGACCTGGCGCGAACAGAAGACCAGCGCCTACGGCCCCCACCCGGCCTTCCCGGCCCCTTCCCGCAAGGAGATCTCCACGGCCGAGGCCGATGTGCGGTGCAAGGCCGAGACCGGCTACGTGGCGAAGCGGTACGCCGTCGAGGCCCGCCGCCAGCGGCAGCTCATCAAGGAGCACGGGACCGCGCTGGCCGCGGTGCTGGAACGTAAACGGCGCATGGTGGAACGGGCCGAGGCCGTGGTCGCGGCCGACAAGGGGAAGTAGGGCACGCGCACGTCGCCGGACACACGAAAGCGGGACTGGACGGACCCCCCGGCCCTCCAGTCCCGCCACTCCGTCCACGTCCCCCGTGACGGAGTTCCCCGCTGTTTCCCCCGATCCCCCGTGCTTTCCCCTGTTCCCCCGTATTCCCCCGTGTTCCCCCCAGGTGGGACTCCCCCGTCCCCCCTACCTTCAGGCAACCAGCTCCCCGAAGGCGTATTCCTCGTCACGGCCGAAGCTGAGGACCTCGTCCTCGCGCAGCCGGCGGAGCGACCGCCAGATGCTGGACTTCACCGTGCCGACACTGATGTCGAGGATCTCCGCGATCTCCGGGTCCGTGCGGCCCTCGTAGTAGCGCAGGACCAGCATGGTGCGCTGGAGTTCGGGCAGCCGGGCCAGCGCCTGCCACAGGACCGCGCGCAGCTCGGTGCCGCGCATCGCGTCCGTGTCGCCGGGCGTCTCCGGCAGTTCCTCGGTCGGGTACTCGTTGAGCTTGCGGCGCCGCCAGGCGCTGATGTGCAGGTTGGTCATGGTGCGGCGGAGGTACCCGCCGACCGCCGCCTTGTCACTGATCCGGTCCCACGCCTTGTACGTCGAGAACAGCGCGCTCTGGAGCAGGTCCTCGGCCTCGTAGCGGTCACCGGTGAGGTGGTAGGCGGTGGCGTACAGGGAGGCGCGGCGCTCCTGGACGTAGGCGGTGAACTCCACCTCCGTCAGCGAGCGGCGCTCCCCCGAGGCCTCCCCGTACGCGGCTCCCCCGTGCGATTCCCCCGTGTGCCCGTCAACCACCGACATGTAGGCCGGGTGCTGACGCCCGGTGCCGCGAGCGCACCCCCGCCCTCCCCCACGCTCGAATACGCTCGCGCGGGAGGGACCCCCATCAGCACCGGACTTCTCGGAACCCCGGTTCACGTCGTGCAGACGCGTGACCACTGCCCTGGTGCTGATGCCGTGCAGCGTGTTCATCTCGCGCCCCCCGTCGTGGACTTCCGGTGTTCGTCTCGCTCAGGCCGGTGTTCCTTGCCTGTGCCGAAAAGCTTGCCGACGGGACTTCATGGCCGTGTCCGCCGACTGTCACAGACCTGTCACAGGGGTCGGCCACACCGCTGTCACACAGTGCGCACAGGTGGTGGCGGTACGAGCCGGTCCGGCGGCCGGGGTCACCGGAAGTGGGGTCACAGCGGCCCACAGGTCGTCCAAGAGGCTCTCCATGGGCCAGAATGAGCCCGTGCCTTCCCTGTTGCTGATCGAGGACGACGACGCCATCCGTACGGCCCTGGAGCTGTCTCTTACGCGCCAGGGCCACCGGGTTGCCACCGCTGCCACCGGCGAGGACGGGCTGAAGCTGCTGCGCGAGCAGCGGCCGGACCTGATCGTGCTGGACGTGATGCTGCCCGGCATCGACGGGTTCGAGGTGTGCCGGCGCATCCGGCGCACGGACCAGCTGCCGATCATCCTGCTGACCGCCCGCAACGACGACATCGACGTGGTGGTCGGGCTGGAGTCGGGAGCGGACGACTACGTCGTCAAACCCGTGCAGGGCCGGGTCCTCGACGCCCGGATCCGGGCCGTGCTGCGGCGCGGGGAGCGGGAGTCCAGCGACTCGGCGACCTTCGGCAGCCTCGTCATCGACCGCTCGGCGATGACCGTGACGAAGAACGGCGAGGACCTCCAGCTGACGCCGACCGAGCTCAGGCTGCTGCTGGAGCTGAGCCGGCGGCCCGGGCAGGCGCTGTCCCGGCAGCAGCTGCTGCGGCTGGTCTGGGAGCACGACTACCTGGGCGACTCGCGGCTGGTGGACGCGTGCGTCCAGCGGCTGCGCGCCAAGGTCGAGGACGTGCCGTCGTCCCCGACGCTCATCCGTACCGTGCGCGGTGTCGGCTACCGGCTGGACAACCCTCAGTGACCGACACGCAAGGGGGGTTCCGCGGCTGGTCCGCGGGTCGTAAGGGAGCTGTGTCGCGGCTGCGCTTCACCAGTCTGCGGCTGCGGCTGGTCCTGGTCTTCGGGCTGGTCGCCCTCACCGCCGCCGTGTCGGCGTCGGGCATCGCGTACTGGCTGAACCGGGAGGCGGTGCTGACCCGCGCCCAGGACGCGGTGCTGCGTGACTTCCAGCAGGAGATGCAGAACCGGGCCGGTGCGCTGCCCGCGCCCGCCACCCAGGACGAGCTGCAACACACCGCCGGTCAGATGGCGGCCAGCAGCCAGCGCTTCAGCGTGCTGCTGGTCGCGACGGACGCGAACGGCAAGACGCTGTACGGCAACTCCGGCGGCCTGAACGGGTTCTCGCTGGAGGACGTGCCGCTGTCGCTGCGGGCCGCGGTGAACAAGCAGCAGAAGGTGGCCGACGGCAACAAGTCTCCGTACCACCTGTACTGGCAGCGGGTCGTCGACCACGGCACCCCGTATCTGGTGGCCGGGACGAAGGTGATCGGCGGCGGACCGACCGGGTACATGGTCAAGTCGCTGGAGCCGGAGGCCAAGGATCTCAACTCGCTCGCCTGGTCGCTCGGCATCGCCACCGGGCTGGCGCTGATCGGCTCGGCGCTGCTCGCGCAGGCCGCCGCGACGACCGTGCTGAAGCCGGTGCACCGGCTCGGCGTCGCCGCCCGCCGGCTCGGCGAGGGCAGGCTGGACACCCGGCTGAGGGTATCCGGCACCGATGAACTCGCCGATCTGTCGCGGACGTTCAACAACGCCGCGGAGGCGCTGGAGAAGCGGGTCGCGGACATGGCCGCGCGGGACGATGCGTCCCGGCGGTTCGTGGCCGACATGTCCCACGAGCTGCGCACACCGCTGACCGCCATCACCGCCGTGACGGACGTGCTGGAGGAGGAGCTGGAGTCGGAGGCCGGGGGCATCGACCCGATGGTCGAGCCCGCGGTGCGGCTGGTGGTGAGCGAGACCCGGCGGCTGAACGACCTCGTCGAGAACCTGATGGAGGTCACCCGCTTCGACGCGGGCACCGCCCGCCTCGTCCTGGACGACGTCGACATCGCCGACCAGATCACCGCCTGCATCGACGCCCGTGCCTGGCTGGACGCCGTGGAGCTGGACATCGAGCGCGGCATCCACTGCCGGCTCGACCCGCGCCGTCTGGACGTCATCCTCGCCAACCTGATCGGCAACGCGCTCAAGCACGGCGGGTCACCGGTGCGGGTCTCGGTGCGCATCGACGGCGACGACCTGGTCGTCGCGGTGCGCGATCACGGGCCCGGCATCCCCGAGGACGTCCTGCCGCACGTCTTCGACCGCTTCTACAAGGCCAGTGCCTCGCGGCCGCGCTCCGAGGGCAGCGGACTCGGCCTCTCCATCGCGATGGAGAACGCCAACATCCACGGCGGCGGTATCACCGCGGCCAACTCGCCCGAGGGCGGCGCCGTGTTCACGCTGCGGCTGCCGAAGGACGCCTCGGCGCTGACGGAGGAGAACGACGCCAAGGTCGACGGTTCCAAGGAGGGGGCGTCATGAACGTACGACGCCTGCTGGCGGTCCCGGCGCTCGCCGCGCTGCTCACGGGCTGCGGGATCCGGGCCACCCAGGTGCCGACGGACTTCGGCGCGGCGCCCTCCCGGGTGCCGTGCTCGCTCACCCAGCCGGACCTCGCCACGCAGTCCTCGCACGGGGTGCCCGTGCAGGTCTTCCTGCTGTGCGGTTCGTCGCTGGTCACCGTGGACCGGTCGGTACGCGTGCCGGACGGCGCCGCGGACGCCAGGCGGCGGGTGATCGTGGCCCAGGAGCTGCTGGACCAGCTCGCCCAGTCACCGTCCGCCGGCGAGAAGGACGCCGGCTACAGGACGTACGTGCGCGGCGGCATGACCGTGGGCGGGCCGCGCCCGAAGGACCCCGAGGACGCGCTGCGCCTGAGCACCGCCCCCGGCCGGCTCACCCCGTACGCCCTCGCGCAGATCGTGTGCACGTTCTCCGACTCGGCGGCGGCCGAGGGGGACGGTTCGGTGATCCTGGGCGGGCCGGGCGGCGAGCCGCTGCGCCGGTACGAGTGCACCGACGACGTCCGCTCCCAGCCGGGCAGCGCGAAGCCGCCGTCCAGCGAGGTCACGGCGGGCTGACGAGGCTACGGCGAGCTGTCGGGCCGGCCGACATGAGGTGTGGCGAAAGCCGCACGCACGTACGCCTGCCGGATCCGGAACCGATCGTGCACGCGGGCGCGTCTTGGGGGGCGTGCAGCGTCAAGGCTCCATCGGCGGCAGCGCCGCGATCCGCGTCCGTGTGACAGGGGGTGCTCTCCTGGTCGCACACCTCGCGCTCGTCGCCTGGCTCATGCTGCGACCGCTGGACGTCCCCTGGGTGATGCCCGCCAACCTGCACCCGCTGGCCGGGATCCGGGCCGACCTGGCGCTGGGCCGGCCCGAGGCGGCCCGCCGGATCGGTGAGGGCCTCGCGCTGCTGGCCCCACTGGGTGTGCTGCTGCCGATGGCGCACGGCAGGCTCGCCGTCTCCCCGCTCGCCTCCCTGATCCGTACGGCCACCACGGGCGCCCTGATCTCCACGGGCATCGCACTGCTCCAGACGGGAGTGCCCGGCCGGGTCGTCGACGTGGACTCGCTGCTGCTGAACACCGCCGGTGTGGTCCTGGCCCATCTGGCCCTGGTCCCGGCGGGCCGGTCCTGGCTGCGCCGCAGGGGCGAGCGTGTCCGACGTACGACGGCTCCGCAGGAGGAGACCTCTCAGGGTCGGACCCCGACGATTCCCAGGGTCGGGATCGCACCGTAGAGCGACGCTTCGTCCCCTTCGTCTCCGTACCGTGGATGTCAGATGAGGCAGCCGCACCGGCCGCCTCCGCCGACGCTCACGAAGGAGCCGACCATGACCGCCCTTGCCCGCCCCACCAACGGCCGCATGATCGGCGGAGTGTGCGCAGCGCTGGCGCGGCGCTTCGGCACCTCCGCGACGACGATGCGGGTGATCTTCCTGCTGTCCTGCCTGCTGCCGGGCCCGCAGTTCCTGCTCTACATAGCGCTGTGGATCCTGCTGCCCTCGGAGGACAAGGCGCGCACGGCCTGGTAGGCCCTCCTGCCGTGATACGCCGCTGGGGCACGCCCGGTACGTGACGGGCGCGCCCCAACGGCGGGCGTGGCGGCTCGGTCAGCCGAGCGGGAGGCCCTTCAGCAGCGGCAGGCCACCGAGCAGCTGGCCGACCGGCGAGGTCGGACCCTGCTTCATCGCACGCTTGCCGGCCGGCTGGGCGGCAGCGCCCGGCACGGCCGCGGGCCGGGCCTGGGCGATCGTCGATCCGGCACCCGGCAGCGCCTTGCTGACGCTCTCGGTCGGGACCGTCTTGGAGACCTGGTCCAGCGCCTGGGCGGTGTTCGGGAGGGACGGGGCCGCGTTGGCCGTACCCGCGCCGACAGCGGCGATGGCGACGCCGACGACGGCGGCACCGAGGGACTTGGCAGCAGACTGCTTCATGGTGAATGCGTCCTAAAGTGGATGACGAGGACTGAGCGGTCCACGACCGTAAACACACCAGGCCAGACCCGCAAACATCGAAATGCGGACGGTTTGTGAATCCCCGTCCGCATTCCGTGCAGCCCATCGACCCCCGTCAGCTCCCGGAATCCACAGAACCGCTGGTAGACGCCGTCTGACGGAACAGCCATTCGGATTTCAGTTCGGCATATCCGGGCTTGACGACGTCATTGATCATCGCCAGTCGTTCATCGAAAGGGATGAACGCCGACTTCATGGCATTGACGGAGAACCATTGCATGTCGTCGAGCGTGTAACCGAACGCGTCGACGAGGTGCTCGAATTCCCGGCTCATGCTGGTGTGGGACATCAGACGGTTGTCGGTGTTGACCGTGGTCCGGAAATGCAGGCGGCGAAGCAGCCCGATCGGGTGCTCGGCGTAGGAGGCGGCGGCCCCGGTCTGAAGGTTGGAGCTCGGGCACAGCTCCAGTGGGATGCGCTTGTCCCGGACGTAGGAGGCCAGCCGTCCGAGCTTCACGGAGCCGTCCTCGTGGACCTGGATGTCGTCGATGATCCGCACCCCGTGCCCGAGCCGGTCGGCGCCGCACCACTGGAGGGCCTGCCAGATGGACGGCAGCCCGAAGGCCTCGCCGGCGTGGATGGTGAAGTGGTTGTTTTCTCGCTTCAGAAATTCAAAGGCGTCCAGGTGCCGGGTGGGCGGGTATCCGGCCTCGGCGCCCGCGATGTCGAAGCCGACGACACCCAGGTCACGGAAGCGGTTGGCGAGTTCGGCGATCTCCAGGGCGCGGGCGGCGTGCCGCATGGCGGTGAGCAGGGCACCGACCCGGATGCGGTGACCGTTCCGGCGGGCGATCACCTCTCCCTGCCGGAAGCCCTCGTTGACGGCCTCGACGACCTCCTCGAGGCTGAGTCCGCCCTCCAGGTGCTGCTCGGGCGCGTAGCGGATCTCGGCGTACACGACGCCGTCCTCGGCCAGGTCCTCGGCGCACTCGCGGGCCACCCGGAGCAGCGCGTCGCGGGTCTGCATCACGCCGACGGTGTGCGAGAAGGTCTCCAGGTACCGCTCCAGGGACCCGGAGTCGGCGGCCTCGGCGAACCAGGTGCCGAGCTTGTCGGGATCGGTCTCCGGGAGCTGGTCGTAGCCCGTCTCGCGGGCGAGTTCGACGATGGTCCCGGGGCGGAGGCCTCCGTCGAGATGATCGTGCAGCAGAACCTTGGGCGCCCGGCGGATCTGGTCCGGCGTCGGGACGCCACCGGTCGATGCCGTCTGGCTCGGTGCAGTCTGGCTCGTCATTTTCGCACTCTAACTCCTACGCGCGTAGATCGCCGGGTGTACGAATTCGTCGATACGTAACGGTGACCGCACGGACGGGTGGCGTACACCGCTACTTCTGACACTGTTCTGTCATGGCACAGGATGTGACGCCGGCCCGAACGGCCCGGCTGGGCAGGGCAGTCGGCCCGGAACCGTCGTCGGTGAGCGGCGCGGTTCTGCTGCTGCCCGGCGGCGAGGAGGTATCCGCCCGAAGGCCGTCCCCCGTCTGGGCGACGGCCTTCGTCCGCGCCCTCGGACGCCGGCTCGCGCGCGCGGGCCGCGAGGAGGGGCTCGCCACCCATGTCGTCCACTACCGCTATCGCGGCTGGAACGGCAGCGAGGCGCATCTGGCGGGCGACGCGTCCTGGGCGGCGGACGAGGTCGTACGGCGCTACGGCGACGTCCCCGTCTGCCTGATGGGCGTCGGCATGGGCGGCCGGGCGGCGCTTCGGGCGGGCGGGCACGAAGCCGTCAACTCCGTCGCGGCGGTCGCTCCGTGGCTGCCCGAGGACGACGTGGCCGCTCCCCCCGAACCGGTGAAGCAGCTGGTGGGACGGCGGGTCCTGATCGTGCACGGTACGAACGACGAGCGCAGCGACCCGGAGCTGTCGTTCCGGCTGGCGGTCAGGGCGAAGAAGGCCAACCGGGAGGTGTGCCGGTTCGAAGTGCACTCGGACGGACACGGGTTGCACCAGTACCGGAGTGAAGTGCAGGCACTTGTCTCGGACTTCGCGATGGGGTCGTTGTTCGCGCACTCCTTCGCACGCCCCCTGGAGGACGCGCTGGCCGCGCCGCCGCCGATCGGGTTGCGGATGCCGCTGGCCGCGGGGTTCGGGCAGTCGATCCGCAGGCTGTAGGACCTGTTGCGCCAGGCGGACAGGCCCTCTAGGGGAGCAGGCTGCCTCTTCTGGAGAGCAGGAATTTCTTGAACGCCGCCACCGGGGGCGTGTCCGGGTGGCCCTCCAGCCAGGCGACGCCGATCTCCCGTGCCGCTCGCGGTGCCGTGACCGTCAGTTCCACGACTCCTGGGCGCGGGAACACCGGGGGCGGCAGGAGGGCCACGCCCAGTCCCGCCGCCACCAGTCCGCGCAAGGTCTCCGCCTCCTCGCCCTCGAAGGCGATACGGGGTTTGAAGCCCGCCTCCTTGCAGAGGTCGTCGGTGATGCGGCGCAGACCGTAGCCGGGCTCCAGGGTGACGAAGGTTTCGTCGGCCGCCTCGGCGAGACGGATGCGTCTGCGGGCGGCCAGGGGGTGGTCGGCGGGGACGACCAGGCGGAGCTTCTGTTCGTCGAGGCGGCGGGCGACCAGATCAGGGGCGTCGGGCACCGGGGAGGTCAGGCAGAGGTCCAGTTCACCGGCGCGCAGACCCTCCAGCATCGCCTCGCCGTAGTTCTGCACGAGGCTGAAGCGGACGCGGGGGTGATCGGCGCGGAAGGCCTGGAGGAGGCCGGGGACCGTCTCCGCGCCCATGGTGTGCAGGAAGCCGAAGGCGACCTTGCCGGTCGTCGGGTCGGCGTCGGCGCGCACCTCGTCGGCGGCCCGCCCGATCTCGGCGAGGGCCCTTTCCACGGAGGTGAGGAAGGTGCGGCCGGCGGGGGTGAGGGCGACGGTGCGGCCGCGGCGGGCGAACAGGTCGACGCCCAGGTCCTGCTCCAGGCGGGCCATGGCCCGGGAGAGCGTGGACTGCGGGACGTTCATCTCCTGGGCGGCGCGGGTGACGTGTTCGGTGCGGGCGACGCCGGCGAAGTACGCCAGGCGTGGCGCGAGTGTTGTGACGATGTCTTCTGTGTCACTGGACTGTGACAGACGCTCTTGTGACCTCGGCTGATGCACCATGGGAACGATTATGGCGTTTCCATGCATTGGACGGATGAGCGGGATCGTCCGTAGGTTCGAAGCATGTCTCCCGCCGATACCGGGGCGTCCACCGTCGTGGGCGCCGCAACGTCCCTCCCCTCCTCCGATTCCCGCATGGCCCCGGGCGGGCCCGGCTACCGCCGGATGAGTTTCGCGCTCTTCCTGGCCGGTGTCGCGACCTTCGCGCTGCTGTATTCCACCCAGGCCCTGCTGCCGCTGATCTCCGGCGAGTTCGGGGTGGCGGCGAGCGAGGCGAGCTGGACGGTGGCGGCGGCGACCGGCGGCCTCGCGCTGTTCGTACTGCCGATGAGCGCGCTGTCCGAGCGCTTCGGCCGCCGTACGGTGATGACGGCCTCGCTGGTGGTGGCGGTGAGCGTCGGAATGCTGGTGCCCTTCGCGCCGTCGCTGGGCGTGCTGGTGGTGCTGCGGGCCCTCCAGGGGGCGGCGCTGGCCGGGCTGCCCGCCTCGGCCACGGCGTACCTCGCGGAGGAGGTCCGGCCGGGGGCGCTGGTCACGGCGATCGGACTGTTCGTCGCGGGCAACAGCGTCGGCGGCATGAGCGGCCGCGTGATCACCGGCTGGGTGGCCCAGGAGTGGGGCTGGCGGATCGCCGTCGGCGTGGTCGGCGCGATCGCCGTCGCCTGCGCGGTGGCGTTCCGCCTGCTGCTGCCGGCCCCGAAGCATTTCACCCCGGGCTCGCTGCGCCCGCGTGTGCTGGCCCGCACGGTCCGCGACCACCTCGCCAACCCGCTGCTCCGCCGCCTGTACGCGATCGGCGCGCTGTTCATGACCGTCTTCGGCGGCGTGTACACGGTGATCGGCTACCGCCTGACGGAGGAGCCGTTCGGGCTGCCGCAGGGCATCGTCGGCTCGATCTTCCTGGTGTACCTGGTCGGTACGGTCTCGGCGTCGACGGCGGGCCGGCTGGTCGGCCGCCTGGGCCGGCGCGGCGCGCTGTACCTGGCCGGCGGCACCACGGCGACGGGCCTGCTGCTGTCCCTCGCGGCCTCGCTCCCGCTGGTCCTGCTGGGCCTGGTCCTGATCACCGCGGGCTTCTTCGCGGGCCACGCGGTCGCGTCCTCGGCGGTCAGCAAGACGGCGACGACCGGCCGGGCCCAGGCCTCGGCGCTCTACCAGTCCTCCTACTACATCGGCTCCAGCGTCGGCAGCACGCTCGGCGCGACGGCCTTCCACGCGAGCGGCTGGGCCGGCACGGTCGGGGTGGGCGTCCTCGCGGTGCTCGGCGTCGTGACGATCACGGCGGTCGGCTCGCACGCGGCCCGGGCGGCGACACGCCGGGAGCCGGTGGGCGCGCACTGAGTCCTGACCGGGCCCCGACCGGGTCCTGACGGCATTCCCCCTGCTCGGGGCCGGTTGTCAGTGGTCGCTTGTAGCGTCCGCGCGTCAGCCGGGCCGAGCAGGGGGTTTGTCGTATGGAGTTCCGGATCGAGCGCGGGGATCTCGCCGAGGCCGTGGGGTGGGCGGCACGGGCACTGCCCGCACGGCTGCTGGGGGCGGGTCAGCGGGCGCTGCTGAGCTCGGGCAGGGAGGACGGCGAGGACGGCGGGGACGGGGAGTCGTTCGAGGCCCACCGGCATCTGCTCATGTCCGTCAAGCAACTGGTCTGACCGGGGCCCGTCATGGCTCTGACCTGGCCGCCTGCGCGCTCAGGGGGCCATTGTCAGTGGGCTGCGGTAGCTTCCGAGGTGCTGGGCGCGAAGGCGCGCGACAGGGACGGCCAGGGGTGGACGATGGGCGACAGCGGCACGGCGACGACGGATCTCGACCTCGCACTGGAGAAGCACCGGACCGAGCTGACGGGGTACTGCTACCGCATGCTGGGTTCGTCCTTCGAGGCGGAGGACGCGGTACAGGACACCCTGGTACGAGCCTGGCGGAGCTACGACAAGTTCGAGGGCCGCTCCAGCCTGCGCTCCTGGCTGTACCGGATCGCGACGAACGTCTGCCTGGACATGTTGTCCGCGGGCAGCAAGCGCGCACGGCCGATGGATCTCACGGAGTCGACGCCGCTCGCCCAGGCGGCCCTCTCCCCCCGCCCCGACCACACCTGGCTGGAGCCGATGCCGGACGCCCGGGTGCTGCCGGCGGTCGAGGACCCGGCGGAGGCCGCCGTCGCCAAGGAGTCGGTGCGGCTCGCCTTCATGGCGGCGCTTCAGCAGCTGCCGCCCAAGCAGCGGGCCGTGCTGATCCTGCGCGAGGTGCTGGCCTGGCGGGCGAGCGAGGTCGCCGAGCTGCTCGGCACCACGGTCGCCTCGGTCAACAGCGCGCTCCAGCGGGCGCGGGCGACGCTCGCGGAGCGGGACGACAAGGCCGCCGGAGCGGCGGTGTCCGATCCGCTGGACGAGGAGCAGCAGAAGCTTCTGGAGCGCTATGTGAAGGCGTTCGAGGGGTACGACATGACGGCGCTGACGGCGTTGCTGCACGAGGATGCCGTCATGACGATGCCGCCGTTCGACCTGTGGCTGACCGGCCACGACGACATCACCGGCTTCATGACGACCCTCGGCGCGGCCTGCGCGGGCTCCCGGCTGCTGCCCGTACAGGTCAACGGCCTGCCGGGCTTCGCCCAGTACAAGCCCGACCCGGATACGGGCGGCTTCGCCCCCTGGTCCGTCCAGGTCCTGGAGATATCAGACGGCCGGCTGACCGGGTTCCACTTCTTCCTCGACACCAAGCGCTGGTTCCCGCTCTTCGACCTGCCCCTCCACCTGGAAGCGGAGCCCGACGAGGCCGAGCAGGGCGCGTAGCGCCGGAGTCGGGTCCCTCAGGCGTATCCGGCCCCCGGCCCGGCGGGCGGCCAGCTCGAGACGGGCGAGGAGGTCGACGACGCCGAGCCCTGGGGGCCCGAGCCCGGCCACATCGCACACGACGACCTCGGCCCCGGAGGCGTTCAGCAGCGCCCGCACATCGTCACAGAGCCCGTTCACCTCGTCCTTGCTGACGGGGCCGGGCAGCACGAGTACGGCGGGTGTGTTGGCGTCCACGTGCTGTAGACCGGTGGGACGGCCCCAACTCATCGCGGGTCTTTCGCCCGCCCCACCCGGCGAAGATCACATGGACCCGCGATTGACCCGCTCTCCCGCTCCCCCGGAGGGTTGGCTCCGTGCAGGGGGTGCTGAGCGGGTTCGCGGTGATCGCGGTCGTCATCGGGGTGGGCTATGTGCTCGGGCGGCGCGGCTCGCTCGGCGATCAGGGCCGTGAGGTGCTGACCGGGCTGGCGTTCACCGTGGCGGGTCCGGCGCTCCTCTTCACCACCCTGGCCAAGGCCGACCTCGCGGTGCTGTTCTCCAGCCGCCTGCTGGTGACGGCCCTGAGCACGGCTGCCGCCTCGGGCGTCTTCGTCGGGCTCGGCGCGCTGCGCCACTGGGGCGTGGGCCGCACGACGATCGGGGCCCTGTGCTCGGGTTACGTCAACTCGGGCAACCTCGGCATCCCGATCGCCGCTTACGTCCTGGGCGACGCGTCCCTGGTGGCGCCGGTGCTGCTGTTCCAGGTCGTCCTGGTGACTCCCGTCGCCCTCACGGTGCTGGACCTCTCCGGCATGGGCGAGAAGGGCACGGTGTGGCGCCGCCTGCTGACCCCGCTGCGCAACCCGATAGCGGTGGGCTCCCTGACCGGAGTCCTGGTGTCGGCGGCGGGCTGGAAGGTCCCCGGCCCGGTCATGGATCCCCTCACCCTGATCGGCAACATGTCCGTCCCGGCGGCCCTGCTGGCCTTCGGCATGTCCCTGCACGGCAGCGCGGCTCCCGGCCGGGGGCGGGACCGTCACCTGGTCCTGCTGTCGGTGGCGCTCAAGTCGGTGGGCCAGCCGGCGGTGGCGTGGGCGCTGGCGAGGGGCGTCTTCGGGCTGCACGGTGCGCCGTTGCTGGACGTGGTGGTGACCTCGGCGCTGCCGGCCGCGCAGAACCTGTTCACCTACGCGAGCCGCTATCGGGTGGCCGAGGCCCTGGCCCGCGAGTCGGTTCTGTTGTCGACGGTGGTTTCGGTGCCGGTGTTGGTGGGGGTGGCGGCGGTGTTGGGATGAGGGTCAGCCGACAGGGAAGTCGCTGGTGTCGAGGTCGAGTTCGAGTTCGAAAGGCTTCGGCAAGAAGATGGTGACGCCGAACTTTCCTGCGCGCAGGACGCGGTACACCTGGCCTTGGGGCTCGCCGTACAGCGTGATCGTGGGTCCTCCAGGAGCCCAGTTGTCGATGAGGAGATAGAGCGGGACTCCGGCCTGGGCGTAACCTGCGGCCTTCTTGATCCGATCATTGTTCGCGTTCGACTTGGAAGTGATCTCCACAACGAGCTCGGCCGCAGCTGCGGAGATGTAGCTGCTCTTCTGGGCTCGCAGCACCTCCCGCGGCGCTACGGCGATGTCCGGGATGTAGAGCCCGCCACGAGAGGGCACGGCCGTACCCAGCGTCTGGTAGATGCCCCAATTCTTGGGGATCACCGCGTACAGGCTGCGCTGCACGAGGTCGGCAATGTCGTTGTGGTCGTTGGACGGCGGTGGTGCCACGGTGACGAGTCCCTCGATGATCTCCACCTTGCAGCCCTCGGGTGCGTCCGTCTCCTCCCAGATCCGGACGAGGCCGTCCCACTCGTGGCCGCTGGCCGTCGAGTGATCAACGGTGAGTGCGCTCATGGCGGTCTCCCATCGGTGCGTCACCGGTCCCAGCATGCCGAAGGGGACCGGTGCAGGTCCACCGATCCCCTTCACCCGAACGGGGCGTGACACCAGCGGCCTCCGGCCGCGGGCCCTGGTCAGGCGATGCGTTCCAGCACCACCGGCGTCGCCGGGAACTCCGTGCCCTCGGGCGCGATGTCGAAGGAGCCCTCCACCGACTGGAGTGCGTACTCGAAGCGCTCGGGGGTGTCGGTGTGGAGGGTGAGGAGGGGCTCGCCCTCGCGGACCGGCTCGCCGGGCTTGGCGTGGATCTCCACGCCGGCGCCCGCCTGCACCGGGTCCTCCTTGCGGGCGCGGCCCGCGCCGAGGCGCCAGGCGGCGACGCCGATGTCGTAGGCGTCGAGGCGGGTGAGGACACCGGAGGCCGGGGCCTTCACCACGTGCTGCTCCCTCGCCGTGGGCAGCGGGGCGTCCGGGTCGCCGCCCTGGGCCGCGATCATGCGCCGCCAGACGTCCATCGCCGAGCCGTCGGCCAGGGCCTTCGCCGGGTCGGCGTCCTTCACGCCGGCCGCGTCGAGCATCTCGCGGGCCAGGGCGATGGTCAGCTCGACGACGTCCGCCGGGCCGCCGCCCGCGAGGACCTCGACCGACTCGCGGACCTCGAGGGCGTTGCCCGCCGTCAGGCCCAGCGGGGTGGACATGTCCGTGAGCAGCGCGACCGTCTTCACGCCGTGGTCCGTGCCGAGGCCGACCATCGTGGAGGCCAGTTCGCGGGCGTCCTCGATGGTCTTCATGAAGGCACCGGAGCCGACCTTCACGTCCAGGACCAGCGAGCCCGTGCCCTCCGCGATCTTCTTCGACATGATCGAGGAGGCGATCAGCGGGATCGCCTCCACCGTGCCGGTGACGTCACGGAGCGCGTACAGCTTCTTGTCGGCCGGGGCCAGGCCGTCGCCCGCCGCGCAGATCACCGCGCCGGTGGTGTCCAGGACGTGCAGCATCTCCTCGTTGGAGAGCAGGGCGCGCCAGCCGGGGATCGACTCCAGCTTGTCCAGGGTGCCGCCGGTGTGGCCGAGGCCGCGGCCGGAGAGCTGCGGGACCGCCGCGCCGCAGGCGGCGACCAGCGGGGCCAGCGGCAGGGTGATCTTGTCGCCGACGCCGCCCGTGGAGTGCTTGTCGGCCGTAGGACGGGAGAGCGCCGAGAAGTCCATGCGCTCGCCGGAGGCGATCATCGCGGCGGTCCAGCGGGCGATCTCACGGCGGTTCATGCCGTTGAGCAGGATGGCCATCGCGAGCGCGGACATCTGCTCGTCGGCGACCTCGCCGCGTGTGTACGCGTCGATGACCCAGTCGATCTGCTCGTCGCTGAGCTCACCGCGGTCCCGCTTGGTGCGGATGACGGAGATGGCATCCATGGCCATGTGTTTCCCTTCCGGGGGTTGCGAAGGTGCACGGCCCCCCTGAACGCGTCAGAGGGGCCGTACGGGAGTTACTTGGTGAGATGGTCCGGGCCGAAGGCCTGGGGCAGCATCTCGGAGAGCGGGAGCACGCCCGCGGGGGTGTCCAGGAGCAGGTCCGGGCCGCCGAACTCGTACAGCAGCTGGCGGCACCGGCCGCACGGCACCAGCAGGCCGCCGGTGCCGTCCACGCAGGTGAAGTGCGTGAGACGGCCGCCGCCCGTGCGCTGGAGCTGGGAGACCAGCCCGCATTCGGCGCACAGGCCCAGCCCGTAGGAGGCGTTCTCGACGTTGCAGCCGGTGACCGTGCGGCCGTCGTCGACCAGGGCCGCGACGCCGACCGGGTAGCCGGAGTAGGGGGCGTAGGCGTGGGACATGGCCTCCCGCGCCTCGGCCCGCAGCGCTTCCCAGTCGAAGCCGGCGGCGGCCGGGGCCGGGGTCACTTGCCCTGCCCCTTCCGGTACGGCAGGCCGTCCGCCTTCGGCATGCGCAGCTTCTGCGCGGACAGCGACAGGACGAGCAGCGTGACGATGTACGGGGTGGCCGTCACCAGCTGACGCGGAACCTCGTTGGTGGAGGTGTACCAGAGGAACATCAGGGCGGCGACGACGACCGTGACGACGGCGGGGACGTACTTCTTCTTCCACGCCAGGTAGGCCGCGCCGAAGACCAGCAGGATCGCCAGCAGCAGGATCAGCGCGTGGACGTTCACCGTGCCGCCGCGCAGGTTGAGGCTGTCGGTGTAGCCGAACAGGCCGGCACCGAGGGCGAGGCCGCCCGGCATCCAGTTGCCGAAGATCATCGCGGCGAGACCGATGTAGCCGCGGCCGGCCGTCTGGCCGTCGAGGTACACGTTCGAGGCGACGATGGACAGGAACGCGCCGCCGAGGCCGGCGAAGCCGCCGGAGATGATCACCGCGATGTACTTGTACTTGTACACGTTGACGCCGAGGGACTCGGCCGCCACCGGGTTCTCGCCGCAGGAGCGCAGGCGCAGGCCGAAGGAGGTCCGCCACAGCACCCACCAGGTCGCCGGGACCAGGGCGACCGCGACGACGGTCAGCGGCGACAGGTCGGTGACCAGACCGCCGAGCAGGCCCGCGATGTCCGAGACCAGGAACCAGTGCTTCCCGTTGAGCGTGTTCAGCCAGTCCGACAGGCCGGGGATGCTGAAGTCGCCGAGGGAGTCGATCGGCGGGGACTGCTTGGTGGAGCCCTGCGGGGCGTTGGCGAAGGTGAACTTCGACAGGTAGCGGGTCACGCCGAGGGCCAGGATGTTCAGCGCCACACCGGAGACGATGTGGTTGACGTTGAACGTGACCGTGGCGATGGCGTGCAGGACGGCGCCGAGCGCACCGCCGATGATGCCGAAGACGACGCCGGTCCAGGGGCCCCACTGGTAGCCGGCCCAGGCGCCGAACCAGGTACCGAGGATCATCATGCCCTCGAGGCCGATGTTGACGACGCCCGCGCGCTCGGCCCACAGGCCGCCGAGGCCCGCGAGACCGATCGGCACCGCGAGCTGGAGCGCGGTGGACATCTGCCCGACCGAAGTGATGCCGTCCGCGCCGGTGATCAGGCGGACGATCGAGGTCAGCGCCAGCACACCTGCGATGACCAGCAGGAGTACGGGGAGCGACATACGGCGGCCGCCCTTGCCGGGCTGCTTCGCCTGCGGCTTGGCGATGGTCGCGGTGGACATCAGGCAGCCACCTCCTTGTTGGTGTTCTTGGCGGCGGCCGCGGCCAGCTCGGCGCCGACCTGGCGCTGCTGGCGGCGCAGGGCCCACTGCTGTACGGCCGCGTACGAGATGACGACCGCGAAGACGATCAGGCCCTGCATGATCGTGGCGATCTCCTTGTCGTACGCCACGGGGGTCGCGTAGTCGAGGGCGGGCGAGGCCTTGTCGAGGAAGGCCCACAGCAGGGCGGCGAGTGCGATGCCACCGGGGTTGTTGCGGCCGAGCAGGGCGATGCCGATGGCGGTGAAGCCGAGGCCCGCGGGGAAGCTCAGGCTGTAGGTGTGGGTGTCGCCGAGCAGCAGCGGCAGGCCGGACAGGCCGGCGATGGCGCCGGAGATCAGCATGGAGATCAGCACCATGCGCTTGGCGTCGACGCCGGAGGCCGCGGCGGCGGTCTCCGAGGCGCCGGTGGCGCGCAGGTCGAAGCCGAAGCGGGTGCGGTTGAGGACGATCCAGTAGCCGACGCCGAGAAGGACGGCGAGGAAGACCAGGCCGTAGATCGAGCCGACGTCCGAGCCCAGGTTGATGCCCGGGAACCAGCCGGACCTCTTCATGACACCGGTCGTCACGTTGTCGCCGACCTGCACGCCCCACACGTCGGTGAGGGTGACGTAGCCGATGACGGCGGTGGCGATCGAGTTCAGCATGATCGTCGCGACGACCTCGCTGACGCCGCGGGTGACCTTCAGGACACCGGCGATACCGGCCCAGAAGGCACCGGTTGCCATGGCGACGATCAGCAGCAGCGGGACCTGAAGGACGCCCGGCAGGGCCACGTGCGCGCCGACGACGGCGGTCATCACCGCGGCGAGGCGGTACTGGCCGTCGACGCCGATGTTGAACAGGTTCATGCGGAAGCCGAGGGCGACCGCGATGGCGGCGATGTAGTACAGCGACGCCTGGTTGATGATCAGCACCTGGATGTCCGAGTACGGCAGCTGCTGGAGCATCAGGATGTACGGCTCGATCGGGTTCTTGCCCGAGGCGAGCAGGACCACGGAGGTCAGCACGATCGCCAGGACGAGCGCGATGACCGGTCCGGCCACCGCGACGAGCACCCGCTCCTTGTCGAACTTCTTCATCGGGCCTCGTCCTCCGGACCGGCGTTGTCGTCGCCCTCGGGGGCGGTCTCTTCGTGCTCCAGGTGACCGGACGCGGCACCCGTCATGGCCGAGCCCAGCTCCTCCGGCGTGATGGTGGCCGGGTCGGCGTCGGCGACCAGCCTGCCGTCGTAGATGACGCGCAGGGTGTCCGACAGACCGATCAGCTCGTCCAGGTCGGCCGAGATCAGCAGCACGGCCAGGCCCTCGCGGCGGGCCTCACGGATGCGGTCCCAGATCTGCGCCTGGGCGCCGACGTCCACACCCCGGGTGGGGTGTGCCGCGATCAGGAACTTCGGGTCGTGGCTCATCTCCCGGCCGACGATCAGCTTCTGCTGGTTGCCGCCGGACAGGGAGGCCGCGGTGACGTCGATGCCGGGGGTGCGGACGTCGTACTCCTCGACGATCCGGCGGGTGTCGGCCTGGGCGCCCTTGGGGTTCAGCCAGAAGCTCTTGGCATTGGGCTTCTCGGTGACGTGGCCGAGGATGCGGTTCTCCCAGAGCGGGGACTCCAGCAGCAGGCCCTGGCGGTGGCGGTCCTCGGGGATGTAGCCGACGCCGGACTCACGGCGCTTGCGGGTGGGCCAGGGGGTGATGTCCTCGCCCAGGAAGTGGATCGAGCCGGAGTCCGCGTGCTTGGTGCCGATCAGTGCGTCGATCAGCTCGGTCTGGCCGTTGCCCTCGACACCGGCGATGCCCATGACCTCACCGGCGTGGATGGTGAAGGTGACGTCGTCGAGGACCTTCTTGACCTCGCCGGCGGGCGCGAACTCGGTGAGGCCCCCGGCGGTGGGCTCGTCCTCCGTGCCGAGGGAGACGTGGCCACGGGCGTGGACGGTGAGGTTCCTGACCTCCAGCACGGCCCGGTCGGTGACCGTGGACTCGGCGGTCTCCGGGGTGGGCAGCTCGCTGCCGACCATCAGCTCGGCCAGCTGACGCGGGGTGGTCTCGGACGGGATCGCGGTCCCGACCGTCGTACCGCGCCGGATGACGGTGATGTCGTCGGCGACGGACAGCACCTCACCCAGCTTGTGGGAGATGAAGATGACGGACAGACCCTCGGACTTCAGCTCGCGCAGGTTGTCGAAGAGCGCGTCGACCTCCTGCGGGACGAGCACGGCGGTCGGCTCGTCGAGGATCAGGGTGCGCGCGCCGCGGAAGAGGACCTTGAGGATCTCCACGCGCTGACGGTCGGCCACGCCGAGGTCCTCGACCAGGGCGTCCGGGCGGATGCCCAGCCCGTACCGGTCGGAGATCTCCTTGATCTTCTTGCGGGCGCCGGCGCCGATGCCGTGCAGCTTCTCGCTGCCGAGCACCACGTTCTCCAGCACGGTCAGGTTGTCGGCCAGCATGAAGTGCTGGTGGACCATGCCGATGCCGCGGACGATGGCGTCCGCGGGGCTGGAGAAGCTCACCTGCTCGCCGTCGATCGCGATGGTGCCCTCGTCCGGCTTCTGCATGCCGTAGAGGATCTTCATCAGGGTCGACTTGCCGGCGCCGTTCTCGCCGACGAGGGCGTGGACGGTGCCCTTGCGGACCGTCAGGTGGATGTCGTGGTTGGCGACGACACCCGGGAATCGCTTGGTGATGCCCGCGAGCTCTACCGCGACTGTCGACTGAGCGGTGAGCGGAGGGCTGCTGGACGCGTCGATGGCGCACTCTCCTCGGGAAAGGGGCCACTCTACGCGCGTAGCGCCCCTGCTTTAAATAGTGCCCGGATCTGATCGAACTTGATCAAGAAGCTTCTCTCGAGCAAGAACCCGATCCGTTCCGAGCATTCTGCCGCGCGAACGGGGGCGTCCCTGCCGTTGTCTCCCGTTGTCCGCCCGAAGGGCGGCAGACGGGAGACAACGGCAGGGGCGCAGGCAGGTCATCCTCTCCGCACCCCGTTCCGTGGCCGTAACGCTGCCATTACAGCGCTCTGTTGGCCAAGGCCTCCGACCGGGATCGTCAGGAGGTCTTCACCTTGATGCTGCCGTCCTTGATGCCGGCCTCGGCCTTCTTGATCGCGGCCTGCATGTCGGCGTTGTTCTTGAAGGTCGGGTTGGAGTCGGCCAGGCCGACGCCACCGTTGTCCAGCGAGCCGCGGATGTCACCCGAGAGCGGCTTCTTGTCCTTGATGACGGACTTGGACAGCTCGTAGACCGCACCCTCGACGTTCTTCAGGGCCGAGGTCAGGATGTAGTTCTTGTACTTGGCCAGCGCGGCCTGCTTGTACTGGTCGGAGTCGACGCCGATGGCCCACACCTTGTGCTCGGCGGCGGACTTGATCACGCCCTGGCCGGAGAGGCCGGCGGCCGCGTAGACCACGTCGGCACCCGCGTCGATCTGGCCGTTGGCCGCGTTCTCGCCCTTGTCGGGGCTGGAGAAGCCACCCTCCTGGGCGGTCTGCGTCAGGTACTGCGACTCGACCTTGATCTTCGGGTTGACGGACTTGGCGCCCTGCTCGTAACCCGCCTGGAACTTGTGGATCAGCGGGACGTCCACGCCGCCGATGAAGCCGATGTGGTTCTTCTTGGTGGCCTTGGCGGCCGCCACACCGGCGAGGTACGAGGACTGCTCCTCGTGGAAGACCATGTCGGCGACGTTCTTCGCCTGGGTCTGGTTGTCGTCGATGATGCCGAAGGTGACCTTCGGGAACTTCGCGGCGGCCTCCTTCACGGCGCCCGCGTAGGCGAAGCCGACGCCGATGACCGGGTTGTAGCCCGCCTTCGCCAGGGTCACCAGGCGCTGCGTCTTGTCCGCGTCCGACTCGTTGTCCGTCGGCTCGACGTCCCGGCCGCTGACACCGAAGTCCTTCTGGGCCTTCTCGAAGCCGGCGTAGGCGGCGTCGTTGAAGGACTGGTCGCCCTTGCCGCCGACGTCGTACGCGAGGCCGATGCCCTTCGACTTGCCCTCACCAGCGGAGGAGGAGGTGGACGAGCTGCCACAGGCAGAGACGGTGACGGCCAGCGCTGCGGTCGCAACGCCTGCAATCGTGATACGGGACACCCGGCGCATGGAACGTGACTCCTTTGTGCAAGCGCCCAACCCAGGCGCTGGTTCCGCGGCAGCGTAACGCGCGTAGACCTGACGGAAAACCCCCAATGTCCGGTCCGTTATCTAGCTGTGGCCACAGTCACGGCTCCAGGTTACGTACAGCAGTGCGCCCCTTGCGGGTGGCAAGGGGCGCACTGCTGAAACATGGTTCTACGGCGCGTACCGGTGAGGTCACCGACCGGTCAGATCACTTGGTGTTGACCGTGATCTTGCCGTCGATGATGCCCTGCTTGGCCTTGTCCACGGCGGAGACCACATCGGTCAGCGCCTTGTACTTCGGGTTGGAGTCGGCGAAGCCGACGCCGCCGGACTTCAGGTCGCCTCGGACGTCGCCGCTGAGCGGCTTGCCGTTGTAGACGGACTTGGCGAGGTCGTAGACGGCGCCGCCGACGTTCTTCAGGGCGGAGCCGAGGATGTAGTCCTTGTACTTGGCCAGCGCGCTCTGCGAGTACTGGTCGGAGTCCACACCGATGGCCCACACCTTGTGCTCGGCGGCGGACTTGATCACGCCCTGCCCGGAGAGGCCGGCCGCGTGGTAGATGACGTCGGCGCCGGCGTCGATCTGGCCGTTGGCCGCGTTCGCGCCCTTGTCCGGGCTGGCGAAGCCGCCCTCCTGCGGGGTCTGGGTCAGGTACTGCGACTCGATCTTGATCTTCGGGTTGACGGACTTGGCTCCCTGGTCGAACCCGGCCTCGAACTTGTGGATCAGCGGGATGTCCACGCCGCCGATGAAGCCGATGTGGTTCTTCTTGGTGGCCTTGGCCGCGGCCACGCCCGCCAGGTACGAGGACTGCTCCTCGTGGAAGACCATGTCGGCGACGTTCTTCGCCTGGATGGTGTTGTCGTCGATGATGCCGAAGGTGACCTTCGGGTACTTGGCGGCGACCTGCTTCACCGCCGGGGCGTAGGCGAAACCGACTCCGATGACCGGGTTGTAACCGGACTTCGCCAGGGTCTCCAGGCGCTGGATCTTGTCCGCGTCGGACTCGTCGGCCTGCGGCTCGACGTCCCGTCCGCCGATCTTGAACTCGGCCTCGGCCTTCTGGAAGCCGGCGTAGGCGGCGTCGTTGAAGGACTGGTCGCCCTTGCCGCCGATGTCGTAGGCCAGGCCTATGCCCTTGCCGGAGTACTTGCCGTCCTTGGAGCTACTGGTGCTGGACTCCGTGCTGGACTTGCCGCATCCGGCGGCCGCGAGGGCGACGACCGCGACGGTCACCGCAGCTTGGGAGAATCTCGTCCTCCGAGAGATCAGACGCACAGCAAGCACCCCTTCAACCCCACGGCACCGTCACCGGCCCGTTCTTCCCCAATGTGCCGCCCGGTGGCGAAGTGCCGCCTGTGGTGGCGAGTCCGGCGCACAGTAACGCGCGTAGAAGAGGAGGGGAACGGGGTTTCCCCGGGCCGTTACCGATTCGTGCCGCCCCCGGGTAACAACCGCCGACCGCCGGTTACACCCAGGTGACACAGGGGGACGAAGGGGTGCCATCCGGGCACCCCTCCCCCACCGTCCTACTGCACGGCATCCAGCAGCGCGGCGGCGGTGAACAGCTCCACGCCCACCGTGATGGCCCGCTCGTCGGCGTCGAAGTCGCCCTGGTGCAGGTCACGCACGGTCCGCTCACCCGGGGTGCGGACGCCGAGCCGCGCCAGGGCTCCCGGCACGTGCTCGAGGTACCAGGAGAAGTCCTCCCCGCCGAGGCTCTGCTCGGTGCTCTCGATGGACTCGATGCCGCGCCGCGCGGCCATGGCGTCCCGCAGCAACTCGGTCACCTCGGCGTCGTTGACGACCGGCGGCACTCCGCGTACGTAGTTGATCTCGGACTTGGCCCGGTGCAGGGTGGCGACCTCGTCGATCGCCGCGTGCAGCACGTCGGGCGCCAGCCGCCAGGCGTCGATGTCGAGGCACCGTACGGTCCCGGAGAGCTCGGCGTGCTGCGGGATCACGTTCGGCGCGTGCCCCGACTCGATCCGCCCCCAGGTCACCACGAGGCCGCTGCGGGTGTCGACCCGCCGGGCGACCAGCGCGGGCACGTCGACGGCGACGCGGGCCGCGGCGGTCACGAGGTCGGTGGTCAGGTGAGGCCGGGCGGTGTGGCCGCCGGGCCCGTCGAGCGCGATCTCCAGCCGGTCGCAGGCGCTGGTGATCGGCCCCGGCCTGAGCCCGACCCTGCCCACGTCGACCCGGGGATCGCAGTGCACGGCGATGATCCGGCCCACCCCCTCCAGCGCCCCGGACGCGATGACGTCGGCGGCGCCCCCGGGCAGCACCTCCTCGGCGGGCTGGAAGATCAGCCGTACGGGCCGGGGCAGCAGGCCCTTCTCGTGCAGCTGGGCGAGCACGAGCCCGGTGCCCAGCACGACCGCGGTGTGCACGTCGTGGCCGCAGGCGTGCGCCCGGTCCGGCACGGTGGACCGGTACGAGCACTCGGTCTTGGTGTCCGGGATGGGCAGCCCGTCGATGTCGGCCCGCATCGCCAGGACGGGCGTGCCGCCCAGGCCCTCGGGCTCCGCCCCGATGTCGCAGACGAGCCCGGTCCCGGTGGCGAGGACACGGGGCCTGAGCCCCGCCTTCTCGAGCCGCGCCTTGATCGCGGCGGTGGTACGGAACTCCTGGTTGCCCAGCTCGGGGTGCATGTGCAAGTCGCGCCGGAATGCCACGAGCTCGGCGTGCAGCGACTCGCTCAGCAGACCGGGGAGCACGGCATCGCCGGGAAGGTCGGCCTCGGACTGTCGGGACATCAATTGGTTCACCCTCTGAAGGGTAGAACGCCGGACCGGTCGACTGACCCGGGATCAACAAAACTTCAACCCGTTAGGGGAAGAAAAACCGACCGCCCGACGCATAGCCGTTGTCTTGGATGGGTAAACTGGCGCGGTTTCCCCGCACCGGGATCACCCATCCTCCTTTCCTCAACGGATACCACGCAGCGCCTAAGCCACGCTGGAGCGGTCCGCGTACCGGAACTTCCGGGAGGAAAACCCGCAGGTGGGGGCGGGGCCAGGTGAGCGGCGGTAATCTGCGCCCCCGTGAGCCGACCGAACGCGGACTTCCTGCACGCCACCCGCTCCTCCTACGACGCGATCGCCAAGGAGTACGTGGACCGCTTCCCCGACAGCCTTGACTTCCACCCCGTGGACCGGGCCCAGATGACGGCCTTCGCCGAGCTGGTGAGAGCGGGCGGTCCGTCCCCGGTCGCCGACCTCGGCAGCGGTCCCGGTCATGTCACCGCCCGTCTGCACGGCCTCGGTGTGCCGGTCTTCGGGGTCGACGTCTCACCCAGGATGGTCGAACTGGCCCGCGAGGCGCACCCGCACCTGCGGTTCCACGTGGGCTCCATGACGTCGCTGGACCTGCCGGACGGGACGCTGGGCGGGATCATGGCGCTCTACTCGGTCATCCACGTCCCGGACGAGCACCTGCCGACGGCGTTCGCGGAGTTCCGCCGCACCCTGGTCCCCGGCGGGCATGTGCTCCTGGGCTTCCAGACCGACGGCGACGGCGACGGCCACCTGCACCTCACGGAACGCTTCGGCCACCAGATCGACCTGGACTACTACCTGCGTACCCCGGACGCCGTCTCCGCCGCGCTCGCCGCAGCGGGGCTGGAGCCCGTGGCCACGACCGTCCGCGCACCCGTCGCCGACGAGAAACGCTCCCGCGCCTTCCTGCTGGCCCGGAACCCGGACGAACCCGGCGACGCCTCCTAGACCGCGCTCACCGCCGCCAGCCGGTGCACGTCGCGGGCGGTGCCCGTGACGCCGGACAGGAAGCCCTGGGCGCGGGGGGAGGCGTGTTCCGTCAGCCAGGCGGGGTCGATGTCGCACACGGCGACCCGTACGCCCGTGCCCACGAGGGCCAGGGGCAGGGTGTGGACGACCGTGGAGGGGAAGCTCAGGACCGTCCGCCCGATCGGACCGCGCCGGGCGATCAGCTCCAGCGGCAGGTCGGGGCGGACGATCTCCAGTCCGGTCTCCGCGGCGAGCCGGTGGAGCTTCTCGGTGCTCTCCCGGCGGTGGGCGAAGTAGCGGGTGGCCCCGTGGGCCTTGGCCAGGGTGCGGACCGCCTCCAGGTACCGCTCCCCGTCGACGACGCCGGTCTCGACCAGCGAGGTGCCGACCATGTCGGCGCTCGTGGTGATGCGGGGCGGGCCGAAGCGGGCGCGGGTCCAGCCGAAGTCGTTGGCCGTGACCGTCACCCCGTCCGGTCTCTCCTCCACCGGCATGGAGGAGAAGACCTCCACCCGGCGGCCGGCGCTCGGCGTCAGACGGCGCCGGGCCGAGGAGGACACCGGCGCGAACAGCAGGTCGCGCGCGCCGGGGCGGCCGCCCTTGCGGTGCCAGCGCACCAGGCGCTCGCCGCGGGCGAGCTGGGCGACGAACTCCATCGTCGCCGTGCCGTCGTCGACCACCACCAGGTCCTTGGCCCGGGTGATCGTCAGCAGCAGCTGTACATACCGGGAGAAGGGGTCCCCCATGACGATCCGGTCCGCCCGCCGCAGCTGTCCGGCGAGCCCGCCGATCGTGTGGAAGGGCGCGGCCGGACCGCCCCGGGCCTCCTCCCAGCGGACCCGGTAGCCCTCGTCCCGGGCCAGGTCGGTCATGCGGCGCAGCTGGCCCCGGGTCATGGGGTCGGTCGGGGCCAGGACGACGACGGTGAGCTCCGCGCCGGCCGGCGGCGGACCGCCGTCCACCGAGCGCCGTGCCTGCGCGGGCAGGGGCAGCGCGCGGCCCGCGCCGGACGTGTCCGTCCCGCGCAGGCCGTGGACATGCGCCCACTCCAGCACGTTCAGCAACTGCACCGGACTCTCCACGAACGCGAGAGTGCGGGGACCGGTTCTCCCGGCGCGGGGGCTCATCGACGTACGACCGTCCCGTCGTAAGGGGCTCACAGTGGCCCGGTGAGGGTGGCGCGGTGTCAGACCGCGACCGGCTCGCCCGCCGCCGCCGCGATCTCCGCCTCGGCGACGACGCCGTTGACGCGGCGCAGCTTCTTCATCGGGCCGAGCTCGGAGTCGTAGACCTTCTTGACGCCGTCGCCGAGGGAGGCCTCGATGGTGCGGATGTCGCGGACCAGGCGCGTCAGGCCCTGCGGCTCGACGGAGGCGGCCTGGTCGGAGCCCCACATCGCGCGGTCGAGGGTGATGTGGCGCTCGACGAAGGCGGCGCCGAGGGCGACGGCGGCCAGCGTGGTCTGGAGACCCGTCTCGTGGCCGGAGTAGCCGATCGGGACGTTCGGGTACTCCGTCTCCAGCGTGTTGATCACGCGGAGGTTCAGCTCCTCGGCCTTGGCCGGGTAGGTGGAGGTGGCGTGGCAGAGCAGGATGTTCTCGCTGCCCAGGACCTCGACCGCGTGGCGGATCTGCTTCGGGGTCGACATGCCGGTGGAGAGGATGACCGTGCGGCCGGTGGCGCGCAGGGTGCGCAGCAGCTCGTCGTCGGTCAGGGAGGCCGAGGCGACCTTGTGGGCCGGGACGTCGAACTTCTCCAGGAAGGCGACGGCCTCGGTGTCCCACGGGGAGGCGAACCAGGCGATGTTCTTGCTCTTGCAGTACTCGTCGATCTGGCGGTACTCGTCCTCGCCGAACTCCACGCGGTGGCGGTAGTCGATGTAGGTCATCCGGCCCCAGGGGGTGTCGCGCTCGATGTCCCACTGGTCGCGCGGGGTGCAGATCTCCGGGGTGCGCTTCTGGAACTTGACGGCGTCGCAGCCGGCTTCGGCGGCCACGTCGATCAGCTTGAACGCGTTCTCCAGCTCACCGTTGTGGTTGATGCCGATCTCGCCGCAGATGTAGACGGGGCGGCCGGGGCCGGCCTCGCGGGAACCGAGGGTGCGGATACGGGAGTTGGTGCTCATGGCGGAGATGTCCTTACTGGGTGAGGGAATCGAGAGAGGGGCCGAGGATCCAGCTGGCGATCTCTCGGATCGCGCCGTCGCCACCGGGGACGGTGGTGACCGCGCGTGCGGCGCCGCGTACGACGTCGTGGGCGCTCGCGACCGCCACGGGCCAGCCGACGAGGGCGAAGCACGGGAGGTCATTGACGTCGTTGCCGACGTAGAGCACGCGCTCGGGCGCTATGCCCTGCTCCTCGCACCAGTTCTTGAGGGCGAGGTCCTTGCGGTCGATGCCGTGCAGTACCGGGAGCTTGAGCTTCCGGGCGCGGGCGGCGACGACCGGGTTCTGTTCCGTGGACAGGATCAGCATCTTCAGTCCGCTCCTGCGCAGGGCGGCGATGCCGAGGCCGTCGCCGCGGTGCACGGAGACGAACTCCCGTCCGTCGGAGTCGATCAGCACCCGGTCGTCGGTCTGGGTGCCGTCGAAGTCCAGTACGACCGCGTCGATGTCGTCTGCGGTCGGCAGCGAACCGATGGGGGTCCCCCCGCTCGAGCGAAGCCGAGAGTGGGGGAGGTCCGCGTCGAAGAGGGGGGCCAGCGCGCGGGCGCGGGCGAGGTCGTGCGGGTCGTCGATCTCCAGCACGCGCGCCGGGTCGGTGCGCACGAGTTCCGTGCGGCCGAAGAAGCGGTGCTGGTACTTGCGGAAGCCGGCCGCGTCCATGGCGTAGGCGGCGCCGGTCTCCAGGAAGTCCTGGGGGCGGTCCTGGCGGCGCGGGCGGAAGGACTTGTCGTGGTTGACGCCGGAGCCTCCGGCGGCCGGTTGGGGACCGGCCTGGCTGTCGGCGGCCGCCGTGACCACCGGGCCGGCGCCGAGCGCGGCCGCCGGGCGCGTGCCGGCCGCGTCCTCCGTCACCGTCCGGTCGTCGGCCGCGGCACCGGCGGCACCGGCCTCGCCGTGTGCGGCGAGTGTGTCGGCCGCTTCCCGCCAGACGAATCCGTGGAACGGTGCGACCGTCAGCGCGGTGTCCGCACCGCCTTCCACCACCGCCGAGGCCACCCCGTCGATGTCCTCCCGGAGGATGAACGGGCTGGTGCACTGCACCAGCAGCACCACGTCGACGGCCGCGCCGTGCAGGGCCTCGTGGGCTTCCATGGCGTGCAGGACCGCGGCCTCCGAGGTCGCTGTGTCCCCGGCGATGTCGGCGGGCCGCAGCACGACCTCCGCGCCGGCCTCCCGGGCCGCCGCCGCGATGGCCTGGTCGTCGGTGGAGACCACGACGTCCGTGACCAGACGGGTGGCCCGGCACTCGCCGACCGCCCGCGCCACCAGCGGCACTCCGCCGACCGGCGCGAGGTTCTTCGCGGGCACTCCCTTGGAGCCGCCTCGCGCGGGGATCACGGCGAGGATGCGGCGCACCCCAACTGACGTGTCGGACATGGGCATTTCTCCTTGTGGACTCACAGCTCCCCCATCCGCCGGATGACGGGGGCCACCCGCTGCACTCCGTGGCGGTAGGCGCCGCGCGCCGCCCGGCGGACGATCTGCCGGACCGGTCCGGGCTCCTTGTCGGCGGCGGGTGCGCCGGGCAGCGGGCTGCCGTCCGGGCCGAGGTGGTGGCGGGCGAGGATGCCGGGCAGGTAGCCGGGCGCGGTCGCGGGTGTGTAGTACGGGGTCAGCGGCGGCAGGCCGCCGGGCTGGGCGAGCAGCTTGGCGATGCGCTCGCGCGCCGCGTCGAAGGCGGTGGCGTACGAACCTCCCCCAAGACCCCCAGCGGCGACGCCCTGCCGGGCCACCCAGCCCGGCTCGGGTGCCGGCCGGTGTCCGGCGTCGAGCTGGTCCCAGGAGGCGAGGCAGCCGGAGCCGACGAAGTGGTGGTTGCCGAGGGTCTCGCGGACGCCGAGGTCGGTGAGGACGACGGTCGGGATCCGGCGGTGCAGGGACTCCAGCGCGGCCGTGGAGCTGATCGTCACCAGCAGGTCGGTGCGGTCGAGGACCTCGCCCATGTTCCCGTAGACCAGGCGGAAGTTGGCCGGCGGGTCCAGTCGCTGAGCCAGCTTCTGGTAGGGCAGTTCCTCGATGTGGGTGGTGTGTTCGCCCGGCTTGGAGCGCAGTTTGAGCAGTACTTCGCGGTTCGGGTGCAGCCGCGCGTGCCGGACCAGGCGCTCCAGCAGGTAGGTACGGTCCTTGCGGCTGTCCGGTACGGAGGGCTGGGCCGCGAACACCACGGTGTAGGGGTCGTGTTCACCCTCGTACGGGGTGCCGCCGAGGAACGGCAGCGCCACCTCGGTGACCGCGGAGGCGTCGGCGCCCACGCCCTCGTACACGGCCCGGAAACGGTCCGCGTCCTGGCGGGAGTTGGCGAGGACGAGGTCCGCGCCGTGCCGCAGCAGCAGGCCGTCGGCGAGCTTCTCGTAGACGACTCCGACGTAGCCGGTGACGACGACGGGCCGCTCGCTGCGCCCCTCCCAGACCCGCTTGAGGCCGTGCAGCACCGCCTGCACCCCGCCGCCGACGAGGGCGAGCACGACGATGTCGTACGTCTCCTCGGCCATGGCGCGCAGGAACTCGACGGACGTGACCTCCCTGAGGGAGTCGGCGGTGACGCCCACCTCGGCCAGCTGGCGCGCGGTGGGTGTCGCCCGGCCGCGCAGCAGGAATCCGCGTAGCTCGAGGCCGACTTGCGCGCCCTCGTGCGCTGCGGCTTCCATGGACTGACCCGGCGCGACGCGGGCCGCGGTCAGCGCACCCCATTTCCATCGGGTGTCGGAGTCCGCGAGTACCGCGATTCGCGTGGGCTTCGGTGTACTTGGTGGCACAACGAAGACGCTAGGAAGCAATTCCTAGGTAAAGCCCAACCGCACCTCAACAAAAAGTTAACAACACATCGCCGCGAACCCAACTGGCCCGTTGAAGCCCAGGAAGTACACGGGGTGCACCGTTCCGACACACTGAGTTCACCCTCCGTACGAATACCGGAAAGTTTCGCAGCCGGGCGGCCTCCTAGGCTTTCTCGAGTGCCAAAGCTTTCTGTGATCGTGCCGTTCTACAACGTGCAGCAATACGCCCCGGACACCCTACGGAGCCTTCGACTGAACGCCCGTTCCGATTTCGAGTTCGTCCTGGTGGACGACCATTCGAAAGACGAAACACCGGCGATTCTCGAACGCGCGGCCGAGGAGCTCTCCGACGTCGCCCAGGTGCGTTACATCCGCCATGAGAAGAACGGAGGACTCGCCACCGCGCGCAACACCGGCCTGGACGCGGCGCAGGGCGAGTACCTGACGTTCCTGGACGGCGACGACTGGCTGGCCCCGGGCTACTACGCCCAGCTGGTGGCCGCCATCGAGGAGCTGGGCTGCGACTTCGTCCGCACCGACCATGTCCAGGCCACGGCCCGCGCGCGCACCGTGCAACGGGTGCCGCACGGCCGGCGCCGCCGGGTCATGAGCCCGCGCGACGCGATCCTGCCCGCCGACCGGACGACCTCGGTGGACTACGCCTACGCCTGGGCCGGCGTCTACCACCGCCGGCTGCTGGAGAAGCGCCTGCTGCACTTCACCGACGGGCTGCGCACGGCCGAGGACCGGCCGTGGATCTGGAAGCTGCACCGCGAGGCGCAGTCGTTCGCCGTGGTGAGCCTGCTGGGCGTGTTCTACCGGCGCGGGGTCGCCTCCTCCCTCACGCAGATCGGTGACGCCCGTCAGCTGGACTTCATCCGCGCCTTCGACCAGGTCCTCGAGGAGACGGCCGCGGACCCGGACGCCGACCGGCTGCTGCCGAAGGCGGTGCGCACCTACTGCGCGATCATCGCCCACCATCTCTCGGACGACTCCAAGTGGGAACCGGCCGTGGCCAAGCAGCTGCGGTCGATGAGCGCGGCGGCCATCCAGCGCATGCCGCAGGAAGCGCTCGGCGACGTGCTCGACACCATGGACTTCGACCGTTCCTCCAAGCTGCGGCGGCTGCGGCGCCGGATCACCACAGCGAAGGCGGCTGCCTGATGCCCCGTACCACGCGGATCTTCTGCGTATCCACGCTCTACGGCGCCGCCACCCTGGCCGCCGCGCTCGAATCCGACTGCTTCGAGGAGGAGGACCGCAGACTCCTGCTGGTCCTCAACAACTCCACGACCCCGGAGACCACCCCGGCCGTCGACGCCATGCCGGGCTTCGAGCCGCTGCGGGACCACTTCGACGACGTGCTGTCCTGGAACGAGGTCATCCGCCCCTTCCACCCCGGCGCCTGGGCCCCGCGCGCGGACGACGTCCCGCTGTTCGAGCGCCATCTGCGGCTGCTGTGGGACCTCGGTGACGACGATGTGGAGCTGGTCCTGGAGTCCATCCAGGTCGCCCCCGCCCTGACCGTGGCACAGCTGTTCCCCGAGGCCGTCATCGACGTCTACGCCGACGGCCTGATGAGCTACGGCCCCACCCGCAACAAGCTCGACCCGCTGATCGGCACCCGGGTGCGCCGCCTGCTCCACCTGGACCTGGTGCCGGGGCTGACGCCGCTGCTGCTCACCGAGTTCGACGTACCGGCCGAGGTCGTGCCGACGGAGGCGTTCCTCAAGGTGATGGGCGAACTCACCGCCACCGTCACGGACCTGCCCGCGCTGCCCGAGAACGCGGCGCTGCTGCTCGGCCAGTACCTGTCCGCGCTGAGCATCCTCTCCCCCGAGGAGGAGGAGGACCTGCATGTGCGGATGATGCGGGGGGCGGTCGAGCGCGGCCACCGCCGAATCGTCTTCAAGCCGCACCCGACCGCGCCGGCCCGCTACAGCCGCGCCCTGGAGACCGAGGCCGCGAAGCTCGGCGTGGACCTCACCGTCCTGGACGTGCCCGTGCTCGCCGAGGTGCTGTTCGAGAAGACCCCGCCCGCACTGGTCGTCGGCTGCTTCTCCACGGCGCTGTTCACCGCCTCCGCGTTCTACGGCCTGCCGGTCGCCCGGGTCGGCACCGCGACGCTCCTGGACCGCCTGACGCCGTACCAGAACAGCAACCGGGTGCCCGTCGTCCTGGCCGACGCGCTGGTGCCGGATCTGGCGGGCGGCCAGGGCGAGGACCCCATCGCCGCCGGCACCCTGGGCGAACTGATCACCGCGATCGGCTTCGCCATGCAGCCGCAGATCTACCCGGGGCTGCGCTCGGCGGCCGAACGCCACCTCTCCGCGCACCTCGGCCCGCGCACCCGGCGCTACTTCAAGCGCAAGCGCCTCACCGCCCTCGGCCTGCCCGGCGGCATCCCCGAGCGCCTGGCGTTCCTGCCCCGCAACGCCGCGGCCCGGCGGGTGGTACGCCGGGCGAGGGCACTGCGCAAGGCGGTACGGCGGTAGGGCGCTCCGGACGCCTCCACGCGGCTCTTTGGGGCGTCCTGGGCGAAAGGGATGAAGAGCAACGGGAAGGACGGCTTCTGGTCGGGAAGCGTTGGGTTGGGGTTCACGGAGCCTCCATAGCTTCCCCCAATGGTGCAGACAGCCTTCCCGTCCATACCGTTCGACCCGGCGGGCGGACCGCGATGACCCAGCAGGACGTACGTCCGCCCGCCCACGCCCCGGCTCCCGTGGTGCTCGCCCCCGTGGCGCCGGCCCCGGTCCGGCGGCCGCGCATCTCCTACGTGCTGCCCGTCTACAACGAGCAGGACGGCATCGCCGCGTTCCACGCCGAGCTGACCGGCGCGCTCGACGGCCGCCCGGAGATCGACTTCGAGCTGGTCTACGTCAACGACGGCTCCAGCGACGGCTCGCTCGCCCTCCTGAAGGACCTCGCGGCGAAGGACGGCCGCGTCCGGGTGGTCGACTTCGCCCGCAACTTCGGGCACCAGATCGCCATCACCGCGGGCCTGGACGTCGCGACGGGCGACGCGGTGATCGTCATGGACACCGATCTCCAGGACCCGCCACGGGTCAGCCTGGAGCTGGTCGACGCCTGGCGCGAGGGCGCCGAGATCGTGCACGCCCGCCGCCGCTCCCGGCAGGACACCGCCTTCAAACGGGCCACCGCGCACCTGTACTACCGCGTCCTGCGTGCCTCCACCGAGGTGGACATCCCGCTGGACACCGGGGACTTCCGGCTGCTGGACCGCAGGGTCGCCGACGAGCTGCGCAAGTACCGCGAACGCAGCCGCTTCGTGCGCGGCATCGTCGCCTCGATGGGCTACCGGCAGACCGAGGTGGCCTTCGACCGCGACGAACGCTTCGCGGGCGAGACCAAGTACCCGCTGCGCAAGATGGCCAGGCTCGCCATCGACGGCGTCACCAGCTTCTCCACCGCGCCGCTGAAGATGATCACGCGGTTGGGCTTCACTGTCCTGGCGCTCTCCCTGGCCGGCATCGTCTACGCAGTGGCGATGAAGTTCTTCCGGCCCGACATCACCGTCTCCGGCTGGACGATGCTGATGTGCGTCGTGCTGTTCCTGGGCGGCGTCCAGATGCTGTCCCTCGGCGTCATAGGCACCTACATAGGCCGCATCTACAGCGAGGCGCAGGGCCGTCCGCTGTATCTGGTGCGCGAGGTGATCGGCGGTTCCAGGGCCGATGACTGAGACCACGGCCAGGATCCAGGCGCCCCCGTCGTCCTCCGGGACCATGCGCCAACTGGTCCGCTACACCCTCATCGGCGGCAGCGGGGTCACCCTCGACCTCGTCGTCTTCCTGCTGCTGCACAACTGGGCGGGGATGGACGAGCAGTTCGCGAACGCGATCAGCACCACGCTCGCCATCACCAACAACTTCGCCCTCAACGCACGGTTCACCTTCGAACGCCGCGACCGGCTGGTCGTCCGCTTCCTGCGCTTCTACGCCGTCGGCCTGACCGGCATCGCCCTGACCGACCTGCTCTTCCTCGCCTTCACCGACGGACTCGGAATCAACGCCAACATCGTCAAGCTGGGCTCGATGCCCCTGGTCCTGGCGCTCCAGTTCGTGCTCAACAAAAAATGGAGCTTCGCATGAACCTCGGCATCATCGGCGCGGGTGCCACCGGGCTGACGGCCGCCTGGGACGCCGTACGGGCCGGGCACCAGGTGACCATCCTGGAGGCCGCCGCCGAACTCGGTGGTCTCGCCGCCTCGCTGGAGGTGGGCGGGGTTCCGCTGGAGCGCTACTACCACCACATCTTCCGCAGCGACAAGGCGATGATCGCCCTCATCGGGGAGCTGGGGCTCGGGGACGCGCTGCGTTTCCACAAGCCGACCACCGGCATCTACCGGAGCGGGAAGCTCATCGACTTCACCACCCCCTTCGACATGCTCCGCTTCCCGGAGTTCTCGCCGGTGGACGCGGTGCGCTTCGCCGGCTCGTCAGCGGTGCTGAAGGCCGTCCGCAGCGGCGAGCGGTACAACGACCTCACCGCCCTCGCCTGGCTGCGCAAGCACGCCGGGAAGAAGGCCACCGCCGCCATCTGGGAGCCGCTGCTGCGGGGCAAGTTCGGCGACCGCGCCGAGCAGGTGTCGATGGCGTGGCTGTGGGCCCGTATCCACTGCCGGACCTTCGAACTCGGCTACGTGGACGGCGGTTTCGAGCGCGTGTACGCCGCCCTGCGGGACAGGGTCGAGGAGCGCGGCGGGAAGGTCGAGTTGGGCAAGGCCGTCGAGACCATCCGGCAGGAGGGTGACACTCCCGTCGTCACCTGCGCGGACGGGTCGACGTACCGCTTCGACCGGCTGATCGTCACCACCCCGCAGCCCGCGTTCGCCAAGGCGGCGGGGCTGCCCGCCGACGACACGGTGTGGAAGAACCAGTACCTGGGCGCGACCTGCTTCGTGCTGGAGCTGGACCGCAGCGTGATCCCGTACTACTGGCTCAACATCAACGAGCCGGACTTCCCGTTCCTCGCGGTGGTCGAGCACACCCGGATGATCGACCCGTCCGTCTACGGCGGCCGGCACATCCTCTACGTCGGCAACTACGTGGAGCGCGACGACTGGCGCTTCACCACCGAACCGGCCGGGCTGCTCACGCGGTTCGTGCCGTACCTGCGGCGGATCAACCCGGACTTCGACGAGTCCTGGATCAAGGACTGGCACTTCTCCAGGGCCGGGTTCGCCCAGCCGGTGGTGACGCCCGAGTACCGCTCGCTGATCCCGGGCCACGACACGCCGATGAGCCGGGTCACGCTGGTGACGATGGCGCAGATCTACCCGCAGGACCGGGGACAGAGCTACTCGGTGGCGCTGGCCCGCGAGGTCACCGCCTCGCTCGGGCTGCGGTGACCGCGGCGAGGAGATCGGGGCCCCGGTGTGCCGGCCGGGGCCCCTGACACCGGGTCAGCCGTGCTGCCCGGCGCCGCTCTTGCGCACGCACAGGACCATCCTGGCCCCGGCGTCACCGCGCGGGCAGTCGTACACGGCGGTGACACGCCGCCAGAGTTCCTGATTCACCTTGCCCGGCCGGAACCAGCGCCGCTCCAGCACCGCGTACGGGGCGGGGTGGTGGTCGACGCAGTCGGCGTTCTCCTTGAACGACGGCAGGTCGGCGACGTCCGGGAGGTAGCGGGTGCGCTGGAGGAAGGTGGCGATCGGGTAGCGGCACCGGGCCGGGTGGTCGACGTAGTACGTCGTGTCGCCGAAGGCCAGGTACAGCACCGGGGCGCCGGCGGGCATCCGCGCCCGCAGCCGGTCGGCCTCCTGCTGGGTGCGCCGCATCTCGGTCAGGTAGTCGGCGCTGGTCATCGTGACCCTGCCGTGCAGCACCAGGTGCGGGGAGCCGGGCCAGATGCTCGCGGTCAGGCACACCACGCCGGTCAGCGCGACCAGCACGGCGGACCGCACTCCCCGCGCGGGCCGCCTTCTCTCCAGCAGGGCGTCCGCCAGCGCCGCGAGCAACGCCACCAGGCCCGCCGTCCAGACCACCCACGGCCGCTGCACGCCCTCCGGCGCTCCGGCGTACAGCACGGGCAGGACGCCGTACCCGAGGGACACGGCGCCGAAGCACCACGGCGGCGAGCGACGGGCGCCGCCCACGGCCAGGCCCCAGGCCGCGGCGGCCAGCACCGGCAGCTGGGCCGCGTGGTACAGGAACCAGTTGCCCTGCACCACCACGACCGCCTGGGCGGCCAGGCCGATCAGCAGCGCCACCCCGAGCAGTTCGGCCCGCCGCCGGCGCCCGCGCACCCGGGCCAGGAGCAGTAGCAGCGCCCCGGGCAGGAGCAGCAGCACCGGACTGGCGACGGCCCGGTCGGCCAGGAAGTCCACCGAGCGCTCGAGGATGAACCCCGGGTGGATGCCGGTACGGCTGAGCGCCGACTGGTTGATCAGCGGCATGTCCTCCATCCACTGCCCCTCGTGGGAGCCGGTGAGGAGACTGAGCGCCAGCAGAGCCACCGCGGCCGGTACGCCGAGCACGGCGAGCCGGACGGCCCTGCCCCGGTCGACGGCGTAGACCAGCAGCACGCCGATGGCGGCGGTGGCGGCGGTGGAGTACTTCATCGTCACCGCGAGCCCGAGCGGCACCGCGGCGAGGAGCGCCGCCCGCCAAGGCCGCTCGGGACCGACGGCGGCGGCGACGGCGACCACCGCCAGCACGACCGCCGCCCACTCCGGCTGGAGGAAGTCGTTGCGGGGCGCGAGGGCCAGGGCGAGCCCGGTCGCGCCCGCCGTGAGTGCGGCCTCGCGCCCGGTGACCCGGCGCAGCAGGGCCACGTACAGGGCGTACGCGGCAGCGGCGGCGAGCAGGACGCCCGCCGCCCCCATCAGGGCCTCGCGCACCGCGGTACCGCCGAAGGCGATCCGGTCGAGGCCGGCCACGAACCAGCGGTAGAAGAACGGCCGGTGGGTGAAGACCTCAGACGGCGAGTAGCCGGCCGCGCGGCCGGTACGGAGGGCGGCGAGGACGTAGTGGAGGTCACCGGTCAGCCGCCGGGTGACCACGGTGTACACCACGGCGGCCGCGGACGGCAGGGCGACCGCCGCCCACCACAGGGGTGAGCGGCGGTCGCCCGGGCGCGGCCGGACGGCGACCGGCGGATCGCCGGCCAGGGCTGTCGCCATGTTCAGCCGCCCAGGATGATCCGCAGGTCGGCCGCGTTCGCCTCGGTGGTCTTCCACAGCTCCTGCTGCCGGCCGTGCACGTCGGCGACCGTCTTCGCGTGGTCGGCGAGCAGGTCCTTCGAGCGCTCGACCAGCCGGGCGGCGAGGTGGCGGTCGTGCACGGACACGCCCCACTCGGGCCGTTCGATGTCGCGCAGGAAGTACGCCATCTTCGGGTGCGAGATCAGGCTGATGATGGGCGTGCCGCAGCCGAACGGGATCATTCCGGCGTGGCCGCGCATGCCGATCACCAGCTTGGTGCGCGCGTACAGGTCGCGGATCTGGTCGTTGTCGAAGTCGTACATCGGGATGACGGGCATCGAGATGCCGTGCTCGCGCCGCAGGTCGAAGGCGATCTTCTCGTCGTCGAGGGAGTGCGCCGCGCACCGCACCTCGGCCAGCTCGCCCAGGTCCCGGACGGCCTGCGCCATCTGGGCCAGGAAGTAGCCGTAGTCGTGGCCGAAGCGCAGGCCCGCCCGGTCGTAGGCCGCGTTGATCAGGATGGTGTCGTCGCGGCGGGCCGGGTCCTGCCAGCCCGCCACCAGCTGCCGGGTGACCGTCGTGGGGCAGGGCTGGAAGCGCACCTTGTCGTGCAGGTGGGCCGGGAGCATCGCCCGGACCTTCTCGATCGAGCCGTGGTTGCGCAGCCCGAAGAAGGAGGACTTCTCCACGAGCAGGCGCAGCGACTCCCGGAACCGGTTGGCGCGGTAGGACTGGCCGTCGAAGGCGTTGAAGCCCACGGCGAAGACCGCGATCGGCACGTCGATGCGGTTCAGCAGCTCGTCCGGGACGTTCCACTGCCAGGCGCTGTTGCCGTTGGGCATGGTGTCCGGGATGAACAGGCCGCCGCCGCCGATGACCAGGCCGCGGCGGGCGTTGACCCGCGTGAGGGCGGCCTCGTCGAAGAGGCGGTGGGCGTGCACCGGGTGCCAGCGGCGGGAGCCGGTTTCGGGTCCGAAGGCGAGCCGGACGCTCTCCGGGAGCAGCTTGTCGCCCGCGTTGCCCTGCCGGTCCATGTAGAAGGCGACGTGCGCGAGCTGGTCCTCGGCGCTGCCCTGCTCCTGGGACGGCACGGCGGAGGCGCGCTGCGCCCACAGGCGGCTGGAGCGGTGGGTGGGGTCGACGGAGATGCCGGCCGTGGCGTGCTTGAGGGCCTGTGTGTTGTCGCCGTGCACCCAGGCGATCTGGGCGAGCCGGGCGTACGAGGTGGCGGCCCGGTTGGGGGCGGCGGTGGCCAGCAGCAGCTGGGCCTTGGCCTCCTCGTACCGGGAGACGCTCATCAGGGCATGGCCGAGGACCTCGTGCGGCCAGGCCTCGTCGAGCGGGATGCGGACACCGCTGAGGATGTCCACGGCGTCCTGGTAGTCGCCGGCGCCGATGTGTGCGGCGGCGACCTTGCGGGCGGTCTCGACGTCGCCGGTGCGGGCGATGTGCGGGGTGCCGTAGTGGACGAGCAGGTCGTGGTGGAGGCCGCCGGAGGAGGCGAGGTAGGCGGCGTGGAAGTCGGCGTCGGACAGCTCGAACTCGCGCCAGCGGTCCTCGGCCTGGCTGTAGCCGGCCTCGCCGCCCTGCCAGGGCTTGTGGCGGCCCGTGAAGTGCAGGATCGCGGTGTCCTCGGGGACGGGCAGGTCGCCGGACAGCCGCCGCTTGACGAAGTTGTAGCGGGCGTCGAGGCGGATGAAGTCGCCGTCCAGGACGGCGTTCAGGATGCCCTGGTCGTGCTTGTCGAGCTCGTAGTCGCCGCTGCGGCCGGTGGCGTCCAGCTTGGCGCAGAACGCGTCGCTGAGGTACTCGCGCTGGATGACCAGCAGGCCGGAGTTGAGCTTGTGCTGCCCGTAGAAGAACTGCGGGACGGCGGCCAGCCCCTCCCGGAGCTGGAGCAGTTCGCCCAGGTCGCCGAGGACGACCATGTCGGTGTCGAGGGTGATGACGGTGTCGTACTCGCGGATCCGGAACACGTCCAGGATGAAGTACGCCTTGCGGACCAGGTAGTTGTCCTGGTCGCCCTTCTTGTACGAGTCGTAGTGGTCGGCGTCGACACGGCGCAGCACGATGCGCGGGTGCAGGGCGCGGATCTTCGCGATCGAGCCGGGGCGCAGGTCGTCGTAGAGGACGACGAAGTCCTCGCACACGCCCGGGTTGGACAGGGCGAGGCTGCGCAGCAGGACGAGGAAGCCGGGCAGGTAGTTCTCGTCGACGTAGGAGGCGAAGGCGATGCGCCGCTTGCCGGTGAGCGCGTGCGTGTCGGTCAGGGGGGCCTGGGTGGCGGCCGTGTTCGGGGAGGTGATGGTCATCGCAGGGCAATCCTCATGTCGGTCACGCTCTGGGCCCGCTCCATGACCCATGCCTTCTCGCTGGTGTATTCGTGCACGGAGGTGATGGCCAGCTTCATCGCTTCCTGGACGCGGTAGGCGCCGCTCTCGTAGAAGTCGAAGCCGATCAGGTCGAGCTTCGGACTGACGTCGAGGAAGTCCAGCAGCCAGAGCATGTTGAAGCCGGTGGTCGGGATGCCCGACCAGACGTCGGAGCCGAGCTTGCCGATGTTGCGCACGGGCCAGCGCAGCGACTCGTCGCCGAGGTGGGTCTGGGCGCCGGGCACCAGGCGGTTGCGCAGCGAGTACTTCCAGTCGCCGGAGACGCCGCCGAAGACGAGCCGGGTGGTGACCTGCTTGTCCCAGTTGAAGCCGTGCTTGTGGATGGTGGCGTGGATGTCGGTGCGGCTGCCGGTGTGCCCCGGGTCGATCCGGTACGAGTTGAAGCGGACCACCAGGTCGTAGGCGTCGATCTCGGCGCCCATCGAACTGGCGCCGACGCGACCGGAGTTGGCGATCAGGCAGATGGACTTGCCGGCGATCTGGTTGCGGAACTCGCCGAGGCTCATCCAGTGCACCCCGCCGATGGTCGGGTCGGCGACCGGGCCGCGCATCCGGGCGCGGCGCTGCTCGGCGTAGAGGGCGAGGGCCTCGGTGAGCGCGGCGAGGTCGACGCCGGGGACGGTGGTGCGCAGGTCCAGGTACTGGCTGAGCAGCTCCTGCCGGTCGGCCACCGGGGCGTCGTCGGCGGCGAGCCCGAGGAGCGCTCCCACGAGGCGCGGCTCGGCCTCGGTCCAGTCGCCGACGGCGTGCGCGGCCAGGCCCTCGGCCCACACGTCGGTGGCGGGGCGGCGGGTGAACTCCCCGGCGCGCGGGTTCTGGCGGCGCAGCAGGCCGAGCAGCTCGCGCTCCTTCTCGCCGGCGAGGCGCAGTCCGGCGATCCGGGTGCGGACGCCGAAGCCGTCGTCGTCGGTGAGGGCGAGGTATTTCTCGTACGCCTCCAGCGCCTCGTCCTCGTCGCCGAGGGTCTCCAGCAGGCGGGCGCGCAGCCGCCAGCCGGCGCGGGAGTTCTTGCGCTGGGCGAGCACGGTGTCGCTGATGACGAGTGCGAGGCTGAGTTCGTCGTCGTAGCCGCACTCGAGGGCCTTGTTGGCGACCGCGAGCAGGGCGTCGAGCAGTTCTCCGGCGATCCCCCCGGCCGGAGCGGCCGTGCCCTTGACGGCACGCTTGAGCAGCGCGGTGGCGCCGGCCGGCGCGGGCGCGGCGGCGGCCGTGCCGGTGGTGCCCCACACCACGAGCAACTTGCGCAGCTGCTCGGCGAGTTCGATGCGGCGCCGGTCGATGCTGCCGACCAGCTTGCCGCTGTGCACCGCGCAGGCGCGCAGGCAGTCGTCCAGCTCCCCGCCACGCGCACGTGCACGCCTCTTCTGGACCGTCGTCATGACACTCCTGGTTCTTTGCCAAGCAAAGCTTTGATCAGGTGGGTTTACTGTTCCGTGGGGGGATTCTGGAAAAAATTAGAAAGCTAAAACGACATTCAGGTGAACGCCCCGGGACCGGGCGGCTAATCGTTGGGTCGTCAACCAAGGCATGTCTGTGAATCGGACTAATGTGCCTTGGTACACCCACAGGAACGGCCGTCGAGGGGAATTTCGTGACCAGCATGACCGCCCCACCGGCGATCGAGATTTCCCGTCGGCCGGAGCGGGCCGGGCCCCGGCCTGAGCCGCGACTGCGGGCACTGGACGGGCTGCGGCTGATCGCCGCGCTGATGGTGGCCGCGTACCACTACGGCGGCCGGGGCGGCGATGTCACCAAGGCCTGGGGGAGTTCCGCGCAGCACCAGTTCCCCACCCTGCACACGTATTTCGCGTACGGCTGCCTGGGGGTCCAGGTCTTTTTCGTGATCAGCGGGTTCGTGATCTGCATGAGCGGCTGGGGCCGGCCCCTGAAGTCGTTCTTCGCCTCCCGCGCGTCCCGGCTCCTGCCCGCCTACTGGGTGGCGATCGTGCTCGTGACGGCGGTGTTCGCGCTGCCCGCGGTCACCTTCAAGGCGGTGTCGCCCAGCGACGCCCTGGTGAACCTGACCATGCTCCAGCAGCCGCTGGGCGTGGAGCGGGTGCTCGGGGTGTGCTGGACGCTGTGGGCGGAGATCCGCTTCTACGCCCTCTTCGCGCTGCTGGTCGTGCTGCCCGGGGCGAGCCGGCGGCGCGTGATCTTCTTCTGCGCGGGCTGGATCCTCGCGGCGGCGATCGCGCAGGGCGCGCACCAGCCGCTGCTCGACATCGTGCTGATGCCGGAGTACGCGCCGTTCTTCGTCGGCGGCGTCGGCCTCTATCTCGTCCACCGCGACCGGAGTGACGTCTACGCCTGGGGCATCGTGGCCGTCAGCTGGCTGATCGGGCAGCACTACGCGGTGCGCGGCCTGTGGAACGCCTCGGACCCGCACGCCTTCGCCCACCGCACCTCGTTCGGCATCATCCTGGTGGTGACGCTCGGCTTCCTCGCGGTCGCGGCGATCGCCCTCGGCTGGCTGCACTGGGCGAACTGGCGCTGGCTGACGGTGGCCGGGGCGCTGACCTACCCCTTCTACCTGGTCCACGAGCACCTGGGCTGGGTGGTCATCAAGGTCCTGCACCGCAGCCTGCACATCCCGTCCTACGGGGCCTTCCTGCTGACGATCGCCTTCATGCTGCTCCTCGCCTGGCTGATGAACCGCTATGTGGAGAAGCCGCTGACCCCGAGGATGCGGGCGGCGCTGGCGAAGGTGACGCTGAACTCCTCGCCGGCGTCTCAGTCGACGCCGTAGCGCGCCCGGATCCCGTCGATCACCAGCGCCAGGCCTTCCTCGAACTGGTCGTCGTAGTCGTCGAAGAGCAGCTTCCCGGCCTCGGCCGCCAGTGGGTAGTCGGCCATCCGCCGGGCGCGTTCCTCGATGTCGTAGCCCTCCCGGCGCTCGTCCGGGAGGGGCCGCACGCCCTGCTCCTCGGTGACGAAGCCGATGGTGTACATGTTCGCGGTCCGCGCCGCCTGGACCGTCTGCGGCAGGGTGAAGCCGGCGGCCGTGAAGAGGCGCAGGGTCGCCTCCATCTCGCGCCCGTGGTCGACGCCGGTGAAGCGTGAGCCGCTGAAGACCTTCGCACCGTCGCGGTAGCCGAGCAGTGCGGCGCGCAGCCCGCGGTTCGCCTTCAGCAGCCGCTCCTGCCAGGTGTCGGCGGGGTCGAGCGCGGTGCCGGCGACCATCCGGCGGTACATCTCCGTCGCCATCTCGTCGAGCAGCGCCTGCTTGTCCTTGAAGTGCCAGTACAGGGCGGGCGCCTTGACGCCCAGTTCATTGGCGATGGCGCGCAGGGTCAGGCCCTCCAGGCCCACCTCGTTCAGCAGCTTCAGGGCGGTGTCCGCGACCCGGGTGCGGTCGAGGGGCGCTCGGCGTTCCGTACTCACGCTTGACAGCTTAACAGCGTTAAGGGCACTCTCGTCGTCGACGGCACTTAACAACGTTAAGGAGACTCGTGATGGATGTCCTGATCGTGGGGGCGGGCCCCACCGGACTGGCCCTGGGGATCGACCTCGCCCGGCGCGGGGTGGACGCACTGGTCGTGGAGCGCGCGGACCGGCTGTTCCCCGGATCGCGCGGCAAGGGAATCCAGCCGCGCACGCAGGAGGTCTTCGACGACCTCGGCGTCCTCGACGCGATCCGCGCGGCGGGCGGGCCCTACCCGGTGCGGATGATCTGGAAGGACGGCGAACGGGTCGGCGAGCAGCCGATGTTCGAGGCCGTGGCGGCGGAGGAGGGCGCGCCGTACACCGAGCCGTTGATGGTGCCGCAGTGGCGGACGCAGGAGGTCCTGTACGCGCGGCTGGTGGAGCTGGGCGGACAGGTGGCCTTCGGACGCGAGGTGACGGGTCTGGAGCAGGACGCCGAGGGCGTGAGCGTCCGGTTCGCCGACGGCAGGACCGCCCGCGCGCGGTACGTCGTCGCGGCCGACGGCGGGCGGTCGGCCGTGCGGCGGGCGGTGGGTGTGGGGATGACCGGCGAGACGGTCGACCCGAGCCCGTTCCTGGTGGCGGACGTGCGGGTGAAGGGTCTCGACCGGGAGTACTGGCACACGTTCCCCGGGGCCGACGGCACCGGCCTCGCGCTGTGCCCGCTCGCCGGCACGGACGACTTCCAGCTGTCCGCGAGGTTGCCGGGGGGCGCCGAGCCGGAGCTGACCCTGGACGGCATCCGCGAGCTGGTCGCCGCGTACACGCACCTGGACGCCGAGGACGTCACCGAGCTGCGCTGGGCCTCGGCCTTCCGGCCCCGGGCGGCGCTCGCGGACCGCTTCCGGGTGGGCCGCGTGTTCCTCGCGGGCGACGCCGCGCACGTGCACTCACCGGCCGGCGGGCAGGGGCTGAACACCAGCGTCCAGGACGCGTACAACCTGGGCTGGAAGCTGGGTGCGGTGCTGCGGGACGGGGCGCCCGAGGCGCTGCTGGACACCTACGAGGAGGAGCGGCGCCCCAACGCCGAGGCCATGCTGGGCCTGTCGACGGGCGTGCACCGCGGCGAGGTGCGGCGGGGGAAGGCGACGGTCCAGCTCGGCCTGGGGTATCCGGAGTCCTCCCTGAGCGAGGACAGGCGTGCCGCCCCGTCCGGCGTAGGGGCGGGTGACCGGGCGCCCGACGGCACGGTGGACGGGGTGCGGCTGTTCGACGCGTTCCGGGGGCCGCACTGGACGCTGCTCGGGGCGGCGGCGCCCGTCGCGGGGGTACGGGAGCTTCCGGCCGCCCCCGAGTCGTACGGCCCGGGAGTGTTCCTGGTCCGCCCGGACGGTTACGTCGGCTGGGCGGGGGACTCGGAGGCGGGGCTCGGGGAGTACCTCACGCGTGTGCGCCGCAGGTGAGGCTCAGCTCACGGGCGATCACCCGTCGAGGAGGGTGTCCACCGGGAGTTCCAGGTGGACACCGACGGACTTCGGGACGGGCACGCTCTGGCCGCGCTTGAACCGCTGGGGCTCGGGGTACTTGCCGTCGACCGGTTCGGTGTGGAGCAGCACCTCACCGTGCTTGCGGTCCGCGACGAGGTAGGTCCGGATGCCGGCTTGGGCGTAACACTCGACCTTGGGGCCGAGATCGTCGGACCAGTTCGACGACGTCACTTCCACGACCATGCGGAAGACGTCGGGGGCGTAGTAGTTCTTGGTGACGTGGGCGTCTCGAAAGTCCTCGTCCACGATGGAGAGATCGGGGATCGCGAAGTCTTCGGGAAGTGTTGGCAGCCAGAGGCCGACGCCTTGGACCCGCTCCGCCCCGCTTCCCTCGATACCGGCGAGGTCCAGCGCCCGGCACGCCTTGGTCAACGACAGAGCGTGCGAGCCGTCCGGCGGCGGTGTCGCAGTGAGCCTCCCCTGGAGAATCTCCACGCGGTGGCCAGGCAGTGCACGGGCGAGCATGTCGGCAGCCTCGCCCAGGGTCAGCTCCTGCTGCAGTACGGCCATGGCGTCCCCCTCTTCGGGGCCCACTCTGCAACGAGAGTAACCGGGGGCGTGCGGGCTTCGTCCCCGATCACTCATTCGGAGGAACCCCCCAGCTCAGAACGCATCGCTAGGCACGTAACTCCCCCAAACCTCCCGCAGCGCATTGCACACCTCCCCCACCGTCGCCCGCCCCCGCAACGCCTCCTTCATCGGGTACAGCACGTTGTCCTCCCCCTCCGCCGCCTTCTTCAGCGCGGCCAGGGCCGAGTCCACCGCCTCCTGGTCCCGCTCCGCCCGCAGCCGGGCGAGCCGCTCCGCCTGCTGGGCCTCGATCGCCGGGTCCACGCGGAGCGGCTCGTACGGTTCCTCCTCGTCGAACCGGAAGCGGTTCACGCCCACGACGACCCGCTCACCCGCGTCCGTCTCCTGGGCGATGCGGTACGCGTTGCGCTCGATCTCCTCCTTCTGGAAGCCCCGCTCGATCGCCGCGACCGCGCCGCCCAGGTCCTCGACCCTCCGCATCAGGTCCAGGGCCGCCGCCTCCACGTCGTCCGTCATCCGCTCGACGGCGTACGAGCCCGCGAACGGGTCGACGGTCGCGGTCACGTCGGTCTCGTGGGCCAGCACCTGCTGGGTGCGCAGGGCGAGCCGGGCGCTCTTGTCCGTGGGGAGCGCGAGCGCCTCGTCGAAGGAGTTGGTGTGCAGGGACTGCGTGCCGCCGAGCACCGCCGCCAGGGCCTGGACGGCGACCCGGACGAGGTTCACCTCGGGCTGCTGGGCCGTCAGCTGGACGCCCGCCGTCTGGGTGTGGAAGCGCAGCATCAGCGACTTGGGGTCCCGCGCGCCGAACTCCTCCCTCATCACCCGGGCCCAGATCCGGCGCGCGGCCCGGAACTTGGCGACCTCCTCCAGGATCGTCGTACGGGCGACGAAGAAGAAGGACAGGCGGGGCGCGAAGTCGTCGACGTCCATGCCGGCCGCGACCGCCGTACGGACGTACTCGATGCCGTCCGCGAGGGTGAAGGCGATCTCCTGCGCGGGCGAGGCGCCCGCCTCGGCCATGTGGTAGCCGGAGATCGAGATGGTGTTCCACCTGGGGATCTCGGCCTTGCAGTACTTGAAGATGTCGGCGATGAGCCGCAAGGAGGGCTTCGGCGGGAAGATGTACGTGCCGCGCGCGATGTACTCCTTCAGGACGTCGTTCTGGATCGTGCCGGTCAGCCGGTCCGCCGGCACGCCCTGTTCCTCCGCCACCAGTTGGTAGAGGAGCAGCAGCAGGGCCGCCGGCGCGTTGATCGTCATGGACGTCGAGACCTCGCCCAGCGGGATCCCGCCGAACAGCACCCGCATGTCGTCGATCGAGTCGATGGCCACGCCGACCTTGCCGACCTCGCCGTGGGCGAGGGGCGCGTCGGAGTCGTGGCCCATCTGGGTGGGCAGGTCGAAGGCGACGGACAGGCCCGTCGTGCCGTGCTCGATCAGCTGCCGGTAGCGGGCGTTGGACTCGGTGGCGGTGCCGAAACCGGCGTACTGGCGCATGGTCCAGGGCCGGCCGGTGTACATGCTGGGGTACACGCCCCTGGTGAAGGGGTATGCGCCCGGCTCGCCCAGCTTCCCGGCCGGATCCCAGCCGGACAGGTCCTGCGGCCCGTAGACCGGCTCGATCGGCAGTCCGGACTCCGACTCACGCGCCATGGTGTGTGCCTCCGAGTTGCGTTCGGTACTCCTCACCATGCCCCGTTGTTCGGCGGCGGTCACGCTGGGAAGCATCTGGGGCATGAGCCGCATCGGACGCTCGACCGCCGCACTCTGCTCCACCGTCGCGCTCGCCGCCCTCTGCGGCTGCACGGTGCGGGCCCCGGACGCCGACGGCAAGCAGCGCTCACCGGTGCACATCCGGCTGCCGAGCAGCCGGGCGTCCGCCCCGGCGGCCCCGGAGTCGAGCGCCGGCCCCGCCCCCGCGCCGGCCGACGTGCTGTGGGCGCGCGGCGACAGCGGCACGGACGTACGCGAGCTACAGGCCCGGCTGCGGCAGATCGACTGGCTCTTCGACGGGCCGACGGGGACCTACGACGATCTGACCGAGCAGGCCGTCAAGGGCTTCCAGCGCAAGCGCGGACTGCCGCAGACCGGCCGGACCGACACCGTCACCTGGCGACGGCTCATCGGCATGACGCACCAGCCGGGCACGTGGGAGCTGTACCTGATGGGCGGTCAGCCGGCCGCCGCGCCGGACCCGCGCTGCCTGACCGGCCGGGCGGTGTGCATCAGCAAGACCACCCGGACACTGCGCTGGATGATCGACGGGCGGACGGTGTCCACCATGGCCGTCCGCTTCGGCACGCAGTACACCCCGACCCGGGAGGGCGTGTTCCACGTCTACTGGAAGTCACGGCACCATGTGTCGACGCTCTACGACTCCCCCATGCCCTACGCGATGTTCTTCAGCGGGGGCCAGGCGGTGCACTACTCGTACGACTTCGCCGCGCGCGGTTACGCCGGCGGCTCCCACGGCTGCGTCAACGTGCGGGACGAGGCGGCGATCGCGGAACTGTTCGCGCAGGTGAGGAACGGCGACAAAGTCGTCGTCTACTGGTGAGCGCCGAGGAGTGAGGGATTGCGGGGCGCGGGCGGGACCGGGGGAACGTGTCC